>JAFRLI010000286.1 GCA_017431255.1 Victivallales bacterium
ATCAATAGAAAATTCTTTTGAAGTCCACAGAACACACAGAGCTGTTTGTATGCGCTACGAACGGGCAAACACTTGATATAAAAACAAAATACAAAGCGCAATCCGCCGCTTCGCGGCGGCTTGCACCTTGTATTTTGTTTTTATATCAAGTGTTTGCCCGTTCGTAGCGCATACAAACAGCTCTGTGTGTTCTGTGGACTTCAAAAGAATTTTCTATTGATCTCTCTGGTTCCGATGACTACAAAGGGACTCCTGCGACAGCGATGCCCGCGCGGGAGTCCCTTCTGTCTGATGCCAATCCAATATTTTTTCAGGTCATTCGTTATTTTCGTCAAAAGCGTTGGTTGACTTTTCCCACATTTCCGTTATATTACATTTGACATTCATTGTCATTAAATTAGGATAATTGTGCCTTGGTGCTGAGGTTTTGTTGAAAATGTTGGAAATATCCGGGAAGACAATCTTGATTTTGGGTGCGGGTGCGAGTGGCCTTGCGGTCCTTCGCCTGGCCCTGTGCCATGGGGCGCGTCCCATCCTTCTTGATTCCGGCACTTTCTCGGAAGCGCGTCTTGCGGAACTGCATTCCCTCTGTTCTGACACTCTCACCGGCGAGGAAGCATTGCGCTGGAAAGGCACCTGCGACCTGGTGGTCTTCAGCCCAGGCATTCCCCTGCTCTCCCCGCTAGGGCGCCTTGCCAGTTCCCTGGGCGTTCCCTGCCTGAGCGAAGTCTCCTTCGGTGCCTCGTTCTGCCGTGCCCCCATTCTTGCCATCACGGGAACCAACGGCAAGACCACAACCGTCGAAATGACCCAACACCTCCTGCAACAATCCGGATACCGTTCCATCGCAGCCGGCAATATCGGGCTGCCCCTCTCTGATGTCGCGGCCTCCAAGGAATCCTACGACTTCATTGTCGCCGAGATCAGTTCCTTCCAGATGGAGCATCCCGCCGAGTTCCGTCCCACGGCTTCCGCGCTCCTCAACATCACCCCGGACCACCTCGACCGCCACGGTACCATGGAAACCTACACGCGCCACAAACTCGCCGTTTTCCGTGGCAATCCGCACGCTTCGCGTCCCGTCATTAACGCCGCAACCCTCCAGACCCCACAGGTCCGCGAGGCACTTGCCGGACGAAATACCCTGACCTTCTCCGCAAATCCCGAACTCCACGCCGACTATACGGTCGCCAATGGTGCCCTCTTCCGCGCGTTGGACGCCAGTAGCCTCGTGCCCCTCAACCAACTTCCCTTTGCGGGAGCGCACAATTACGAGAATGCCCTCGCCGCACTTGCGCTGCTCGACGCGGCAGGGCTTCCCGTCCGTTCCATGGCCAAGCACTTGACCACCTTCCACACTGGACCGCACCGCCTCCAACCCGTCGCTCGCAAGGATTCCATCACATACCTTGACGATTCCAAGGCAACCGATGGCGACGCCCTGCTCAAGGCCCTGGATGTCGTTTCCGAACGCAAACTCCCCATCGCCCTCATCGCTGGCGGACTGGACAAGGGGTGCGACCTCTCCGAGGTGCTCCCGTCCCTTCGCAAGCACGTCTGCTTTGTCGCTCTGATCGGCCAATGCAAATACCGTCTGCTCCAGAGTTGGGGAACGGTCGTGCATGCGTCTCTGTGCGACAACATGCACCAGGCCGTCAAAGCCGCGACTGCCGCCCTTCCGCAAGGTGGCGTGGTCCTGCTGTCGCCAGCCTGTGCGAGCATGGATATGTTTCCCAATTATGCCGAGCGCGGCAACGCCTTTCGCGAGGCGGCGCTGGAACTCGGCGCACAAGCCATTTCGAGTTGATTCCCTAACCTTCACCCCCTAACTTCCCAAGGAGAGAAAGATGAGCAAGTTCCTCACCACCAGCAACCTCTGCCTGGCCGGACTGACGCTGACGGTCGCCGTCGCCGTCACTGGCTGCCGTACCAAGCAACAGCAGCAACCTAAGCGCAAGATCGTCCTCGACCTGATGGGCGACCGCGACGTCATCCCGCCTGCGTATCGCACCGCGCAAGACGCACGCCGCAGCACCAAGCCGGCGGAAATGCCGTTCCCTACCGGTCCGTCCTTCGCCCAGCCGTCCGTGGATCCCGCGCCCGCCTTCATTCCCGCCCCGGCGGCCACCACTGGCGCACCGACGTTCGTTCCGGCAGAACCCGCCCCCGCGCGCCCTGTCAAGCAACCCAAGCAGAGCAAGCCCATTGCCAAGAAGACCCCGGTCAAGGCTTCCGGCACCTATGAGCCGCCAGCAGCGGCAGGCAAACCTGCCAAACAGCAGCGCAAATACGTCGTCAAGAAAGGTGACTACCTCGGGCAGATTGCCTACCAGTACGGCGTTTCCAGCGCGGAGTTGGCTCGCGTCAACAACCTGACCAACTCGAACGTCATCAAGGAAGGACAGGTTCTCATCATCCCCGACAGTGCGCTTGAGTCGCCTCGTCCCCGTCCCGTCCCCAAAACAACTGCCAAAGCCGCTCCAGCCACTACCGCCAAGCAACCGGCCAAGCCCGCCGCCGCCACCATCCCCGCTGACGGAATCTACGTCGTCCAGGCCGGCGATTCCCTGGCGAAAATCGCCAAGAAACTGCACGTTTCGGAAGCGGATTTGAAGGCCTGGAATCCCAAGCTGAAGGATCCGAACCGCATCTACATCGGTCAGAAACTGAACGTCGTCGCCGTCGCAGCCGCCCCGCAAGCGAAGCCCGTCGCCGGCATTCTGCCCCCGAAGGCAACCCCGGCTCCGGTCCAGAAGAAAGCGGCTCCCGCGCCAGCACCGGCGACCCCGCCACCCGCTCCCGTGACTCCTCCGGCACCTGTGGAAGCCCCGGCCGTCGCCCCGGCGCAGCCCGTCGTCGCCCCGGCGCAGCCCGTCGCCGCCCCGGAAGCGCCTGCCATTCCTGTGAACGTGCCGGCTCCTGTGGAAGAGCCGATGCCCGCGATCCCCGCCGCTCCCGTGGAGGCACCCGTTCTTCCTTCAACTCCATAATTGTTTCCGTTCTTCTGAAAGGTCTCCCTTTTCTTAGGCGTATAAGTTGGTAGACCATTCGCACAACCAATCCCGTTTTTTCCCATTCGGGAGACCGTCTCCTTGACGGTCTCCCCCTCTCGCATCCGTTTTCCCAAACCGATGCGCCCCTGGTCGCCATGCACGCATGTGCACGCTTCTTCGCGACCGAAACACAATTGCAATTCAATATGGAGATACATCTATGGGTTCTGATAACGACACGATGAAACTGTACATGCAGAACATCGGGCAGTTTCCCCTCGTATCGCCTCAGGAAGAGATCGAGCTGGCCGCCAGAATCAAAACAGGCGACGAGCATGCCCGCGAAAAACTCATCCGCAGCAACCTCCGTCTTGTGGTCAAAATCGCCCACGACTTCAAAGGACTGGGACTTCCGTTGCTCGACCTCATTTCCGAAGGCAACATCGGGTTGATGCGCGCGGTGGAAAAGTTCGATCCCTCCAAGGGTGCCAAACTTTCCAGTTATGCCGCCTGGTGGATTAAGCAATCCATGCGGCGTGCTCTGGCAAACCAGGCGCGTACCATCCGCATCCCTGTGCAATCCGCCAGCAAAATCAGCAAAATCCAGGCCGCCAAGGCAAAACTCGCCGAACAACTGGGACGCGACCCCACCAACAACGAAATCGCCTCTGAAGTCAATTTGACGGAACGTACCGTGATGGGACTGGTCCTGGGAAAGGCCACGACCATTTCCCTCCACGAACCCATCCAGCACGGTGAAGACGGCGAATATCGCGACATCATCCCCGATGAAAAAAGCACCGCGCCCGATGAACTCGTCCAGGACGAGGAAACGCTCACCCACATGCTAACCCTCACCAGCAAACTCGAGGAACGCGAACGCCGCATTCTTGAGTTGCGATTCGGACTCAACGGCGAACGCACCAAAACCCTAGAAGAGGTCAGCCAAACCATCGGCAGGACACGCGAACGCGTCCGCCAAATCCAAAACCAGGCACTGGACAAATTGAAGGCACTCCTGGAGGAAGACGGCATTCTGCAGACCATTGGCGAACCGGAAGAAGGCTACGAGGAAGGCGTCGAAAAGAGCGATGATGAAATCGACTGGGATTCCGATGAATCTTCGGTGAAGACCATCATCGTCGAACGCAAGCCGAAACTCGACAGCGAAGAGGAACGCCGTGCCCGTCTGGCAGCCATGACTCCCCTGGAGCGTGAACGCGCTCTCGCAGAGGAAAGTGCTCGCGCCCGCGAAGAACGCAACGCCACCATGCAGCAGGCTCTCGCCATCGAAATGGAGAAGCAGGCCGCCAAGCAGACCCCCGGAGTTTCCCCAGTTGCACTGCCTAGTGAACCGCCAATCGTTGCTCCTGACGAAACAGAGCCGCAAGCTCCTGCACAACCGCCAGCCGTGAATCCTGCCCCCGGTTCCGATAACTCCATCGACGACTTCGCCGCTGAACTTCACGCCAAAAAGAAGAACCAGCCGAAAACCGCCCCGGCACCCGTTACGCATGACGCTCCCAGCCAGGAAGAAGCCATCGCAAATGCCGAAAAGCGAAAGCAGGAAGACAAAAATCGCCAGAAAAAACAGAAGAAAGTCGAAAAGAGATGCAAAAGGAGCGCTTACAAGCACTCCATGCTACCGTCTCTGGCGTAGAAAACACCCCCGACAAGGAGAACGTGCCACCCAAGGGGGCAACTAAGGACCAAAAGTCCCCCAAAACGGAGGTGAAACCAGCACCTGCGAAGCCCGCTGAAAAGCCTGCGAAGCCCGCTGAAAAGCCTGCGAAGCCCGTGAAAGCGGAATCAAAGCCCGCCGCTCCTGCAAAGCCCGCTGAAAAGCCTGCGAAGCCCGTGAAAACGGAATCAAAGCCCGCTTCTCCTGCGAAAACCGTGAAAGCGGAGGCAAAGCCCGCTTCTGCAAAAACCGCAGCAAAGCCTGCAAAAACGGAAGCAAAGCCCGTTGCTACTGCAAAGCCCGTGAAGCCCGCAGCAAAGCC
>JAFRLI010000287.1 GCA_017431255.1 Victivallales bacterium
GGAAGCAACGGTTCTTTAGAACCTTTTGAAGAGACAGGTGTATCCAATATTTTTGCGTATTTTGTGTATTTTGTGGAAGAAAGTGTTTCAAAATCATTACCATGAACCGGGGTTCTGAATAATAACCGTTTCTTTACTATACTATCTGGTTTCGCGTTTCGTTGTTCAAAAAATCTCCTTTTTCATGACATTTTTCGACTGGACGGGGGAGGAGGGAACCGGTTGGGAGACAAAAAAGACAAAAAGGACGAAAAGGAAGGTTTGGAGTGCCTATCCTTTTCGTCCTTTCAGTGCTTTTGGCCCTGGTGTCTGGCCGCGCGGGGGGCGGCCTGCAAAACCGCATGGTAGCACGCACCTGGGAGCGAATGCGGGAGACCTACTGTTGTTCGAGTAGGAGGAGAACGTCGAAGACGGTGGCCGCGATGAGGGCGAGGGTTGCGACAATCATGCCGATTCCAACGAGGACGCTGGGCTTGGCTTCGGCGGTTGCCTGCATGGGCATGGGGGCAGGTGCTGCTCCGGGGGCGGCGGGCTTCTTCTCAAGCGTGGGCTTGGGGGACTCGGGTGCCTTGGGTGCGGACGGCGGGGGGGGCGCTGCCTGCGTGGCACCGGCGGACTTGAGTTGGATTTTCTGACCACTGCCCGAAGCGGGGGTGACGGGTTTCGGTGCTGCGGCGGGTGCTGGCTCGGCCGGTGCCGGTGACTTGAGTTTGATGGAACTGCCTGTGCCGCTGGTTGCGCCTGCGGGAGGCGGGGTCATGGGCTTGATTTTGATGGTGCCGCTGGCGGAGGGAGCCGCTGGGGTTGCCGGTGCTGCGGGGGCTTCTGCCTGTGCAGGAGCGGGAGCCGGTGCGGCTGCCGGGGCGGCTGCCGGTTTGGGGAGATTGAGTTTGATGGTGCCGGCCGCGGAGGGAGTCGGTGCCTTGGCGGCGGGTTTCTGGATGACCTTGAGGTGCACGGTCGCCGTGGGAGCGGCGGCGGGGGCCATGGAGGCCGCGCCAGTGTTGCCCGTCTCAATCTTCTTGAGTTTGCCAGTGCTGGAATCGCGGAGACTGATGGGGTCGGCGATGGGGGCGGCTTGCGTCGCGCCAGGGGCGTGCGTCTCTGGAGTGGCAGGTTGTTGCGCAGCACTGTGTTCGACCTTGAAACGGTTGGTGTCAGTGGTCTTCAGTTTGAGTTTGATGGAGTTCTGAGTTTCGCTCATCTCGTTCACCTAATTCTGTTGGAAGGTTCCTAATTGACAAACATTCAATATGAAACATACTCCCATTTCTAGGATTTGGCAAGTGCGATTGTTAGATTTTTTTCGTTTCCGGCATTTTTTTTCGTTTCGGTCCTCGTTTGCAAGGGGATTGGAAGACCCTTTTGGGGAAGATTTATAATTCGAGATCGTTGAGGGAATTGCAATTGCCTCTTAGGCAAAAGGTTCATTTGCGAGAAGGGCGTTGGCGAGTTTCAAATCGTCCTGATAGGTAATTTTGAGATTTGGGGTTTGGCTGGGGACGATTCGCGTGGAGTGTCCGAGGAGTTGGACGGCCTGCGCGTCGTCGGTAACGACGATGTTTTGTTGCTGGCAGGTTTCGTAGGCTTCGAGGAGCCAGTCTTTTCGGAAGCACTGAGGGGTTTCGGCGGCCCAGAGGGTGTTGCGGTCGGGCGTGGAGAGGATGATCCCTTCCGCAGAGACCACTTTGATGGTATCCGTGACCTGGTGCGCAGCGATTCCCGAACCAAATTGCCGTGCAGACTCCAGGCAGCGTTGCAGGAGGTCCACAGGGGTGAGGGGACGCGCGGCGTCTTGGATGGCAACCAAGGTGATTTCTGGACGGAGTGCCTTCACGCCTGCGAGCACGGAAGCTTGTCGAATCGGTCCGCCATCTACAATCGTCACATTTGTCAGTCCAGCCATCTGCAGATGTTGTACAAACTCATTGTGTGCCGTTACGGGCACGACCAGGACGGTTTGGGCGACATATGGGGCGAGACGTGCCAGCGAGTGCAAGAAGACTGGGCGTAGCGCGAGTTCGGCGAACAATTTGTTGCTGCCGAAGCGCATGGCGAAACCGCCTGCGGCGATGACAAGACCCGTATCGGGATTGGGGGTAGAGGAGGGCATGGAGATTACTCGTGATGGTGATGGTGGCAGGTGCAGGTCTTGTCTTCGCAGTCGCAATCCTCGTCTTCGCAACCGCAGTCGCAGTGGGAATGGAGGGCTTTCCAGGCGTCGACCGTCTCCCCGGCCTTGACGGTAGCCACCTGCGGAAGTGCCTTCACTGCCGACAGGAAAGCGTCTTTGGCGTCAGGCAGACCGAGACCGGGTTTCCCTTCGAAGAGAAAGAGGCAGTCCAGCGAGAATCCGTAGCACTCCCAGCCCTGTTGTTCCACCAAATCCATGACGGCGTGCCCCAGGGAATCTATGACTTGCTGTTCCCGTGAAGTCGGTTCCAAAGAAAGTTCGAATCCGAAGATGGTGAACTCGCGGAGATGGTGTTTTTTGCGGATGCGTTTTTTCATGGCCAGTTTTGGATGGTTTGTTGGATGGTTGGGCTTGCGCAGAGCGGCAGAATTATTTTTCGGAGAGTGTTGCGTTCGTCAGGTGTGGAATGGGTTCCGAGGATGGCGACCGCGTTTCGTTTGAGAAGCGTGGTGCCAGAGTGTTCGATGGCGGTTCCCGCGATGGTACGGCGAAGTTCGGCGGTCGGCATTTCGAGGAGTGCGAGGCAATCGACGCGGAGGGCGCAAGCGGGTGCCGGGTCGTCGGGGCAGGCGTGGCTGCAGTCGGAGCATCCGAAGAGCGTGTCATGCAGGAGGAGTTGCTGTTCCCAGGAGAGAGGACCCCGGAATTGTCCCGAGAGGTAACTGCGGCAGCGGCGGACATCCAGACCCTCTGCGGAGAGGGCATGATTTTGACATGCCTGGAGGCAGCGGAGGCAGTGCGGACAGTCGGGATGGGCAGGGATGGGGATTCGGGGGAGGGGTAGGTCGGTGAAGAGGATGGCAAGATTGGCGGCGCACCCGGCACCGTCGAGATGCACCATGCAGTTGGGTGCACGGGAACCGAGCCCGGCGGCGATGGCGAGTTCGACCTCGGGGACGGGACCCGCGTCCACGCACGTTTCGATTTGAGTGGCACCGATGCGGGAGGCGATGTCGAGAAGGATGCGTTTGCCTGCGACGTGATAATCTTCCTTAAGGGCGTAGGCGGCGATGGTGCCGGAGGGACGGCCGGTGCGTGCTGGTGGAAGATTGCGCAACGGGGAATCTGCGGGCGGTGCGTGAAAGGCGATGACGAGGGCGGCGCGCGCCCAGGGGCGGTGCCCAAACGGGTCGCAGATGGTGTCGAGTTTGGTATCGATGTAGGGGAGGGCACCGCCGTGCCGTGTTTCCCAGAGTTGGAAGAGGGAATGGAGGCGTGCGGGGAGGGCCGGGTCAGGCAGGACGACTGCCGAGGCGAGTGCGCCCGCGTCGCTGCAGAGTTCTTGCAGTGCCGTTGCGTCGCGGATCATGGCGTCGTCGAGGTTTGTTCTTGTTCGCGCAATTGTCGTGCGACTTGCGCGATGGTGGCCTGCAGTGCCTCCTCGGCCTGCACGTCATGTTCGCGGCAGAGGGCGACGATGGAGAACAGGAGGGGACCGATGGCGTCTTGGAACTGCTGTTGCGTGCTTGCTGCATTTAGCGAGGCAGCGGCCTTCTGCCATTCGGGTCCTTGCCAGGAGAGGTTCGCCTTGGCGGCCTTGCCGAGGAGTTTCTGCGCACGTTGGAGGGCGGGGAGGTGTCGCGGAAGTCCGTCCAGGGCGGAGGTGCGGTGTTGGTTTCCCGGTTCTGCGTTTTTGATGGCGAGCCATTGCGCCTGGAGTTGTTCGGTGGTGTGCGCGTCGGAGTTCCCGAAGACGTGCGGATGCCGCCGAACCATTTTGTCTGCAACGGTTTTGGCAACGTCCTGGATTCCGAAACGTCCTTCGTCTTCCAGGATTTGGGAGTTGAGGACGACTTGCAGGAGAAGGTCTCCGAGTTCCTCACGGATTTCGGGGTAGTCCTTCTCCTCCAGCGCGTCCAGGTATTCTCCCATCTCCTCGACTAGATACCTGCGGATGCTGTCGTTGGTCTGCACGGAATCCCAGGGGCATCCTGTCTTCGGGTCCCGCAGACGCTTCACGACCTCCACCAGCCGTTGCAATTGGTCTCGCTCTTCCATCGTAGACTAGTAGACGGAGTCGGGATAGTAGAAGTCCTTCGCATTCTCAGGCGAAATGGTCTCCGCCGGAACCACAACGGTCTTCTGACCTTCGGGGATTTCGCCTTTGAGACCCTTGATTGCGTTTTCAACGCCGTTGAGGATCATGCGGGGCGGGTACGTCACATCGAACGGAATCAGCGGATCCTTGTCCATGACGCGCTTGACAATGGTCTTGGAGCCGCCGCCGCCGATGAAGGCGCGAACGTCCTTGCGACCCGATTCCTGGTAGGCCTTGAGGGCACCGACCAGCACGTCGTCGTCCCCGGCCCACACAGCGTCAATCTGCGGATATTTCTGCAGATAGTTTTCCATGAGTTTGAGTGCCTTTTCGGTGTTCCAGTCGGTCGGCTGTGAATCCAGAACCGTGATGCCGGGATTCTGCGCCATCACTTTCTTAAATGCTTCGACACGGTCCGTGTTGACCTGGCACAGCACGCCTTCCATCACCACAACCTTCCCTTGCCCGCCAATTGCCTTGACGAGTGCCTCGGCACCCGCTCGGCCAAAACCAGGATTGTCTCCGACAACGGAGAGGCTTTGCACGGGCTTGTCCAAATTGCGGTCCACCACGACGAGGTAGACGCCCTGCTTGGCGACGCGTTCGCAGATGGCGGTCAGCGGGCTGGGTTCATGCGGGAGGACCACCAATGCGTCCAGCCCCTGCGCCAGCAGGTTCTCTATCTGGTTGTTCTGTTCGGCGGCATCTTTGGCGGCGACGACGGAAATCTGGTATTCGGGATGGAGTTTCTTCGCCTGTTCGGCCCAGTAGACCACGCCGCCTGTCCAACCATGGTCCGCGCTCGGAATCGAAATCCCGATGTGCTTGCGGTTGTCCGATTTACCACAACTGGCGAGAAGGAACACGGCAACGAGTGCCAGCATCGACAAGAACACTTTCTTCATGGGAATACTCCTTGGGTTAGGTGGTTTCTGGTTTGCGTTGAAGAAGAACGGCGGCGATGATGACGACGCCTTTGACGGTGTCCTGCAGGTTCGCAGAAACACCCCACATCACTAGTACGTTCGCGATAATGCCCAGAATCAGGACGCCCGCCAGCGTGCCCGCCAGCGAACCTTTCCCGCCAGACATCGCAGTCCCCCCGATGATGGCCGCCGCAATCGCGTCCAGTTCGTAACTCTGCCCCGCCGTCGAGGAACTGATGGAACTCAGGCGTCCCCCCAGCAGAAGTCCGCTCAGACCTGCCAGCAGGCCGACCATCGCGTAGGTGGCAAAACTCACCCAGCGCGTCCGTATGGCGGCATAGCGTGCGACGCGTTCGTTCGAGCCAGTCGCGCAGACGTGTCGCCCGAAGCGCGTCCGCTGGAGGATGGCGGCGCCGAGCGCAGTCAAGACAAACAGGAACCACGAGGGGAGGGAGAGTCCCAGGAAGACGGCACCGCCCATGTCCCCGTAGTGGGGATTCGAGGTGGTAAGCGTGCCGGCATGCGCAATTTGTAGCGTCAGGGAACGGAAGATGGACATGGTTCCGAGGGTTGCAATGAAGGGGGGCAGGCGTCCGACGTTGATGAGTGCGCCGTTCAGGGCACCGCCCAGAAGCCCTGCGCCCAGGGAGACCACGATGGCGACGCAGAGACCGCCCCAGCTGTCCCCGACGGCGTTCATTGCGAGGATTCCGAGGGTGCCCGCGAAGGCGAGAAGGGAGCCGACCGAGAGGTCGATGCCGCCCGCGACGATGACGAAGGTCATGCCGAGGGCAATGATACCGCTGTACGAGACTTGACGCGTGATATTCAGGAGGTTTTGCGGCTTGCGGAAACCTGGGCTGGAAATGCAGCAGAGCAGAAGCAGTGCAGCAAGTGCGAGGTAAGGGCCGTAGGCGGATAGCCATTGCAGGAGATGTCTGCGTTTGTTGTCACTCATTTTTTCTTCTCCACGCCAGTGGCTAGGAACATGATGCTTTCTTCGGAGATTTGGTCGTCTTGGACGAAGCCCGCGATGGTGCCGTCGCGCATGACCGCGATGCGGCGGCAGAGGCCGATGACCTCCTCCAGGTCGGAGGAGATGAGGATGCAGGACATCCCCTGGGCGACGAGGGACCGGATGAAGACGTAGACTTCGGCCTTTGCCTGGATGTCGATTCCGCGGGTTGGTTCGTCAAAGAGGAAGACGCGGGGATGGGTGTCAAGGCATTTGGCGATGGAGACCTTCTGCTGGTTTCCTCCGGAGAGGTTTTGCAGGAGGTCTTGCGGGGATTGCGCCTTGATGGCGAAAGAGTGGATGTACTCCTGCGCCTTGGCGTTTTCCCGGGTGCAGGAGATGGCTGGATGGCAGTATTGCTGGAGGGAGGAGAGGGTGACGTTTGCGGCGAGGGGGAACGAGGTGAGGATGCCTGTTCCCTGGCGGTCTTCGGGAAGGTAGGCCACGCCCGCCGCCAATGCCTGACCGGGATTGGCAAAGCGTACCTCGCTGCCAAACAAGCGGATGTGCCCCGCGCTGGGGTGACGAATCCCGTAGATGGTTTCGGCCAGTTCGGTGCGTCCCGCGCCTACCAGCCCCGCAAACCCAAGAATCTCCCCACGACGCAGCTGGAACGATACATCGTGAAGCACGCCTTCCACGTCAAGGTGCTCCACCTCCAGAGCCACCTCGTTTTCCGCAGGTGCTGCTGGCTTTTCCGAGAACATCTGGCTGGGATTGCGGCCGACCATGCGGCGCGCCAGTTCCTGTTCGTCCACCTCCGAGGTGGGGGAGAGGGCGACGAGTTCGCCGTCGCGCAGGACGGCGACTTTGTCGCAAAGGGTGATGATTTCGCGGAGTTTGTGGGATACGAAAAGGAGGGAAGTCCCTGCGTCGCGGAGGGTGCGCAGCACCTGGAAGAGGGTCTCGACCTCGTTCTGGTTGAGGACGGTGGTCGGCTCGTCCAATATCAGTAATTTGCAGTCGTAGGCAAGTGCTTTCGCAAACTCCACCATCTGTTTGGCCGCAACGCTTAGGGTGCCGACGTTCTGCTCGGGGGAAACTTTCGCACCCAGCCGCGTCAACAGTGCCTCCGCACGCGCGTGCATCGTCTTTTTGTCCAGCCAGCCGAAGCGGTTGACAGGTTCCTGCCCCAGAAAGATGTTCTCTGCTACGCTCAAATCTGGTACCAGGTTGAACTCCTGCGGAATCGTAATCAGTCCAGCCGAAATCGCCGTCGATACATCCCCGTCTCCAAGCGGTTTTCCGCAGAAACAAATCGTGCCCGAACTGGGTCGCGTGACCCCGTTCAGGCACTTGATGAAGGTCGATTTCCCGGCACCATTCTCGCCGACGAGACCCAGGATCTCCCCGGCGCCCAGGCTTAAGGACACACCATGCAGAATCTCCACCGTCCCGTAGGACTTGCGGAGGTCCTGCACTACCAGTGTGTCGCCAGGGAACGACATGAAAACCTTATTCCACGACTTTGTTCAGACTGTACTCCACGAGTCCTTCCGCCCCTGCATTCTTCAGTTGCGGGATGAGGTCGCGGGCGACATGCTTCTCGATGACGGTCGTCAACGAGAACCATTCGGGGTCGGAAAGATGTGCGATGGTGGGACGCTGCAACGCGGGCAGCATTGCCTGGACGGCTTCCAGTTTCGCCTTCGGGACGTTCATCATCAAGCCAACCAGGTTCTCCGCTGCGAGGACGGCCTTCAGCAACAACGCCAGTTTTTCCATCTTGGCGCGCTTGAAGGGATCTGCGGCCGCGGCTTTGTTCGCGATGAAGCGGGTCGTGGTCGTGCAGACGGTATCGATGATGACGAGGTTGTTTGCCTTGAGGCTGGAACCCGTCTCGGTGATTTCCACGATGGCGTCCGCCAGATGTGGCGGTTTCACTTCCGTTGCGCCCCAGCTGAACTCCACGTTCGCATGCACGCCGTTGCGCTCCAGATAACGTTTGGTCATTCCGACGGCTTCCGTCGCAATGCGCTTCCCTTCCAAATCCTTGGCGCACTTGATATTGGAATCGGCGGGAACGGCCACCACCCAGCGCAACGGGTTCAGCCCCGTCTTGCCGTAGACCAGTTCGGCGATTTCCACGACGTCCGCACCGGATTCCACCACCCAGTCGTAGCCCGTCAGACCGCAATCCAACAGACCTTCGCCGACATAGCGGGCCATTTCCTGCGCACGGATGAGGCAGCAACTAATTTCCTTGTCGTCAATCGAGGGGTAGTAGGAGCGGTCTTTGATGGAAATATTGTACCCGGCCCGTGCGAACATCGAGACGGTGGAATCCTGAAGGCTGCCTTTGGGGAGGCCTAGATTCAAGGTAGGCATGGAGATTCTCCTTTGAAAAGTTATTTCTTGTAGACGGTGGCAGGGTCAAACACGCGTTCCTGGATGATGGTGAGGGAACCATCCTTTTCGACGCGACGGAAGAAGCAGCTCGGATACCCTTCGTGGCAGGCAGAGCCGCCGATTTGCTCGACCTTGTAGATGACGCAGTCCAGGTCGCAATCCACGAGGATTTCCTTGATGTTCTGCACATTGCCAGACTGTTCCCCCTTCACCCAGAGTTTCTTGCGGCTGCGGGTCCAGTACGTCGCAATCCCCGTTTCCAGGGTCTTCTGCCACGCTTCTTCGTTGATGTACGCCTGCATCAGGATTTCACCAGTCTTCCAGTCCTGGGCAATCGCTGGAATCAGACCGTCCGCGCTCTTGGAAAAGTCGAGTTTCAACATGTTTTTTTCTTCCTCGTTGGGGTTGTGGATGAAGTACCGCAATCGGTAGAGATTCTTGCGGCACTATTAATAAAGATAATAATATAAACGAC
>JAFRLI010000288.1 GCA_017431255.1 Victivallales bacterium
CCATGCGGGGCGTTGGTTTGCTTTGCCTCGGCGTGCAGCGGGAATGCGGGTTTTCTGGAATTGCCGAGGACGATGCAGGACTTGCCTGCGTTCTTTTTGGGGTCGACAATGTCAAACGTGGTATTGCAGAAAGTTTGTGAGCCAACGGGGAACATGCGGAGGTCGTTGGCTGGTCCTTGGTCGGTCCAACCGCCTTTGTTGTCGTCTTCGACCTCGTCGCGGAATCCCATATTGCAAGCGGGGCGAAGGTCGAGCGGGGTAAATCGATACGGTTGGAAAGAGAGATGGAATTGGGCGACGCTCTTGCCGTCCACTTTGTTGAAATAGAGATTGAGGTGATAGTTGTTGGAACTGGGACGGTAGTCCGCAAGGTGAATCTTGAATGGGGTTTCGGAGGTGATTTGGAGGATTCCGTCGTCCATCTGAATGCGAAGGGAGTTGTCGTTGGCGGAGCCCAGGGTTTGGTATGGTTTCTGGGGGGCTTCTGCGGGCAGTTTGAACTCCTTGCCGCTAAACCAGACCGAATGCCCGACATATTTGTTCACGGGCAAGTAGAAACGGAACGTAAAGGTATGCTTGACATCGGGTATTTCCTGGAGGTAGTCCGCCTCATAGGGGGCCTTGGAGGACATGCGCTCCGTGAAAGGCAGTTGTGCATCGGGCAGAAACACCGTACCAGACAGGATGGTCTCGTTGCCCTGGGTTTCCCGCTTTTCCACGCGCCAGTGCTTTGGCTCGGTCTGCTTGTACGTGGCACGGTTTGCATTGTCCCAGTAGTCTCCACGCATCAGCAGTTCGCGCCAGAGCACGCATCCTTGCTGGTCCAGCGTGAAAGACGCTTTCTGCGCCGCCATCGTTCCGACACAACACATTATGGATAGAAACCAAAAAACACGCCGCATCTTGATTCTCCTTGCTTGAATAAATGGTTGAATCCAAAACAATACCTTTAACTTAACGGGGAGCACTCCCTTTTTCAAGCACCCTCCCTCAAAATATTGGCCGCGCGGGGCGCGCGACCTGCAAAACCGACACGGGGCCTCCGCGGCCAGAAGCCCCCAGTGTGCCCTGCGGTAGCGCGCATTTGGAGACATTCCGGGCTATGCGAGTGTTTTGCGAAAGGTGCATTGTATTGGAAGAAAAGATGATTATAGTATAAAGAAAGGGACGTTCTTAGGAGAATCAGCGATGTCGTTGTGGAACACATTTGAGCAAGTAGAATCGACGTTGCGAGAGCGTTTTTGGTCGTACGCCTGGCAGCCGTCGAATGCTCCGTCGCGGGAGGAGATGCAGGCGAAGTTACGGGAGTACGAGGCGTCGCATTTGCAGGAGAGCGCGATGACGCGCCGTGCGGCAATGATTGCGTTGTACATGGACACGGTCGGGATTGCGGTGGACGCGGACGACTGGTTCGGGGGCGTCACGAACGGCTACGGGGACTTCATGCGTGTCCGCGATGAAATCAAGCGTACCTATGCGGAGCGTGGTTGGAGCGGATATCCCCGTTCCGAGGTGTCACGTCGCGCCGGTTGGGCGGATTTGGACTTGAGCCACACTTCTCCCGACTGGTACGATATCATGCGGCTGGGGATTTGCGGTCTGCGCGACCGCGCCGCCGAGGCACTTGCCCAGCATGACCCGACCGACACCGAAGGTTGCGAGTTCCTGCGCGCCGTGGTGACGGTCTATGACGCGTTGCGCCGTCTGGTTTTGCGCTTTGCGGACGAGGCGTCCCGCGTGGGTGCCGTGCGTTGCGAAGGGGTTCTGCGCGGGATTGCGGAGCACGCGCCGCGCACGTTCCACGAAGGGCTGCAACTGGGGCTGATCTACCGCCTGGCGCAGGAAATGTCTGGAATCAACGTGCGTTCCGAGGGCATTTTCACGCAAATCTACATTGATTTGTACCGAAAGGATTTAGCGGAAGGACGCCTGACACGGGAGCAGGCAAAGGAACTGGTAAAGTTCTGGAGCAACCGTCTGCTGGCACTGAACTTCAAGGCAAACCACAATGTCTGCCTCGGAGGGACAGACGCCCAGGGACAGGACTTGCACAACGAACTCACCGAACTCATGCTGGACGCATTTGACGAACGGGGGCAGATCGACCCGAAACTCACCATCCGCGTCAGCAAAGCCACCCCTGATTCGGTTCTGTTGCGCTGTGCGCGGTCGTTGCGGCATGGAGCGACATCGATGGTGTTTGCGAACGACGATGCGGCGTATCCGATGTTCCTGCGGAGCGGTCGTGATGCGTCGGAGTTGTATCGTTTTGTAGCGATTGGGTGCTACGAGCCAGCCTTGTGCGGTTTGGAGATGAACTGCTCGATGAGCGCGTACTACAACTTTGCAGGGATATTTGAATCGTTGCTGGAGGAGGAGAGTTCCCCTGCGTCGATGGAGGAGGTCTTGGAGCGTTATCTGGCGTTGCAGCGCCAGGCCTTGCAGGAGATTCTGGCGGCGGAATGCGCGGGAGAGCCGTACTGGAAGGAAGTGAATCCCTCGCCCGTGCTTTCCGGTTCGATGGGGGAGTGCATTCGCAAGGCGCGCGATGTCTCCAACGCCGGCACAAAGTACAATATGTCAGGCGTCATGTGCGCGGGAATTGGCACCGCTGCTGACGCGCTGGCCGCCATCGAATACCTCGTTTTCGACAAAAAACGCTGCTCCTGGCAGGAACTCCGCCAGGCCATCCACGCCAACTGGGAAGGCTTCGAGGCACTCCGCCGAGAGGCCCTTTTCGCCGCCCCAAAATACGGACGCAACGACCCGCGCGCCGACAGATTCGCCGTCACCCTCAGCAACGCCGCCGGCGAACTCATCGACAGCACGCCCAACACGCGAGGCGGTCATTTCCAGATGGGAAACTGGTCCATTGACTGGTCGGTCATGATGGGAAAACTCACCAAGGCAACTCCTGACGGACGGTGCAACGAAGAACCTCTCTCCAAGAACCTCGGTGCCACCATCGGCAAGGACAACCAGGGCGTCACAAACCTCCTTCTTTCCGCCATGAAACTGGACAGCACCCTCTTTATGGACGGTTCCGTCCTGGACGTGATGCTGCACCCGACAGTCGCGCAAGGTCCAGGCGGTGACCTGATTTTCGTGCAACTCATTCGCTCCTACTTTGCGGGCGGCGGGCTGTTCCTGCATTTCAACGTCGTGGATGCCGGTGAACTCCGCGCTGCCAAGCGTGAACCGGAAAAGTACCAGAACCTACAAGTGCGCGTCTGCGGCTGGAGCCAGCGTTTCGTCACACTCTCTCCCGAAATGCAAGACTGCTTTATCGCAGAAGCGGAAAGCAAGACCCCTTAATCACCCGAAACCAAGGTACCACTATGAAAGAAATCCACTACAACTGCCAGGGCACCTGCTCTGTGGGAATTGACATTGTCATTGACGATGAGGACCGCCTCCAGTCCGTCCAGTTCATCGGCGGCTGCCCCGGAAACACCACGGGCGTGTCGCGCCTCATCGTGGGAATGAAGTGTGACGAAGCCATCGCACGCCTCAAAGGCATCCCCTGCGGGGACAAGCCGACTTCCTGCCCCGACCAACTCGCCAAAGCACTCGAAACCCGTTAATCTCCTAAATCCCCCCAAACCACCATGAAGAAAAAAACTCTTGTCTTTCTATGTGTCCTAAGTGGTCTCCTGCTTGCCGCAGATTCTATTCGTTTGAAAGCTCCGGAGAACGGGAGCGTTGCCCAGAATATGACGGAAAGGCAGCGCCACTACGTGGGACTCTCTGAGGAGGAATCCCGCAAAATCCTCGAATCGAAAGAAGCACGCACGTATTTCCGCTCGCAACAGAATGCTAGTTTTCCGGCAGGCGTGCTCCTCGAATGGGCCTTCACGGGACCACGCGAGGCCATTCAGTACCACCTCTATCTTTCTAGCAATAAGAACTTTAAGGGAACAAAACCGATTTTGGTCCCTGACAGCACATTCCGTGCCTTCAACCTCGAACTCGGCAAAAAGTATTACTGGAAAGTGGAAGTGCGCTACAAGGACGGAAAGTCCCTCTTCTCCGAGGTTTTCAACTTCACGGTGGATGAAACGGCACCGCGCGTGATCTACGCTCCCAACGTCAAAAACATCCGCGACCTGGGAGGACGGAAAGGGATTGCGGGACGCATCATCAAGCAGGGGCTCATCTATCGTTCCGCCGGATTGAACTTCAACTCCAAAGACGGCAAAGTCCCTGGACAGCCACAGTTCAACGACGAGGGGAAGGACCTTCTCCTCAACACTCTCAAAATCCGTTCCGACCTCGACCTCCGCAGCGAGCGCGAAACCGCCAAAATGCCAAACTCCCCGCTGGGAAAGGACGTGAACTTCATCCACATCCCCTCCACCGCCTACGCCGGCGTGTTCAGAGATTCAGGACGGCAGAACTATGCACAACTCTTCCGCGTCTTCACCAATCCCGACAACTATCCCATCGACTTCCATTGCATCGCTGGCGCCGACCGCACGGGTTCCCTCGCGTTCATGCTGGAGGCCCTCCTCGGTGTTGAACGCGAAGAACTTCGGCGCGACTACACCTTCACCTCCTTCTCCAGCATCCGTGGAGACAAACTTTATGAACCCCTGGAAAAGGGACTCCAGGCACTGGGCACTCCCGAGGAACCGCTCCAATACAAGGCGGAACGTTATTTTCTGCAATGCGGGATTTCCGCGATGGAAATTCTACAGTTCCAGGAAAGGATGCTGGGCCCCGGGCTTCCCGTCAGCCCCGTTCTGGAAGAAGGAAAGCAACAGGTGCTCTTTATGAAAAACTTCCAGGCAAAACCCGTCACTTTCACCCCAAAGCCTGTCTACACCTACTCCACGAAGATGCCGCTTTGCGGGAAATCCGTCTCCTACAGCTGGCCGATCTGGAGACAAAACTATGTCGCCCTTTCTGGCGAAAAGGATGGTGAAGTTCGTTTGATTCTGGCACATTCGCAAGACCCCGCATTTATGACCTTGATTCCCAAAAGCGGGCTGGACCCCAAAGCGTCCTTCGTCCTCCTGGACGCCAAGCGAAAAGTTGCCTATATGACCCCCAAAGGTGCTCAATCCTGGACTGCAGAACAACTGGCCAAGATTCGATTCTCGTTGCAGACGATTGCTCCCGCCTGGCTCCGTATCCTTCCCGGTACCAGCATCCCCGATGGATATACCTCTGCCGATTTCCCAAAAACGCAAGACGGTGCCCCGAACTATATCAAGACCGCTGTCACCAAAAACGCTCCCGTCATCAATGGCAAACTGGACGATGAAATCTGGAAAGCCGCGGAACCGCTCCATCCCGTTCGTGTCGACAACGGTGCCGTCCACAAAGACTGCACCTTCCGCGTCGCCATAAACGACGCCTACGATACCCTTTACATCGCGGCGCGCATGCGCACCAACGACATCCAGGTGAAAATCAAGGAACGCGATGGAAAAGTCTACGAGGACGACGCCCTCGAAATCTTCCTCTCCTCCAACTCCCACCGAACCTACTACCAGTTTGTCGTAAATGCCGACAATGTCGTCTTCGACAGCAAAAAGAACGCCGTCGACTGGAACACCGACCAGTTCTCTTCGGCAACCGCACGCGTTTCCGACGGCTGGACCCTCGAGGTCGCCATCCCCCTCAAGCAGTTCAATTTCACCAACGCCCTCGAACTCAATCTCTGTACTGACTGCCCTTCCACCAAGGTCCGCGCAAATCTCGGCGCTCCTGTCGACAACTACCACGAACGCTCCTCCTACCGCCCTCTTCTCTACAAGTGATACACTAGACGCGCTAGATGCGCTAGCCCCTCTAGCCCCTCTAGCCCCTCTAGCCCCTCTAGCACATCTAGCCTCTACAAGTCGCAACCGCAGATGTCTCGTAGGAGGCGCAGCGGGTTGTCGCGTCCGACTTGCACCAGTTGCTCTTCGGTGAGGAGCCACAAGCTTTCCAGGTAGTCCATGCACTGGGCGATGGTGAGCGTGGAGCCAATCAGGAATCCTTTGGGCGGATACCAGAACTTTCCGCTGGGTTCGATGACTGCGCCTTCGTGTCCCATGAGGTTGTAGGTTCCGGGCTTGAGTCCTGAGGCCAGGCAACCGTCGCTGGTGACGATGATGCGATCCACGCCCTTGGTACGAATAATAACCTTGATGAGTTCCGGCGGCAGGTGGCTTCCATCCGTGATAATCATTGCGGTGAGACGGTCTTCGGCTAGTCCCGAAAGCACGGGATTGTGATGGCGGTGAATCAGGTTTGGACAGCCATTGCCGAGGTGCGTGAGCGTCAACGCACCTGCTTCGACTGCACGCGCCAGGTCTTCGCTCGTGGCGAGATGGTGTCCTACGGAGGGAATGATATGCAGACGCCGCGCCTCCGCAATGGCTTCGGGGGCGCCAGGTTCGTTCGCCGCAATTGTGAGCATGCAGATGAAACCATCCGTCATATCGTACAGTTCCCGCACCAATTTCGCGCTAGGCGGCTGAACCCATTTGGACTGATGGGCGCCAATGGCTCCCTCCTGCGGGCATAGCATCGGTCCTTCCAGGTGCAAGCCGGGAATCTGTTTTTCCCAGCCATGGGACTGAACCACCTTGCGAATGATGGCGGCATTGCGGCGATAGTCTGCGAGCGGGTGCGTGATGAGCGTCGGAAGAAACACCGTGCTGCCCATCTCGAAGAGCCACTCCGCCACCTTCAGGAACTGCTCTTCCGTGAGGTCGGGGGCGGAAAAGTTAATGCCGAGGGCACCATTGGTCTGCAATTCAATCCAGCCTGGGTTACGCATCGTACTTGCCCTCCAGAAGAGAGGCGGAATCCGCGTCCAAGAAGGTGGTTACATCGTTGTGATAGCGCAGAACGGTCGCCGCGACCTCATTCGTCACGGGACCTTCCAACGCCTGCTTGACGGCCCACGCCTTCCGCTTGTCGGGAACGGTATTGATGATGGTCCGCGATTTCAGAATCTGCCGCACGCTCATCGAAATGGCGAACTTGGGAACATCTTCCAGGGTTGGGAACCAGCCTTCGCCCAGTTGCTGTTTGCGGCAGCGTTCTACCAGTTCCTTGATGATGTAGGGCTCTTCCGTTTCGAAGTCCGCCGGTGGGTCGTTGAAGGCAATGTGTCCATTTTCGCCGATGCCGATGAACGCGACGTCAATCGGGTGCGCCTGGATGGTGCGCCCGAGTTCGGCGACCGCCATTCTCGGGTCTGCCGCGCTTCCGTTCACGGGATAGAAGGCCGCCGGTGGCACGGGCAGCTTCGAGACGAAGCGTTCCCAGAGGTACTTGCGGAAGCCAGCCGGGTGATCAACGGGGATGCCGATGTATTCGTCCAGGTGGAAGATGCGGATGTTCGACCAGTCGATGTTTTTTTCGAGCAAGAGATTGGCGAGCATTTCGAACTGGCTGGCACCCGTCGCCAGGATGATATTGGCTTCGCCTTTCCAGGCGAGAGCGGCGCGGATTTTCTCAGCGCCTTCTGCCGCTGCTGCGGCGGCCATTTCGTCTTTGGTGTGGAAGATGCGGATTTTCATCGGTCTATTCCTATGGTTTCGGGGTGGTGGGGAGTGGGTTCTGGCGGTGCGCCTCCTCCAAAACGTAGACTTGTCGCCGCACCTGGTCGAGGGTGATTTCCCGTGGCTTTCCGTTCACGATGACATCATACAGGCTAGCGTAGTAGGCACGGACGATTTGTTGGAAGGAGTTCTGCTGGTCATCAGGTTTGCGCCATTCGCCCTCCTGCCATTCGAGTTGTTCGGAGCAGTAGTGTCGGTCCTGGCTCCAGGGCTTCCAAAACTCGTGTTTCGGCGCGAAATTGGGATCGTAGTATTTCCATTTGAGGAAGCCATTGCCGCCCGTCAAACCGCCGTGTGTTCCTTGAATGTTCAGCGTGTCTCCTTCGGGGAATGCCTGGAAGGAACTGACCTGAACCTCCACGACGGGGTGCCCCTCGCCCCAGAGCGTCAGCGTGCAGAAGTTGTTCGCGTCCCCGCCTAGGCCTTCATGCTCGGCGGCCATCCGCGCGAACACATGCGGCATTCCCTCGCCAAACCAGGTGATGGCGTGGTCCACGGGGTGAGGCCCCGTATTGTACAATCCACCCGCCAGGTTCTCCTGACGCGTCTGCCAGTCCCACCGCCTTCCAAAATGGCTCCAGTTCAGACGAACACAGACGATTTTCCCCAGCACGCCCGATTCCACGACTTCCCGAGCCTTGCGGTAATACGGCAGAAAACGCGAGTTCTGGAACGGATAGAACGCATGCCCGTTTGCCTTTGCGGCCGCGAGGATTTCGTCAAACATCGCCACCGTCGGCGCAGACGGTTTTTCGCTGACGACATCGTAGTTCTTCAATGCCTCAATCGAGGCAGGCGCGTGCAGGAAACTCGGTGTGGCGTTCACAAAGAGGTCGAATCCTCCTGCCGCCAGCATTGCGCGATAGTCGTCGTACACTGCGCAAGCATGCTCTTTGACTGCGTCCTCGCGCCGTTCTGGCAGGGCGTCCGCAACGGCGACAATCTGAAAGCGCGAATCCGTCTTCAGGTAGTTTGCGTGGATGTCACGCCCGCTACGGCCAAATCCCGCAATTCCGACTTTGATGATTTTTGCCATGAAACCTCCTAGCAGCGGTTGTCCGCGTGGCAGATGATGTCTGGGCGTGCGGTGGTGATGTAGTCGACACCGACTTCCATGCAGTGCTGAAGTTCCTCGGGCGTGTTGGGTTCCCAGACATCGACGTTGATGCCCCTGTCATGCAGGAACTTGACATTTTCCACGGTGGCCTTCGCGTAGGGCATCCCTGCGCGACGAAGGATTTTGTAGTAGTCATCGAGTTTCTCGACGGGGACGTGGGAGCCACGCTCGCCCGGGAACTGGAGGAATCCGTGGATTTGGAGGTCGGATTCGTAGGCATTGGCAAACTCGAGCATGGCGGGATGGAAGGAAATGATGGAGCAGTTGTGGAGGCGTCCTGCGGCCTTGAGCATATCCAGGGCGCGTTGTGCGCAGTAGGTGTCGTCTTCCTTGAGTTCGCAGCAGAGGAAGATGTCGGGGCGAATGCGCTGAACGCAGTCAAGCAGTTCTTGGAAGGTTGGGATTTTTTCGCCGGCGAACTTGGGGTCCTTCCAGGCGCCGAAGTCGAGTGCACGAAGTTCGGCGAAGGTTTTTTCTCGAATGAGGCCAGTGCCGTTGCTGCAACGTTCCACGCTGTCGTCGTGGGAGACGACGATTTCGCCGTCCTTGGTGGGATGGAGGTCGAATTCGATGGCGTCAACGGGGAGTTGAAGTGCGGCCTCAAAGCAGGGGATGGTACTTTCGGGATAGAGACCGCGGAAACCGCGATGGGCTACGATGAAGGGGCGTTTCATGATGTTCTCCTATGGATTGGTGAGAATGACTTTTCCGATGTTCTGACGTGCCGCCAGAATGTCCATCGCGGCGGCGGCCTCCGGCATGGGGAGTTGTGCATGCACCAGTGGTTTGATGGCACCCGACTCGAGTTTTGGCCAGACGTCCCGTACCAGTCCCCCCAGAATCTGCGCCTTGACCTCGTTCGTGCGGCTTCGCAACGTGCTTCCTTTCAACATCAGCCCACGCTTCAGCACTGCACGCAACGCAATCTGCGCGGTGACACCGCCCAGCGTGGACACCAGAATCCAGCGACCCCCTATCGCCAGTTTCTCCAGGCACGTTCCCAGTGCCTCGCCGCCAATGCAGTCCAGCGCAACATTCACGGGATTCGTTTCCATCACGCTCGCCAAATCCTGCTCCGTGCGCACGACCACAATGTCTGCACCGAGTTCCTTCAGTATCGCGACTTTCGCCTGCGAACCAACGGTTGTGACGACTTTCGCGCCAAACGCATGTGCCAATTGAATCGCCGCAATTCCCAGACCCGACGCGCCTGCCTGCACGAGGATGGTCTCGCCTGGCTGCAGGTTTGCTTCTGTGAACAGATTGAGGTAGGCGGTCGCAAACGCCTCGGGGAGTGCGGCGGCCTCCGGGAAACCGAGACCGCGCGGCATCGGCATTACCATCCCTTCGGGGACGGCGACCTTTTCCGCATAGCCGCCGCCGCCCAGCAGGGCGCAAACTCGGTCGCCTGCCTTCCAACGGCTGCTTGCGGGGGCGGAGTCGATGATACCCGCGCATTCCAGACCGGGCCATTCAGGCCAGCCGGGCGGTGGCGGGTAGTTTCCGGCGCGCTGAATCAAATCGGCACGGTTCACACCTGCCGCACGCACCGCAATCACGACTTCCCCGTCTTTCGGAACGGGGTCTGCCACATCGCTCCAGACCAGATTCTGCTGCGAGTCAATCAGTACGGCTTTCATCACATTTCCCTTTTACAGTTTCACGCCCGAGGTTTCCAGCAGAGTTTTCTGCACGAGCAGTTCGTGGTCGTAGTCAAATGGGTTGGCTTTTTCGCCGCGCACGATTTGGGCGAACTCCGTCAACTGTCCGGCATATCGGTCGCCGAGCACGCCGCAGTCCACCATCGTGGTTCCCGCAGGGTAATCTCCCTTGGGTTCCTTCAAGGTGAGGCGAACGGAGAGGTGCTGCGTGAAATAGTTCTCGCTTTTGGCCTCGATGGGACACAGTTCCGCGCTGCCGTTCGTTCCACAAACAATGACGCGCCTGTGGTCAAATCCCTCGATTTCTGCGACGGATACCCGCAGCGACGCCGTCGCAATCGGGTATTCCAGAACGCCCAGACCGCTGTCCACCAGCGTGTCGTTGCGCGTACGCTTGAGGAAGGAAACCGCGCGTTCGGGGGCGCCGAGCAGGGACACCGTGAAGTCGATGAGATATCCCGCAAAAATGTAGTACGCGCCGCCCTGGAACTGCGAGAGCCACTTGCGATAGGAGGCATTGTCGCTGTCGTTCCGACTCATCACCGCATGGATTTCAAAGATGTCTCCCAGCCAGCCGTTGCGAACGGCATCGCGGATGAACTTCAGGGCGGGATTGTAGCGGTAGATGTAGGCCAGTTGCAGCGCGAGGGAGTGGTCGCGGCAAGTCTGCACGAGGTGCTGGAACGCATGCCAGTCCTGGCCGCCTGGTTTGTCCATGTGCAGGTGCAACCCGCGGTCGGCGCACTGTTGCGCGGCCTGGCAGATGATGTCCCCGTCTGTTTCGACGGCAACCGCCTCCAGCCCCGGAATCGCCAGAAGCTGCTCTGGTTCCATAAATGGAACTCCCTCGTAGCCAGGCAGGTTACGGCGTTTTTCCAGCCAAATGGGATTCGGTTCGGCGACGCCGACCACCTCGAACCATTCAGGGAGTTGCCGCAATGCCTTCATTTTGGATTCGGCGTGGTTGTGCCCAATGCCGAACTGTGCGATGCGGATGGGTTTCATCAGGTGCGTTCCTTGGGAAACAGGAGGACGGAGAAGTCGTTTTCGAGGTAACTGTCGCGAACAATGGTCTCGAATTGGTCAACGACGGCAGGGAGGAGTTCCTCGGGGGTGAAGTAGCAGCAGGCACTGTATTGGATGGAGGCGCGTTTGTGCAGGAAATTCGCCATGGCGAAGGTGGAGGCGAGTTCGCCGAGACGGTGGAGCCCCCGCTGTGCGAAGTCGAGGCTGTTGTCCTGGCGGAGATTGAAGACACCCGAGCAAAACGTGACCTCGAAACTGCCAGCCGGCAGCGGGGATTGCTCTGCGAAGACATCGAGTTCGCGAATGTCCAAGTCGGGATTGCGGCGACGCGCCTCGCGGAGCATGGCGGGCGTGATGTCAACGCCGGTATACTCGAACTGGAAGCCGAGTGATTTCAAGTACGGGGCCAGTTCTGCCACGCCGCAACCGACATCCAGTAGCCGGAACGGCTTCTTCCCAAACTGACGGCGCAACTCCAACGCCAGCATCTGGAAACGCAGAAACTGCGTCTCCCGCGAACTCCAGTCCAGAAGGCGGTAGCCCGGCGCATTTTCAGAAACCAGTGGAGTATAATGATCAATGACTTTTTGCAGGTGTTTCGGCATCTCTCGCGTCTCCCGTGCTCCCCCCCTCTATTGAATATAGCACGAAAACCGCCATTGCAAAATGCGTTTGAGGAAAAATCGCGAAATGGTCGTACTAGCTTGTTTCCTGAGATAATTGCAAAACTCTTTTGAAGTCCACAGAACACACAGAATACACAAACTCTTGATATAAAACAAAATACAAAGTGCAATCCGCCGCTAGCGGCGGATTGCATTCTGTGTGTTCTGTGTGTTCTGTGGACTCAAAAATGAGTTTTGCGACTACCTCTCCTGCGTGATTTCGGACTGTCGCAAAAGGGTTTCGTAGAACTGTCTGCCACCGAGTGCGAGGGACCAGGGGAGGAGTGCGCCTCGGGAATCGAAGAACGTCAAATCACGCAGACGCACCAAATCGGCAATCCACTTCATCTGTTTCTCCAGCAAGGCGGTTTCCGAGCGGCGGAGTTCTGCGAGGACCTGGCGGTATCCGTCTCCGCCCTGCGTCGCTATTTCACGTTTGCGCTGTGCGAGTAGTTGCAGTTGATTTTGTTCTGAGGAGAAGCGTTCTGTCAAGAGCGTCTGCCGTGTTTCAGGCGAAGCGAGCACCTGTAACGTCTTGTCTGCCTGAAGCATACAGGAAAGCAGGTTTTCTGCGATTTCGTGCGCGGGTGCGCAGTCAATTCCTGTGATTTGCGTCAGGTCCTCTGGGAGTGCAACGAGGGTTCGACAGTTCTGCCAGCGTTCGAGAAAACGGAATCGCACGCGCAGGACAGGATGCGCGACCTGGTATGCGCCGATGCTGGCAAGGTTGCGTGCAAAAGCATGTCCCGCAGGCATGTACAGAGACCCGAGACGCGGCAGTGCCAACGCCGTCCCATTTGCGCCGCGTACCATGTTCACCAGTACCACCGCCTTCCCTGCAATCGCCACGATTCCCGAAGACCGCATCTCTTCCCAAGGCCATTCCTCCTGCGGACTCGACAAATCCCAGGCTTGCCCTCCCGCCAGAAGGCATCCGTCCTGATACTTTGCCGTCACTCGCGACATTCGACCGTCCCTGCGGTAGATGACAAAGAAAGGCAGTTCTCCTTCCAACAGGGGATGCAGCGGACTGTGCGCCTCGAGCAGCGAACGGTTGTAGCAGTCGCGCATGGTAGGGTAGTCGTGCAGGAAAGTGGCAAGCAACACGTGACTTCCTGCATTTTCGCGTTTCCAGGCGAACAACTCGCTGGTCAGAGTCAGGGACGGCAAAGCCTCTCCCAAGTCCTGACGCAACCACGAGGCATAGAAATCCGTCAAGGATTCTCCTGGTTTCGAGGACAGGTGCGATTCCATCAACTGGCGGGACGTGGCAAACCACGCTTCCGCGCGCGCCTGCGCCTCGGGTTCGGGAAAACGTGTCGCGACATCTTCACGAGCGTGCTGCAAAAGCCAGCGCAATTGTGGCGCGAGTTCTCCAATCGTCAAGTCGCCAATGACGCGATGGGTGCCGTCCGGCAAGAAACTTGGCCCTGTCAATTGCCAGTTTCCCGATGGCGACCAGCGATCGTACAGCGCATCCACGTTAGTCCCGAGTTTTTTCGCAAGAGCCGCCAGGCTCATCCCTAGGCAATTCGAAAACTCCGATAAATCCCAGGGCTGCGCTCCCAGCAAATCCGTGTAGAAATAGGCTGCTCCCCAGTCCGATACCCCGCCACGGTAAAAGCGCTCCCGCTCCATGGCCAACGCGTCCCCTACCTTTGCCCCGTGACGCGTATACGCCATGTCCACGTCTTCCAGGTAATGCACCCCCGACAGCCCGTGCACATGCAATGCCGCCAGTTTCGGGACTGTGTCCCACAAGCCGTTGCAATTTTGGTCTATCGATAGAAAATCGCGCATGTTTCACCAGTAGCGTCTCTAAATGAAATAATTATTCGTTACTGTTCAGAAGGGTTGCCGCGTGATTCAGGTCTTTTGTTTTTATCCACAAAACACACAAAATACACAAAAAGAACAGTCATCATTCCTGTCTCTCAAAACGCGCTGAAGTCGCGCTGACTTCCTGTGCTGTCCCCCGGCGGGAAAGGTCTAGCCCTTTCCCGCCGGGGGACAGGCAGGAAGCAAGGGTTCTTTAGAACCTTTTGAAGAGACAGGTGTATCCAATATTTTTGCGTATTTTGTGTATTTTGTGGAAGAAA
>JAFRLI010000289.1 GCA_017431255.1 Victivallales bacterium
CGTCCTTGCCTGTGAATGAGAACTCCAGTTGTTTCTGCTTGCGTTCGAGTCGCGCCTGCGCCTCCTGCAGTTGTTTTTGGAGGGCGTGGGATTCTGCCGTGACGGCCTGGTTTTGCTGGAAGAGTTCGTCGATGGTTTTCTTGAGTTCCTGAGGAGTGTTGGGGAGTTGGGAGGATGCAGTGTCGATTTGATTCTTCAGGATTTGATGTTGCGTGTTGAGACGCAGATGGAGTTGGTTTTCCTGCGCGAGTGCCGCGAGCGTGTTTTGGATTTGTTCGGGGAGGGTGGCGGGGTCGCAGGTGGTGAGGATGTGTGCCTGGTTTCGCTGCTGTTCGAATTGCTGTTCGAGTTGCTGGAGGGTCTTTTGGAGTTGTTCTTGTTGGATTTTCGCGTGCTGGAGTTCCTTGCTCAGGGATGGTTCTGGCTGGGGGACGCTCTCCCGGGTCTGCAGAAGTTCGATGGCAAGCAATAGGATGATGAGCACCATGATTCCCGTGAGGGAGGTCACGATGTCCTGAAAGGAAAACAACGAGATGGGAGAGGAATCGTTCTTGAACATGCTTTTTCGCTGTCCTAGACTTGCCGGTTACGCAACCTTAAGAGGTACACACCACAGAAGGCGCAGGGGTGAGGGCTCACAAATCGTCCTTCATATCCAGAAGTTTCAGGCGTGCGACTACATTCTCGTGGCAGTAGGTTGCACATTCGTCCAGAAGTTCCTCCTCTTTTTGCATCAGCATCGTGAGAAGGAGTTGCACGAGCAGCGCGGCGACCAGGGCGATGAGGGTCGTCTCGAAGGCGACCGCCAGACCGCCCGTGACGCCACTCAAGGCGTTCTTGAGGGTCTCGATGTCAGCACCGCCTGCTACAACGCGCCCGAAGCCGCCGACTGCCTTGGAGAGTCCCAGGACAGTCCCGATGAAGCCTGTGACGGGGATGGCCCAGATGAGGCCCCTGGGAAGCGTGTAGGTGGCTTCGAGGAACTTTTCATCGGCGGTGGCGAGGTCGTTGAGGACGGAGGAGACATCGGAGACGCGTCCAATGTTCTTGAGGTTGGAAAGGGCCTTTTGAATGCGATTGAAGACAAGGAACGCCTCTGGCATGTAGACCTGCTCGCGGATGCGTCGCAGGACTTGCGCGGAGGTGTCTGGGGAGAGGACGAAGTCGACGTTGTCAGGAAGGATTGCGATTTGGAATGCGCGTTTCTGGACGGCGATTTTGCACCATTTGATGAGGATGAATGCGAGGCACCAGAAGGTGAGGAACATGGTGTAGTAGGGGATGGTGCTTCGTTCAGCGTCGCCGCCATGGAAGAACATATTGACCATGGGGAAGGTTTGCAGTCGCCAAATGGGGTAAAGCGCGAGATAGAAAAGAGCGGTGAGAAGACCGCCGAGGCAGAAGGAGACGCTGGCGTGCACGCCTGTGAACTTTTTAGCGGGAAGGCCGTATTTTGCCTCGGGGTCGGCAGTTCGCCAATTGAGGATGTAGTCGTTATTCATTGATTTCCTCCGTTTTCCCTTGTTCCTGGGGAACAATTTGATTTTGAAGGTTTTTCAGGGCGTCGCGGTTGCGATTTCGGATATAGAAGAATCCGCCGACAGTGAGGAGGAGTGCCAGGATGAGCCCGATGTCGATGACGAGTGCCTGGAGGGAAACGCCGTTGCTGGACATTCGCGGGGGCAGGTCTTCCTGTGGGAGTCGCGGAGGCGGCATGGGCTGGGGGAAGGGGGGACGCGGCTGGGGAGAGGCGAGCATGGTGGGAGCGTCCGGTTCAGAGGGTGCATGGCGAGATGTGGGATATTCGGGGCGTGGGACAGGGGGAGGCAGGACGGCCTCTTGCAGTGCGGCAAAGGCGGTGGCGGGGGCCCAGGTGTTTTTGTCCGTGGAGAAGAGGGTTTCTGGTCCGAAGCGTCCATCGGCGAGCCGTTCGGCGATTTTGATGGGAGCAGCGGGTCCGAGGAGTTTCCCGTTATGTCGAATGTAGAATTGTGGCATGGTGATTATTTGGAAAGATTGTCAGGCCAGAAGAGAGGCCAGGTGGGTTGTTTTTCGGGGATTTGGTTGCGTGCCTGTTGCGCGGTTGCCGCCGTGGAGGGGAGGGAGGAGGTGAAGAGGACGCGTCCCAGCGCGGTGGCACGGTATTCTGGCAGGATGTCGGCGATATTGTCGTGGAAGCGTCCCACGAGCAGAGAACCCTGGCGATTTGGGGTGAGGCAGAAGATGTCGCCTTCGGTGGCGGGGACGAGCGGGGATTTCTGGAAGAGGATGTCGTTGTTGTTGCGGAAAGCAACGCCGAGAAATTGGAACTTGGCATTGACGGAGGTATCGAGGAGGTTGTAGTCTCGTTCGAGGAGCAGGAACGACTTGTGGATGGACTGGTAGTCGAGGGCGGCCAGGAGTTGCTGGATTCGTCCTTCGGCGTAGGGATCTGTCATGTCGGGTGCTTCCTGGTCGATGGCCTTGAGTTCGTCATAGAGTTTGGTGACGGGGGAGTTTTGGAGGAGTGAGATTTTTGCGCAAGGGGCCAGGATGTGGAGTGCGAATCTCATTTTCCAGTATGCTGGGCAGAGTTTGTGCTGCAGGAGTTCTTGGAGGAGTCGGTCC
>JAFRLI010000290.1 GCA_017431255.1 Victivallales bacterium
GGGGCACGACTCTTAGGGTACTCGTAGGGGCGCGACTCTTAGGGTACTCGTAGGAGGCAACTGCTCATTTAACGTGGCAGTATTGGGGGAGTTTGAGAGTTTTGCAACGTTAAACGAGAATTTGGGGAAATGGGTGCATAAAAAAGAGGGGAAGCCGCGGGCGGCTTCCCCTGGGGCATCACGGGTGGGAGGGGGTATGTAAAAAGAAGGGGAAGCCGCGGCCGGCTTCCCCTGGGGGCATCACGGTTGGGAGGGGTTATTTATGGAGGAGAGAGACGAGGTCGATGACATCGACCCATTCGACATCGGGGTCGTTGGCGAGATAGGCGAGTTTGTATTCGAGTTGTTGCCAGAGGGGTTCGTAGTTGAGGGTTTCGTAGGAGTGTCCCCAGAAGTAGAACGCGCCGTATTTCTTGGCGTTCTGGAACTTTTCGTAGAAATTGTCATCCAGGAAGTGGCAGTTGGAATTGAGAGCGAGAGGCTCTTCGCAGGTGGTGATGTCCTCGGAGTACTTGCAGGTGCGTCCGTATTGGAAGCCGTTCTCGTGTAGGAGGGCGATGGTTTCGGGGGAGACTACGCCGCAGGGCCAGGCGAAACCGGGGCAGGGTTTCTGGAAGGTGTCTTCCAGGAACTTGCGGGCGTCGACGGCTGCCTTGATGAACTCCTGGTCGGTGCAGCGTCCGACGGTTTCATGGCGCCAGTTGTGGCTGGCGACGCAGAAGTCGCCGTAGACTGCCTTCAGGTCGCGGAGACCGACTTTGCCGGGACGGAAACCGAAGCGGGACCAGCCGTTTTCGCCAGCGGTTTTCCAAGTAGGGGAATCCGTGAATTGGGGAGCGGAGCCGGGATTGAGGTTGAAGGTGGCTTTGGCGTTGTACTTGTGGAGGAGGGCGATGAGGCGGATGTCGGTGGTAACGCCGTCATCCCAGCAGGTTGCGACTTTGACTTTGGGCATGGTTTGGACTCCTTTGGATGGTTGTTGGGGAAATTATGGAAGAGCATTGATGGCGAATGGCGGAAGAATGGGCTGGTAGGAGCGCCATTCCTCGGGAGACCAGAAGACTTTCGCGAGGAAGAGTCCTTTGGCGGGAGCGGCGTCTGCGGCGCGGGTGCGGTCGCGGGCGGAGAGGACGTCGAGCGTGTCCTCCGGAGACGCATACCCGCAACCGACATGCACCAGCCAGCCCGCCAGCGTGCGAACCATTTTATACAAGAAACTCTCGCCGACCGCGTTCAAAAAGAGCAGTCCGTCTTTCTCCAGAAGTTCCAGGCGGTGGACGCGACGGACCATCGTCTCGACAGGATTTCCGCTGTTGGTTGCGAATGAGGAAAAATCGTGTTCACCGACGAGATACTGCGCGGCCGCGCGCATGGCCGCCGTGTCCAAAGGGCGTCGTGCTTTCCAGACGAACGGGGCGAGCATAGGGTTGAGTTTTCCGTTGCTGGGGGAGAGGCAGTAGGTGTATGCCTTTCCAAAGTTGTCGTAGCGGGCGTTGAAGCCGTCGGTGGTGATTTCAGCGGACTTGACGAGGATGTCGTCGGGAAGCCAGCGATTGAGTTTGTCTCGGAGCCAATCTGGGGTGCAGTCGGGCGGGGTAGGGGTAGTAAAGGAGGCGTGCTGGTCGAGCGCGTGAACGCCGGCGTCGGTCCGGGAGCATCCATAGACCTTGAGTTCAGGGGCATGAAGGATGAGACGGATGCGGGTACGGAGTTCTCCTTGGACGGTTTTCTTTCGGTTTTTGTCCTGGACTTGCCAGCCGAAGTAGTTGGTGCCGTCGTAGGCGAGGGAGAGATGCCAGGTTCGGACGGGCCATTCTGGGGAGGCGGGTCCGATATCGTCGGGATCGTTTGGGATGGGGATGTTGGGGTCAGCGTCCACGTCGATGACTGGGGTTTTTAGGCGGGAAGAGGAAAGCGATGAAGAGGATGAGGATGGCGAAGAGTCCCATGGTGGTGGGGACGAGGAGGAGGGAGCGTTCGAGTCCGACAAAGTCGCCGAGTGCGCCCATCAGCCAGGAGAAGAATCCTGCGCCAGGAATGCCGCAAGCGGAGAAATAGATGTAGAGGAGGGTGGAATCCAGATGTGGAAGGTGGCGTACCCCATAGACTTGGAGGGATGGCCAGTAGGGTCCGATGGAGAAGCCGCAGAGGAACATGATTCCGAAGAGGAGGCAGAGGGAGAGAGTGGAACTTCCGCAGAGGGCAGGGGGCAGGAAGAGCAGGGCAAGGGAGGCGGGGACGCCCAGAAGCGCGGTGGCGATGAGACCATGCGGGAGATGGTTCTCGTCCAGCCACTTGGCGAACCCCGTTCGGCTCGTGAACATGCCAGCGGCGAGCGCAGCGGTGCCGAGGCCACCGACGAAGGCGCTCGCGTGGAAATGGAGTTGGATGAAACTGGCGGACCAGAAGGTCAGACCGAACTCCGCGCCTGAACCGAGGAACATTCCCAGGCAATAGAGCCAGAAGCGAGACGTGCGGGCAATGTCCGAAGTCTGGGAGAGGATCCGGATGAGGGAGACGCGTTCTTTGCTTTCGGGGTAGCGGTAGCCGGGCAATTCTCGGCGTAAGAAGCCCAGGGAGGTCGTGAGCGTTACCAGACCGACCAGCCCCAGCAGAATGCGCCAGGAGACGCCGAGCGCCAGCAGCCCCCCGCAAATGACCGTGCAGATGGCGATGCCGACCGACCAAAATGCATGCGAGTAATTGACATACGAGGCGGGCGCGTCTTTGTGGAGGTCGTTCACGAACGGTGTTGCAAGGGCTTCGCAGATGCCTTCGCCCAATCCTGCGAAGAGCAGGCATGGGAAGAGAAACCAGGCGGCTGGCGTGAATGCACAGCAGAAGATGCCGCCGCCCATCATCAGCATCGCAAATCCCATCGAAAGGCGCTTGCCGATGGCACCCGCAATCAGGGCACTTGTCAGCAAGGTGACAATCATCGCGCCGCTGCGCGAAATCTGCAGGGCACCGCCAACGCCCATGCCGCCAGATTCCAGAGGAAATTGCAGGCTTTGCGCGATTTGCACGAGAGCAACGGGGATGATGAGGGAACAGGCTGCGTAGGCGGTGAAAGCGGCGAACGCCGCATAGTCGTAACGACCGAATCGGAGGGACATATCGTTGAAAATCCTGAAAGTTACTCTTCTAGACGCCACTCATGCTCCAGTTGGGACATTGGTGCGTATCGTTCGATTTTAGGGTGGTTCAAGGCAAGTTCGCGCACTTGCGCGAGGAGTTCCGTGAAGTCGATGTCCTTGTTTCGGATGTTTTTGCGGTAGTTGGTCAGGAAAGCGGTGATGCAACGGTCCATTCGGTCAGGGTCGCTGGGGAAAGGCTTGCAGTCGGCGAGGAATTGTGCAAGGTTGAAGGCACGTCGATTGATGGGGAGACGGTGGTATCGGATGACGCGGTCGCAATCGACGAGGAGGACGGGACGCATCCCGATAAGACGCTGGTTGGGGACGAAGTTTGTAGGCTTCGTATCCGCATGGAAGACATTGCGGTTATGGACCTTGGCAAGAAGGATGCCAGCCTCGCGGAAGAGGTCTTCTGCGTTTTGTTTCGTGGCTTCCAACTCTGCCACTTGGAAGAGGTTGCAGGTGCCGGCGTCCTGGTAGATGGCGACCTGCCAGGAGCCGTGGATAATGGAAGCCAGGCAGGCGGGCGTAAGACCGTGCAGTATTTTGCAAGGTTTCTTGCGGTCGGGTGCATAGTGGAACAACTTCTGCCACCAGGGACGCAGGTATGACTTTACGATATAACTGGTTCCGTCGTAGGTGACGCGGGTGACCTTTCGTTTGGGCAGTTCCCGAAGCACCATTCCACTGGTGGCGCAGGCAAAATGGAGTTTGGCGATTTCTACCGCGTCCTGTTCGGGCAACGGCGGAACCACCACATTCAAATCCGTTTGTGTCTGCGTTTCTTCCATACAATTCATTCAAGTGATTTATAAAACGTTATATAAGATAAACCCAGGCAAGGATTTTTCAAGTGGCGGAGTGCGTAAAAGAGGGTACATCGGGTGGCAGGTGAGAAATAATTTTGAAAAAGAAGGATTGTTACCAATAATGCAGAGCGACTGTGCGTTATTCTTGAATACGTGCTTTCTCTACGGAGGAAGCGGATGTTGTTTGGAGTGTTTGACGAGCCATGGATTGTTTGAAAAAGATTGTTTTGGGGATGTTTCTGGTGTGCATGGGGGGGCTCTGTGCACCAGCGGAAGGAGAAGAAGAGACTTGCAAGGTGGAGCGTCGTTCGTTGCCTGTGGTGACGACGGTCCGTGTGAAGACGACGACTGCCGAGAGTGAGAAGATTAACAATCCTATCAACTGGCAGCCCTTGCAGTCCATTGTGGAGGACGGAAGCCACGTCAAGAAAGACGATGTCGTGGCGACGTTTGTGAGCGAAGAGAGCGAATATGAGATGACGCTGCTGGTATTGCAGCAGAAGCGAACCGAGGCGGATGTCGAGGCGCGGGTACGTGACATCGACAACCAGAATCTGGAATTGAGCGAACAGATGGATGTCCTGCAGGACCGCCTGGCGTCTCTGGAGGCGAAACTGGAGCGGCAACTCAGCGAACCGACTGCGGACGACATCGCCATCGTAGAAGGGCGTCTGCGCATTGCGAAGTTGAATCTGGACGCTGCGGAAAAGGAGTACACCAAGGCGCAAGACCGTTTCAAGCGCCAGATGATTTCGCGTGCGGAGTTGGAAAAGGCGGAGAAGGATTTGGAGACGAACCGCGCGAAGGAAATCCATGCCCGCAAGGAGTTGGAAATTACGAAAAACCCGCCGACCCGTGAAGACGAAATCAAAATGACCCGCGTCGATATCGATACGGCAAAACTCGAAATCGAAAAACTCCAGTTCGAGATAGAAGACCAGCTTGAGATTTCTGAAATCCAGCGACGTGCCGCACTTGTCAGCAAAGACCGTATTAAACGACGCATTGATGAACAACAAGAGAACATTGACAAGAGGACCGTCCGTGCTCCTGCGGAAGGCTATGTGAGCCTCAACCGCTATGACAACAACGAACTGGTTCCCGGCGTGCGAATGTGGCGCTCGTTCCGTTTCATGGAGATTCCGAACCTGAATACCATCCAGTTCGAGGGCTTGCTTCCTGAAGCGCGGCGTCCCTATCACGCCGTCGGCGACCGGGTCGTCCTGCTGGTGGACGGACGCAAGGACCGTCCTCTCGGCGGGACCATCAAGACCATCAGCACCCTTTCCCACGACCTTTCGGAAAAGGGGGAAGATGCCGGCTGGAACCGCGACGAGCGCGGGAACGGCGTCAAGGTCTTTGACATTGCGATTGAATTGGATGAGGCGCAGGATTGGATTCGTCCCGGGATGTTCGGTGTCGCCGAAATCCGTGCGGAGCAGGCGAACGAAGGGTATTCGGTTCCGTTGCAGTTTGTGAAGCAGCGGGACGGCAAGTCATATTTGAGCGTGGACGGGACCTACGTCGAGGTGTCGGGACAGGCCTTGGGCGGGTATTTTGTGCTGGACGGGGACACTCTGCAGGGGCGCGAGGTCGGGTTGCACGGGGTGTTTCCTGAGGAACGCGTGGTGAAGGAAGAGGGCGAGAGGTCCCTGACGGCGACGGGCGAGGTCAAGCCCGTGAAGTCGAAAGGAATCATTGTTCGCGACATTGGGTGGTGGCCGTGGCCGAAAATCACGTGGCTGATGCCCGAGGAGAGCATGGTCAAGGCTGGCGACGTGGTGGCGAAACTCGACCCGGAAGAGCGCAAGAAGCAGGTCCAGGCACAGGAAGAGGGGCTGATTGAAAACCGCAGTCGCCGCGATGAGTTGGCGAAGAAGGTGGAAATCAACCGCCGCAACGAGGTGTTCCGTCTGAAGGTTGCCCAGAACAATCTGGAACAGGCGCGCCTGAATCTGCATACCATTGAAAGCATCGTGCCGCCACTCCCGCTGAACACCGCAATCCTCAACCTGCGTACCGCGCAACTCAACTACGAGGCGCAGAAACGCGATGTCGAGCGCGAGGAGGCGCGTCCCACGCCCACGATGTCCCCTGCCGAATTGGAGAAAAAACGCCGCGAACTGGAACGGCGGAAACTCAAGGTGGAGCAGGCTACCATCCGCAAGCAAATCGCCGCCGAGGGCAGTACCGTTTTGGCGCGCAGCAAAGCACAGCAGAAACTCATCAATGCCGAAGATAATCTGGAGCAGGTGCGACGACAATGCCTATACGACAGTCTTTCCCTTCGACGTGAATACGAACGCCAGGTGAACCATGTGAAGCGTCTGGAGAAGCGTTTGGACGCCCGCAAGGAACAGGTCGAGAACCACGTCATCAAGTCGCCGTCTGATGGTCTATTGTGCTATAACAAAGTGTACAACAGCGGTGTCGTCACAAAGATTGCGGTGGGAATCACGGTGGGGCCGAACTTTGAGTTGTTGTCGATTCCCGATTTAAGCCAGATGGAGTTGAAGGTGGAGGTGGACGAGAAGTACTATTCTCAGGTGAAGGCTGGGATGAAGGTGGGGATACGGATTCCGTCGCTGTCGGAGCGTTTGCTGGACGGGGAAGTGAAGGGGGTGGACCTTTTGTTCCACAATCGCCGCCGGAAGGATACGCAGATTGGTCTGTACAGTTCGCACGAGCCTCTGGGCGAGGTTGTGTTTGATGTGCGGATTCTGATAGACCCGGGGGACGTTCCCCTCAAGCCAGGCATTTTGGGGGAGGTCATCTTCCCCATTTCGAAGTGAGGAGGGGGACACCATGAAGAAAAGTCACAAAAAGAGCATTCTGATTGGCTTGTCGCTGGCGGTTCTGGCGGCGTTGGGTATCTGGAGCGTGTTTCTGGTACGTGGGAACCGGGAAGATGAGGTCTCATATACCTATGAAGAGTACGAGGTGCAAGAGTCGCAGGCAAGTGCAAACCTCCTTCTGCGCGGTGTGCTCTATACCTCCCAGATGATTCCCGTGACTTCCTACACGCGCGGTGCCATCACCGAACTGGCGGCCCAGGGCACCGTGGTCCACAAGGGTGATTTGCTTTGCAGAATCGACCCCACCAACGCTCGCGAGACCATCGAAAACTACGAGGAGGAACTCAACTCCACCGAATTGCGCCTCGAACAACTGCGCGCAAGAAAGGATTTGATTGAGTTCCAGGAAAACAAACTCATCAAGCAGAGCCAGGCACGGCTGGACTTTGCCCGGTTGGAGGAAAAAGAGGAACTGGCAAAGCCTGACGCACGCGATTTGCGGCTGATGGAAATTGAGGAACGCCTGGCGGAACTGGATGTCGCGGACGCGGAGGATTCGTATCAGCGCCAGAAACGCATGCTCGAGAAGGGATACATTACTGCGTCTGCGCTGGAACCTTACGAGCAATCGCTGGCAAATGCCCGCGCCGTCCGCGAGGAACTTCTTCTGAAAAACCAGATTACGCGCAAGGGAATTACGGAGGAACAGCGCGTGGAACTGCGCAAGGCCGTCGAACGCGCGGAATCGGATTTGGCGCGCCGAGAATCGCGTCGCGAACGGCGGATGGCGGCCGTCACCTCCAACATCGCCTTGACCGAAAAGGAACTGGAGAACATCCGATACGTGATGGCACACGCTCAGGAAGAGATTGACAAGGCGGCCATCTATGCCCCCTGCGACGGCGTCTTTATGCTCCACACCTACCGCGACTGGCAGAGTGGCGGCATCATGCGCGAACTCATTCTGGGGGATGAAAAATCTCCCTATGACATCATCGGGCACATCATCAATCCGCAGGAAATGGTGGTTCGCTTTGTGGTCAATGAAGCCGACTATCAACGACTGAAAATCGGAATGCTGGTGGATGTGACGCTGCCCGCCCTGCCTGGACGCCATTTCCGCGGGAAGTTGACGAATCTGGGCGCGGTCGGCAAGGACCGCAGTCGCATCGACCCGACGGCTCTCGGAACGGGAGATTCCGAAGTGATGATGTTCAACGCCTCCATCAGTTTGGAAGGGAAGGGGACCAGTTTCCATCCCGGCATGTCCGCACTCATCAATGTCAAACTCGGCAAGACCCAAAGAGGGTTCTTCCTGCCGCGTGAGGCGATCGTGTGGGACGAAGGACACCCTGCTGTGCGTCTGGTTGCTTCGGGAAAACTTCAGGCGATCGATGGCCAGAACTTCAACGAGATGCTTTTCCTCGTGACGGGCGGCCTGTCCGCCGGGGAACGCATCCTCATCACCAACGCACGCCAGAAGTAGGAGGGACAATATGGATTCCATTATTCACATTTCTGGTTTGAAACGACACTACTGGATGGGGGATACCCTCGTCGCAGCTCTGGATAACATCTCCCTCGACGTCCACAAGGGCGACTTCGTGATGATCGTCGGCAGTTCCGGAAGCGGGAAATCGACGCTGATGCACCTGCTGGGGCTGCTGGACGTTCCGACGGGCGGCGTGCTGGAAGTCGGCGGCGACCGCGTGGCGGAATGCTCGGAAGCGCGTGTTTCACGGATGCGGAACGAGCACATCGGGTTTGTGTTCCAGTCGTTCAATTTGTTGAACGACCTGGATGTCGTCGAAAACATTGCGCTGCCGTTGGTCTATCGCGGCGTGCCGCGTCGCCTCCGTCGCGAACGCGCCACCGAACTTGCCATCAAACTCGGTCTGGGAAAACGTCTGCACCATCATCCCAAGGAATTGTCTGGTGGTCAGTTACAGCGAATTGCCATCGCCCGTGCCCTCATCGGGGAACCCGATATCCTGCTGGCCGACGAACCGACAGGCAACCTTGACAGCGCGACCAGCCGCGAAATCATGCAGATTTTCTATGACCTTAATTCCCAAGGTCATACCATCATTATGGTTACACATGACCCAAAACTCGCCGACCAAGGCACCCGCAAGGTGACGTTGCTGGATGGTAAAATCATCGAGGATGTCCCTGGGAAGCGGCAGCCGCCGGCGGAACATCCTGCCCATCAGGAAGAACGCCGTTTCCCGGGTGGCGGCAGTGTCTCGATTGCGGACTTGGTTCGTATCGGGATCAAGGAAGGATTGCTTGCGCATCAGTTGCGGACCTTCCTGACGATGCTCGGCATCATCATCGGCATCTCCTCCGTCATCGCGATGTCCAGTTTCTCCCTGGGTTCCAAACAGAAACAGGCGGACCAGATTCGCGCACTGGGAGCCAATCTGGTGAAAATCGTGGACAAGCAGTTTGAGAACGAACGTCTGGTCGAAGCCCGTTCGCGTGGCTCTTCTGGTCTGGGACGCAAGGACTTGGAACTGCTTCGGCAGGGCATTCCCGACATTGAGCGCGCGGCCTGCGTTCGGCAAATCAAACTGAATGTCATGCACGAACTGGGACCGTTGAACCCACGCGTGCTCGGCGTGGAAGGGGACTATCTCGAGGTCAACAACCTCGCCATGGCCGAAGGTCGCTTCTTCGACCGAGGAGACTGGGCTACCAGCGAATGTTCCGTCGTGATTGGCTCCACTCTTGCCAAGATCCTCGCGGAGATGCGGTCGGAGAATAAACTGGAACCGCGAAGCCCCGTCGGCGAACATCTTCTTTTGGGTGGTACTCCCTATACCATCGTCGGCGTTCTCCAGGAAAAGACCATCGATATGGATGAACTGGAAGCCACCAGCGCCAGCGACCCCAACCGTGACCTCCTCCTTCCTCTCGAAACCCTCATCACACGCACCGCATACCTCGACCTCCGCTCCGAGGTCGATGAAATCCAACTCCAAATCCGCGACGAAAACGCCCTGGCGCAGGCGGGACGCGCCATTCGTTCCATTCTCGGCGTCACCCATGCGGGACAAAATGACTACGATATGGTCATCCCGATGGACCTCCTCAAGCAGAAGCAGCAGAGCCAGCACCTGTTGGACATCCTAACCATCTGCATCTCTTCCATTTCCATCGTCGTCGGTGGCATTGGAATCATGAACATTATGCTTGCGTCCGTCACCGAGCGCATCCGGGAAATCGGGATTCGCCGTGCCATCGGTGCCACGAAAATGGATATTATGCGGCAGTTCCTGACGGAATCCATGACGATTTCCATCACGGGCGGTGCCTTTGGTGTGATACTGGCGGGCATCGTTGTGGTGTTCACATGCCAGTTCTTGAACTTGCCTGTGGTGTTCAGCCTGCAATTGTTGTGCGCGGCAGTCATTGCCTCCACGCTGACGGGTCTGGTCTTCGGCATCTATCCTGCCTACCAGGCCGCCAACAAGAACCCTGTCGAATCCCTGCGAGCGGAGTAGAATATGATGAAACAACGATTTCTTTTGACGGTGCTGGCCGCCTTCCTGTGCGGCATGGCGTGGTGCGAGGAGGCCCCCAAGTACTCCTTGCAGAAGTGCATCGAATATGGGTTGGAACACTCCCCGTCCTTGGACAATTCCGAGATTACTGTGCATGTCCGCAAATTGGAGACGGTCATTCAGGAGGCTGCCTTTGCGTTTAAATTGACTGCCAGCGATTCGCAGAGCGCCCAGGCTGGCGAAAACAACCTCAATGTCACCTTGGCCAAGGAGTTGCAAAACGGATTTTCCGTTCGCACCTGGGTGACCTCCAATCGCGAAAACGGCAAAGGAGTGACCTCCAACACGCTTGCCGCACAACTCTCCAAGACCATCCTGGGCGGCGGCAGTGCCCTGGAAACGCGTTATCCTCTCGAATCTGCCATCCTCGATGAACTCGCGGCACTGAATACCTATCATCGCGCACGGCGAAAACTTGCCCAGGACATCAAAATTGCATACTATGGCATTATTTCCGCCCAGCAATCCCTCCTGGTCAAGCAACGCGCTCTGGAAAATGCCAAACGGACTCTTGCCATGACGCGGGAACGCGAAAAACCGCTCGATATCATTACCGCGGAAATCCGAATCCCCGACAACGAACTTTCCGTAAATACCGCACAACGAACCATCAAGAATGGTCTGGACAATCTGAAACGCCTGATGGGAATGCCGCTTGACGAACCTTTTGACATTACGGGGGACTTCGATTTCCAACTCCAGAACTTCGACCTCGAACAGGACCTTGTCTGGGCCCGGGATAATCTCGAAACCTTCCTCAACAACCGTCTTTCTCGCAGAAAACTCGAATGGCAGGTGCGGATTCGCGAGGACAGGCGTTTCCCCACCGTTTCCCTCAACGCAACCCATTACCAGCACGGCGACGGCGATGGGTTCAATACCCACGGCAAAGATGAACAGGTCTTTTCCGTCAATCTCTCCTGGGCACTGGGGCGCAAGGCCGAATTGGCACAGCTCGCCATCGCCCGTGAAAACCTCGCCGTCAACCAGAACGACTATTTCTCCCTCAACCAGGACTTGGTCACTGAACTTACCAATTATCACCGGCGCATTCAGGAGGCTGCCGCTGCCGTCGAATATCGCGAGCAACTTTGCAAGCTCCAGCAACGCAAGCAGGAACTCTACTCCGACCGCTGGGAAAACGGTGAAATCGACATCTTGGAACTTGTCCGTGCCCAGACCGACCTCGAAGACGCCTTGGTCGCCCTCGTCAACCAGAAAATCTCCTACCTCGAACTCGTGGCAAACTACCTCTACACCGTCGGACGCTAGGCTAGAGGGGCTAGAGGGCTAGAGGGGCTAGCATCTCTAGTGCATCTAGTGCATCTAGCGCATCTAGCCCATCTAGCCCA
>JAFRLI010000291.1 GCA_017431255.1 Victivallales bacterium
ACTAGCCACTAGCCACTAGCCACTAGCCACTAACCACTAGCCGCTAGCCACTAGCCACTAGCCACTAGATTTTCCGGTGTGTCATGGAAGTGGCCCAGTGTTCCAGGAGGTCGCGTCCTTCGTTGGCGGGGAGGGTTTGGAGAGATTGGAGGGCATCGTTGACAAAGCGGTCGGCGGTGGTTTCGACGTGGGAGCGTGCGCCAGATTCCTCCAAGATTTGGCGCGCGTCCTGGATGTCGTCGGGAGTGGCGTCCTGCTTGCCGAGGAGTTCGAGGAAGCGTGCGCGTGCAGAAGGAGTTGCGCGTTCAAGGGCGGTGAGCGCGAGGAGGGTTCGTTTTCCCTCGCGGATATCGGAACCGATGGGCTTGCCGAAGGAGGCGTCCCCGAAGACGCCGAGAAGGTCGTCGGCGAGTTGGAACGCGAGACCGCAAGCGGTCGCAAATTGCGAGAGGGTTTGGGCGTCGGGGCAATTGTCCGGAGAAGTGTCGCGCCCGATTGCGGCACCGGCTTCGGCGGAGAACGCAAGCAGCGCGCTGGTTTTGAGGCGCATCATCTCCATGATATCCTGCGGGTGCACATTCTCCCACGGAAGAAAACTCAATTTGACGTCCAGCATTTCGCCTGAGAGCAATTCAGGATTCAACTTCCCGAACATACGCTTCACCAGAGCCAGCGCCACCTGCGGGGAACAGCCCGCCTGCGCCAGCATCTCCCCTGCAAATCCCTCCAGCGCATTCGCGCCCACCAGCGCCAAATCGCGACCGTACTCCGCGGCCATCTCCGCCACCAGACCGAGTTCCCGTTCCGCAACCCCCGCACCTCGACGATGTGCCGACGGACGCCCCCGGCGGAAGTCGTCGTGATCGATGATATCATCGTCCATAAGGGTCCAAGTGTGGAACATCTCCACGGCGGCGGCAGCGGGAAGAGCGTTCTCTTCCGTTCCCCCGCAGCACAAACAAGAGAACACCACCAGCGCGGGACGCAAGGCCTTTCCTCGGTGCTCCAGATAACATCCCGTCACCTCACGCAGACCAGGCTCCGTCAGGTACGCCTGTTCCGCCAGAGACGTGAGGATGAGTTGGTACGTACGCTCCGCAACGGCCTCCTGACGAGACAAATAAGTTTCCTTGGACAACATGAACGACATCTCCTTTCTAGACCATCTAGGACGTCTAGAGCGTCTAGAAGTTCTAGAGAATCTAGAGAAAAAATGGCAAGACGGATTATATTATGAGTAATGGGTTTCTTTTAATATAGTCTTCCAATCCACAAAGGACATTCAAAATGCCAAACATTGACAAAAACGCACTACTTTCTATTCTTGAGCCTGCCGGGCAGTCGCAGGTCCTACGTTTCTGGGACAGCCTGGATGACGCGGGAAAGGCAAATCTCGCCGGTCAGATTGAGAAAATCGACTGGTTGCGTGTGAACGAATGGCTCAAAACCGCGTCTGCCGGCATTTCCCAAGAAGAACTCCAGGCATTGTCCCCCGCGCCCTACCGTCCGACAGTTCCCGCCAAGGGCGACGAAGATTTCTACGCCAAAGCCATCCAGACGGGCAAGGACCTGCTTGCCGCCGGGCGCGTCGCCGCGTTCACGGTCGCAGGCGGGCAGGGTTCTCGCCTCGGCTACGACGGACCGAAGGGGACGTATCCCGTCACCGAAGTCAAGGAGAAAACCCTCTTCCAGGTGTTTGCGGAGAAGATTCAGTATGCGCAGAAAAAGTACGGGCACGTCATTCCCTGGTATCTGATGACGAGCGTCATCAACGACGGACCGACCCGCAAGTTCTTCGAAGAGCACAACTATTTCGGTCTTGCGCCAGAGAACGTCAAGTTCTTCGCACAGGGAATGCTGCCCGCCCTGGACAAGGAGACCGGCAAGGCACTTCTCGCCTCTCCCGACTCCCTCGCACTCTCCCCCAACGGGCACGGCGGCTCCTTCGCCGCGCTCAAAGACTCTGGCGCCCTCGCAGACATGGCCGCCCGCGGCTGCGACGTCATCACCTACTGGCAGGTCGACAATCCCATGATCCGCCCATTCGACCCGCTCTTCCTCGGACTCCACGCACTCCAGAAATCCGATATGTCCTCCCGTTGCCTCATCAAACGCGACGCCAAGGAAAAACTCGGGCACTTCTGCCTCCTCGATGGAAAAACCATCATCATCGAATATTCCGACATGCCCGACGTTCTCCTCCAGCAACGCGATGCCGACGGGCGCCTCTCCTTCCGAGCCGGCTCCCCCGCCATCCATGTCCTCGCACGGGACTTCATCGAACGCCTCACCGCAGGCAAACTCGACTTCCAGCCACACCGCGCACTCAAAAAAGTCCCATACATCGACAACTGCGGCGAACCTGTCACTCCCACCTCCCCCAACGCCATTAAACTCGAATTCTTCCTGTTCGACGCACTGCCCCTCGCGCAGAATCCCCTCATTCTCGAAGGCGACCGCAACGAGGAGTTTGCCCCCGTCAAGAATCCCGATGGCGAAGATTCCCGTGCCTCTTCCCGCCAGTTCCTCAATGCACGCGCCGCGCGCCTCCTCGCCGAAGCAGGAATCCCCTTCCCGAAGAAAGCGGATGGGACGATGGACGCCGTTGTCGAACTCTCCCCGAAGACCATCAACGAGGCAACGGACCTAAAGAACGTCCAGGTTCCGGAAATCCATCCTGGCGACCGCATCTACCTCGAATAGACATCGGATGGGGCACTGCAAGAAGGCATCGCACTGGTTTGTCAACGCCCTGCTTGAAGTCATTCTCCCACTGGTGCTGAACACCTTCGGGAGGCTTTCTTCGAACGGGGCGCGGCGTTGCGCACGCGTCCTGGGGTGGTTTCTGCACACCTTCTACCGACCTGGCGTGCGACTGGTCCGCGCCAACCTGCGCGTTGCCTTCCCCGAACTCCCCGAAGAGAAAATCCGCAAACTCACGCGCAAGAACTTCCTGCACACCGCCTGGCTCGGCATTGATTTCCTGCGCCTGTTGCACAATCCGCGTCTGTTGGACGAGTTTCTCCCGAACCTACCTCCGCCAGACAAAACGCCACACAATCCGCAATACATCTTCTGCCTGCCGCACTTCGGTTCCTGGGAAGTGGTGGCGCAGGCTGCGCCACGCTTCCAAACCAACTGTGCCGCCGTCTCGGCGACGTTCTCCTATCCAGTGCTGAACCGCGTCCTGTTGCGCTCGCGCGAGGTGAACGGACTGAAACTCATTCCGCAGGAAGGCGCTGTCCGCGGCTGCCTGCGCGCACTGCACGAGGGAACCTCCATCGGGATGTTGATTGACCAGAACCTCTCGCCGCGCCACGGCGGCATTTTCGTAAACTTCTTTGGTCTGCCGGCCACCACCTCGCCGCTTCCAGCCATTCTCTCGGAACGGATGAACCTTCCCGTCTATTCGGGCGCCTGCGTGCGCCAGGAGGACGGACGCTACGAAATCACGATGGAACAACTGGAGTTCTCCCCGAACGCGACGCGTCAGGAGCGCTCGCAGACCATCCTCGCCGCCAATGAACGCCTCATCCGC
>JAFRLI010000292.1 GCA_017431255.1 Victivallales bacterium
CTTCCGGCGAACGCGCACGTCTTCGCGGCCTGCCACTTTCCCGCCGCCACCGCACGCGGCACGGACATGGACTGGCGCCATGGTCTCCGAGGCTCCGCCGTCCTGCGAGACGCACTCGCCTCGGGACGCCTCCAGGCACTTCTCTCCGGCCACGTGCACCATCCCTACCTCTATCAATTCCCCAGCGAGGCCCTCCAGGTTTGCGCCGGCTCCCTCACCATGAGCGGCTCCTGCGCCGTCGTCGACTTCTCACCATCCTCCCCACCCGTCTGCCATTTTCTGGACTTCGCCCACCAGGGCAAATCCTGTTTTTCACTCTAAATCATCAACACATTCCCGCGTCCCATGAAAAAGAATTATCTCGCATTCGACCTCGGCGCCTCCTCTGGAAGAGCAATGCTCGGTACTCTCGAAGACGGACACATTTCCCTTCAGGAAATCCACCGCTTCCCCAACGCCCCCGTCCGCATCAACGGCGGTCTCTTTTGGAACCTCCTCGGTCTCTTCCAGGAACTCAAAACGGGCCTTGCCAAAGCCGCGGCCACTGGCGAACCCATCGAAACCATCGGCATCGACACCTGGGGCGTCGATTACGCATTCCTCGATTCCGACGGATTCTTCGCGGGATTCCCCCGCAATTACCGCGACCCCCGCACCGATGACGTTTTCCCCCTCCTCTTCAGCATTGTCCCCAAAAAAGACATCTATGCAGAAACGGGCATTCAATTCCTGCCCCTCAACACCAGTTGCCAACTCGCAGCGGCCGTTCGCGACGAAGACGAATCCCTCCACATCGCGGACAAACTTCTTCTCATCCCCAACGCACTTACCTACCTGTTCTGCGGAGACCGCTCCGCCGAACAAACCGACGCCTCCACCACACAACTCTACAACCCTGTCACGAAAGACTGGTCTTGGAAACTCATCGACGCCCTTGGGCTGCGCCGTTCCCTCTTCCCTCAAATCGTCCCGCCTGGAACCATCGTCGGGAAGGTTCTTCCGGAACTTCAGGAGGAACTGAAGTGCCCTGCGTATCCAGTCGTGCTCGTCGGCTCCCATGACACGGCCTCCGCCGTTGCCGCCGTGCCCGCACAGCCAGGCACCCGCTGGGCCTACCTTTCCTCGGGGACCTGGAGCCTCCTCGGCGTCGAACTCGACCAGCCGTTGCTCTCCGAGGCAGCACTTGCCGCCAACTACACCCACGAAGGCGGTGTCTTCGGCAAAACGCGCTTCCTCAAGAACATCATGGGGCTCTGGCTCATCCAGGAATGCCGCAATGAATGGACACGCGTCGGCAAAAAGTACACCTTTGATGAAATGGACAAGATGGCAACGGAAGCCGAACCCTTCCGTTCCCTCATCGACCCCAACGACCCATCCTTCACCGCCCCTGGCGACATGCCTACCCGCATCGCCGCATTCTGCCAAAAGACCTCCCAGCCCGTTCCCGAAACGCCAGGCCAGTTCATCCGCGCCGCACTCGATTCCCTCGCACTCAAGTACCGCCAGTCCATCGAAGAACTCGAATCCATCACAGGCAATCCCATTGATATCCTGCACGTCGTCGGCGGCGGTTGCAAGAACCAACTTCTGAACCAATTCACGGCCAATGCGATTGGCAGAAAGGTGCTGACGGGCCCCGTCGAAGGCACGGCATTGGGCAATATCGCCATGCAAGCCTACGCAACGGGAGACATCGGCAGCCTGGAAGAACTGCGTTCCATCATCGCGGCCTCCACAGAATTGGAATCTTACACTCCGCAAGACACGCAGGCCTGGGACGAAGCCTATCTCCGATTCCGACAACTCGTGAAATAGTTTTTTACCGAGACCGCAACATGCCAGAATTGACATCCACCTTCCACGAACTGCAACCGGGGACCATCGTCAACGGGTATCGCATCGAGCGCGAACTTGGTCGCGGTGCAATGGCCATTGTCTACCTGGCCACCCAGTTGGATTTGGAACGCCCTGTCGCCTTCAAACTGCTTTCCGCCGAACTTTCAAGCGACAAGGAGTTTGTGTCTCGCTTCTTCAACGAGGCGCGCGCAGCGGCAGCACTTTCGCACCCCCACATCATCCAGGCGTATGATGCGGGTGCGCTGGAGGGTGGATTGTACTATTTCTGCATGGAATACGTCGATGGCGAGATGCTAATGGACCGCATCCAGAAAGAGGGGCGCCTTCTCACCGAGGAAGCGCTTCCCATCATGATCCCCATCGCCAAAGCACTCCAATACGGATTCCAGACCCATAAGTTCACTCACGGCGACATTAAGCCCGAAAACATCATGCTCACCCAGCGCGGCGAACCCAAACTCGCCGACTTCGGCCTCGCTCGCATCGAAGGGCACGACTTCTCCGGCTCCGATGTCATGCTCACCCCCCTCTACGCCGCTCCCGAACTGATCCAAGGCCTCACGAACACCAACTGTCTCAGCGACATCTATGCGTTCGGCGCAACTCTCTTCCATGCCCTCATCGGCGACCCACCTTTCCCCGGGACCAACCCGCAACAGGTCATGGAACGACAACTCACCGAGCAGCCGCAACGCCTCATCGATTTGCTCCCCGAAATATCTCCCGAACTGTCGCAACTGGTCGATGACATGCTCGCAAAAGATCCGGCGCTTCGTCCGCAATCCTGGACAGAGGTGATTGAACGCCTGAAAGCCTGCTTGAAATCCTCTTCAGAGCAAGAGGCACCGCCACCGCTCACCTTGCACGGCAATGTCCAAGCACAACCATCTCAGCAACAGAAAGATTCCCATTCCGGTCTGATTGCCTTCCTGGTGATACTGGTGGCCTTGGTTGGTCTTGGCGTGGGGGCATTCCTGTTTATGCATTCGCGCAAATCTCCCGCACCGCAACCCGAGCCGACTCCAGAGGAAGTCCAACCTGTCGCGCAGCCGGCGGAACAGGCTCTCCCGCCCGCTCCCGTTGAGGAAAGAAAAACAGAACAACCGCAGAAACCGACTCCCCCAAAGCCCGCACCTGTCAAGAAACCGGCTCCCAAGCCTGCCCCCAAGAAGCCGGTGCCCAAGCCCGCCCCCAAGAAGCCGGTGCCCAAGCCGGCGGTCAAGAAGCCTGCGGTGCAAGAAAAAGTGGATGTCCCAGCAAAGATTCTGGAGGAGTTCGCGGCCTCCCTTCGCCTTCCCTACGAACTGCCACCCTACCTCCGCATGCGTCTGCGCACGTATGACGCCCTCTCCCGCATTTTCACCGCACGGGGAACTTTCCCCGCGCCCGCTACCGAACAAATGATGGCAGAATGCGAACGCCTTCTCGCCTCCTACAAGGAAGACGACGATATCTTCCCGTTCCTCCAATTCCTGCATAATACCGCCCTGCCCGCGTTAGACGAATTCCGCCCGAAAGTCATCCAAAGCGTGGACAAACTCCAGGGCACCGAACTTCCCTCCCTTCGCCAGAAGAACGAACGCTTCATCATTCGCAGCATCGAACTCGACCAGGCTGTCGTTGCTCGCAAATCGGAAATCGGGACCGTCCAAAACACCTTCACATGGACCGAACTCTGGAAACAGGGCATTGCCCTTGCCATCTGCAACGAACTTCTCCAGAAGTCGCAACCGATAAACCTCCAAGACAATGCGTCCTTCCTCGCCGTCCTTGCACTCTCGGAACGCCGAAAAAACCTCCCCGCCCTCCTCGCACCTCTCAAGGCAGAACCAGACTACCGCCACTGGCTCACCCTGGCAAACCTGCAAGACATCGTCAACTATGACAACAACCGCCGCTTTGCCATGACCGTCAGGGAACTCCAGAACGCCTTCCAGCAAGGCAATCCCTATATGGCCTGCCGAATCGCCGAGCAATTCCTCGAACTCCCGCCAAAGTCCCTCCCCGCGGCAGACCGCCAGGCACTGCAAAGCATCGTCGAGGCCCTGCGTCCTCAACTTCCCGAACAAGTGGCGGGCGCCATGGTGCGCCAGGCGCAAGACCTTCTCAAGGAAGAAAATCCCGTCAAGGCCAATCCAGCCCTGAACCTCCTTGTACTCACACAAAACCGCTATGGGTACGACAAGTTCAAATTCCCCGAGAAAAAAGAAATCCCCGACCTGATGAACCACGCCATCGGACTTCTGGAAGAACCCAAGGACGTCCCTATCACACCGATGAATATGTTCCTGTTCCCATTCCTGAACGCACAAAGTCCGCAACGCACGTTCATGCTCTTCCGCGCAATGGTTCAACCAGCCTCTCTCAATACCACCACGGAACGGCGGCAAAAGTCCATCATCACCTGCCGCCCCATGGCACTCTTTGAACGCGGCGACTGGTCCGAAGCACTCAAACTCATTGCCCCCGACTTCAAATCCAACATCTATAACTACAAGCCCGGAGACACCGAAAGCAAAATGTATGCTTCCCTCGCATATCTCCTGACAATTTCCATCGCCCAAGACCGATTCGGCGACGAAGACATCACCCCCTATCTTGACATTATGAAGCAGTACGCCGGCAAAAACACCAACCTGCAATTGCCCATCGTCTTAACCGCGCTTCTCACCCATTACCACACCGCCGAAGCACGCTCCTCACGGCTCCCTCTCGGCAACCTATTCACGACTCCCCAGGCTCCTTTGCATTCCCCCGTTGCCCGCGCCCTGCTTTACCTCTCCCTGGCGCAGCTTTTCGAGGCGGGACCTGAGGATTCCGCAGCCGAGGCGGAACTGGCACGCATCCAGGAAGCACTCAAAGCCCCCAAGTTTGACACCAAGTACGCGATGAAACCCGAACATGTCCAAGCCGTCCTTTCAACGCTCTACAAATGGGCGTCCGAGGAGAAACGACGCGTGGCCATTCCCGCGGATGTAGTCGAATTGGACAAGCCGCTGGAATGGGCCTGGTTCCGTGCCCTTCTGGCCGCCGCACGCCCCGACCAAGGTCTCAAGGAGGAACCTGCCCTTCGTGCCATTCTCAAGCGCGATGTAGTTCGTTGGCCCATGGCTGGAGGCGACGCCGTCTACCAATGGCTTCTTCTGCGGGTTGCCTGGGAACTCAACCACCGCGCTCCCAAAATCGCCTTGCAGGACGTTGAATGGGTCCTTTCCCTGCAAGCTCCCTGCCTCTCCCTCCACTACGCCGACCTGCAATTCCTTCGCGCTACCCTCTACGCGCTCGCTGGCATGAATGGTGGTTTCTCCACCTGTGCACAAAACCTCCGCGTCTCCCTCCTCGCCTCCAAATACGAACGACAATACTCACTCGCACTCGCCGAACCAGGCGCTAAAAACCGCAAAACCCCAGAACAAATCATCGCGGAAACCCCTGCCGGAAAGTCCCTCCATTTCTGGAACGCACGAATCCTCTGCGCCTCCGAAATCCAAAAACGAAACAAACTCGACGCATTCGCCGCCGCCACCGCAAAATACGCTCCATCCCCCGCCGAAATCGCATTCGCAAACGCACTCGTTTCTTTTAATAACACGCACTAGATGGGCTAGCCCATCTAGCCCTTCTAGCCCTTCTAGATTTTCTTGCAGAGTTCCATCAAGGTTCGTCCGCATCCAGGCAGAGAGGTCACACGTTCCACGGTGAAACGCGTTTGGAAGGCGGCAAGCATGTTTTCACAGGTCCAGTCCCCATAGATTTCCTCGCGTCCGCGCATCAGGCGTTTGGCCTGGACATCGTCGGCGGGGACAAATTCCACGAGTGCCCTTGGAGCGATATCGGCGAACAGGCGTGCAATTTGTTCCAGAGACCAGTTGCAAGTGATACGCAAATGGTGAATGAGTGCGAGCCCGAGGACGGCGTCCCCTTTGCATCGTTGCAGAAACGACATTCTCTCCTCGTTGAACACTCCAAGAGCCGGCGTGGGATTGCTCAAATCTTGCAGGATCGGTTGAAGATTCCGGACGCGTTCCCGATTGAGCCGATAGAGTTGCTCGACGGCCTGCGGGTCGATGTCCGCTGCAATGACCAGACGAGAATGCTTCGCGGCCAATTCGGAGAAGACTCCTGTGTTTGCCCCCAAATCCACCAGCGTCCCGGGAGACACTCGTTGACAGAACTCCTCCACCGCTTCTTTCTTAGCCTGGAATGTCGCGTCCGAGTAACTGGTGTTGGCGTAATAATCCTCCCATTGGGTATTCTGTCCAGGAATGGAAAGACCGTCTACATAATCTGCCAGGGAAGCCAGCAAATTGTCGAGGCGTTCTTTGGAGAGCCTCACCTGGCGCTTGTCTCCTTGTTCGGAGGAGTAGCGTTTCTCCATGGCTGCGTGCAGGTGGATGTGGAACAGCAACATCGGGGAGAACCTCGTCCACCAAGGAAGAAGACGCGAAGCCAAATCCAGCGGAATCCCTCCGATATCCCGCTGGAACAACCCCAGACACCGCAAATCCACCTTCGACATCAAGGCCAGTGGTGCGAGAAAATGCATGACAAACTGACGATACGCACACCATGGTTCATTCTCATGATAACTCATGAACGAGGTGTGGTCCATGAAAATGGGACGACCGTCACGAAATGCGATATTGAAGGCAGTCGCGTCCTTGAGAATCATCCCATGACGCAGTGCCTGGCGTGCCAGTGACAAAGTCAGTGCCGCAGCATCGCGCAATTGCCCAAAGGACCATTCGTAAGGATAGGAAAGGAACGGCAACTTTTCCAGTTTCAAAAGAGGGTTCAAGTTCTCGCCCGACAACAACTCATACGGGACCAGCTGCCCTTGATCCAGCAACGTCCTTGCGAGACCTGTGGAAACAAACTTTTCCCAATCGCGCAACCCATGCCGGGTAATGCGTCGATACGGTTGTCCGTCTTGCCAAAACACGTACCCAGACGGATCTCGAAACGACCCCTGTTCGCGTTCTTCGATTTGTTCCATTGTAATCTCCCAATAGGTGCTTCCAGAGGTTCTAGAGGTTCTAGAGGTTCTAGAGCTTCTAGAGGTTCTAGAGGTTCTAGAGGTTCTAGAGGTTCTAGTATTTGCAATACATGCGTTAAACGTTGTATTGTTGCATTTATTGTATGATTCTAATGGGGAGAATACTGTGAACTCAAGAAGAATGCTTCACCTAGCCTGCACATCTAACGCGGGAAGGATGGCATTCCCACCTCCAATCTCCACTCGCCACTCTCAAACGAAATTTTCTATAGAATACGTTTGCATTTTGGGGAAATATGCTATATTAACATATGAAAAAAGTATTATGTCCCCTCGAAGGCGTGTTTCATGAGGTACAATAGAAAATGAAAGATATTGTTTTACGAATAAGCCGCATAGCGAAAGAAGCGGGTCAAAAGTTGATGACGCATTTTTCCCTGCTTGGTCAAGCGGAGGTATTCCACAAAGGTCGGATTGACCTGGTGACGGTAGCAGACCAGGAGAGCGAATCCTACATCAAGGAAGCCTTGCATGCCGCCTATCCCGAGATTGGATTCCATGGGGAAGAAGGTGGAGGAAGCGTTTACGACCAAGGGCGGCTCTTTGTGGCAGACCCTCTTGACGGCACCACGAACTTCGTCCACGGATTGCCATTGTTCTGCGTATCCATCGCGTACGTCGTCGATGGCCAACCTCAGGCGGGTGTAGTCTATGCGCCTTATTTCGATGAGTTTTTCTGGGCAGCCAAGGGAGAAGGAGCCTGGCATGACGGACGCCGCATTCACGTCTCCACGACCGCCAACCTCGTGGACGCGGAACTGGAGTTCGGCTTCAGTTGTGTACGCGCCGGTCTGAAACCCGACACCATGCCCATCGCGAGTGACTTCGTCTACCGCGCCCAGTGCATCCGTGCACTCGGCTCCGCAGCCCTCGCCCTCTGCTATGTCGCAGATGGACGGTTTGACGGATTCTGGGAGTACTACATCCGTCCATGGGACTGGGCTGCCGCGCAAATCATCATTGAAGAAGCAGGCGGAAAACTGACCGATTTCCGGGGCGGTCCCGTCGATTGGCGCACGGGACGCGTCCTGGCCTCGAATGGACTGCTCCACGAACAGATGATGGCAGTCTTCGCCGAACGTCATCAGAACTGACATTCTTCAAACCTATTTTAGGAGAATTCATCATGAAACCAACCATTATCGTCGTCGTCATCCTCCTTGCGATTCTACTCATCGGTGGTTGTGGATACATCTCCACGAAGAACGGGTTGATTGCCCAGAAAGAAGAAGTTTCTGCGGCCTGGAGCCAGATTGACAACCAGCTGAAGCGTCGTTCCGACCTCATTCCAAACCTCGTCAACACCGTCAAAGGCTATGCCAAGCACGAGGAAAGCATTCTGACCGCCGTCTCCGAGGCACGCGCAAAACTCGCCGGTGCCTCCACGGATTTGGCATCGCGGGCAAAAGCCGAGAGCGAATTGTCGGGAGCATTGTCGCGCCTGCTGGTGGTGGTAGAAAACTATCCGCAACTCAAATCGGACGCGAACTTCCGCACGCTGCAAGACGAACTGTCGGGCACAGAGAATCGCATTGCGGTCGCCCGCAAGGAGTACAACGACCGTGTACGCGCCTTCAACACTGCCATCAAGCAGTTCCCCGGTTCCCTCTTCCATTTCGAGCCTTGTTCGTATTTTGAGGTTGCCGAGCAGGAAAAGACCGCACCAAAGGTCGAGTTCTAAATCCTGCACCTATTTCCGAAATAACCAAGAGATGATTTCATGAAAGAAGCAAGCACTATGACGAATGAGGAATTGATTCGGCAATTGCTGCTGAATCTCGGCGAAGACCCAAATCGCGAAGGTCTCCTGAAGACCCCGGAACGCGTCGCCAAATCTTTTGCATTCCTGACGAAAGGCTACCAGGAAGACCCGAACGACGTGGTCGGCGAGGCAGTCTTCACAGAAGAATGCAACCATATGGTCATCGTACGCGACATTGAGGTCTACAGCCTCTGCGAACATCACATGCTCCCATTCTATGGACGATGCCACATCGGATACATCCCGCGCGGACACGTCTACGGCGTCAGCAAACTCGCTCGGCTCGTGGACTGCTTCGCGCGACGCCTCCAAATTCAGGAACGCCTGACACGACAGATTGCCCAGTTTGTGAAGGAGAAGATTGACGCGGAGGGTGTCGGCGTCGTGATGGAATGCCGTCACATGTGCATGATGATGCGCGGTGTCGAGAAGCAGAATTCCAGCATGACGACCAGTTCCATGCTTGGGAGTTTCCTACGTTCCGCCGCCACGCGAAACGAGTTCCTTCAACTCATTGACAGGAAGATGATATGACCCAGGGAACCAGCAAATCCAGTTACTCCGAGCAATCCAGCCTGGCATGGCTGGTCATTGCTCTTGCTGTGTATCTGGTGCGCGTCACCCCATGGCTTCTTTCGGAATTCTGGTATGACGAAGTGCTCACACTCGGCAACTTTGCAATGGATGTGGATGGGCGCGGTCTCTGGACCAGCGTCTTCCGCAGTTATCCTATCGCCAACAACCACATTCTCAACTCCGCCATCTACTGGTTGTGGGTGCGTGTCCTCAACTTTGGATTGGACAACGAGCAGCTCGTCCGCCTGCCATCCCTCATCTTCGGCGGTGCGACCATCGCCATCGTCGTCTGTCACTGGCGCCGTTGGATTGGAGACGTCCTGGCGGACATCGGGGGCCTCCTCATGGCCATCAGCCCCGTCTTCACCGCATTTGCCTACCAGGTCCGTGGATACTCCTTGAGCATGTTCCTGGCGACCATCGCGCTTTCCGGTGCCCTGGAGCACATGGGTGGACACCGCCTGCGGGGACAAGTTCTGATGTGCGTCTCCTGCCTGTTGCTGCCGCTTGTCATTCCAAGCAACTTCCTGTTCGTGTTCGCCCTCGCCACCGCCATCGCCATCTACGCCTCGCTGGAGGTTTCGGCAGATGGCAAACGCTCCTTCCAATGGCGTGGTCTGCTGGCAGGTGTCCCGGCGCTTCTGTGCGGTGCCCTGGGCTCCTCGTATTACCTGACATTATGGGAAAGTTTCAAACGCGCAGCGCAAGAACCCGCCGGCTGGTCTTCGGCATGGCTGGCATTCCTGCATGTGCCATTTGCCTTTGCCGTACACGCGTTGGTGCTGCTTGCGATTCTTTTCTGGCCGCATCATCCCCACAAGGACGCGGAGACGGAGAACGCGCCGTCATGCACGGTGGATATTTTCTCGCCCCAACTGGTATTCGCGGGCGTGAGCGTGCTGCTGCTGGCGCTGGTAATACTGTTCGGTCGTGCAGGGCACGCACCATATCCGCGTGTGTTTCTGGTGTTCTGGCCAGGCTGGACACTCGGCGTGATGCTGTCCCTGCGGCAGACAGGACGGGATACACGGATGGCGTTCCCCGTGATGGCGCTTCTCGTGCTCGGCAACGGATTCCTTTGGGAGCGCGGTGCCCAGGAACTTACACGCCAGGCACTCGCCCGCAACGTCTCTCCCTGCAATCTCCTCCAGCAATACTATCGGGGCACCACGGGAATCCGCAATTCCATCGAACTCCTTCATGACGAACAGTGGATGCAAGGCGCCATCGTCCTTACCGATGAATATGACCTCCCAACGGCAAATATGTACTGGATGCTCCACGGCGGCGACCAGGGAGCCGTCCTGGGGCCCAACCGCACCCCGCAGGGATTCTGGAACGAACTCAACCATTCCCAGATTCCGCGCCTCTGGGTCATCGCAAAATCTCCGGAAGCCGCCGCAAACCTCTTCGAACATGCCGGCTTCGGCAAAAGCTCCGACCTTCTGGAACAGTTTGGACAACCAGGCGGCATGTCACGCGTCATCCTCTTCTCCGACCGCGCCGTATACGCCCCGCCCGGTCCCAATGTCTTTGTCCCCAAACAACGCAAACGCCACTCTCTCATCTGACCCTCCCATGTCTCTCTTTCTCTTCGATTTAGACGGTACTCTCATCGATTCCTGCAACGATCTCATGGAAGCAGGCAATCTCCTCCGCGTCAAATACGGAAAGGAGATGCTTTCCCGTCCCGTCATCCAATCCTACATCGGGAACGGAATGCGCAACCTCGTCACGCGCCTGCTCCCCGAAATTGCAGACGATCTGGAGGCAACCGAGACCGCATTCGCGCAAATGAAGGAAATCTACCGTGGCTGCATGCTGCACACCACGCGCCTGTATCCGGGCGTCGCCGAAACCCTCCCCGTGCTTCGGAAACGCCACTCGCTCGCCGTCGTCACCAATAAGACCTCTCCCATGGCGAACGCGCTTCTGGAGAGCCTCGGCGTCGCCAGCCAATTCCATACCATTATCGGCGGGGACGACGTCTCCCGCCTCAAGCCAGACCCGGAACCGCTCCAACTCGCCGCCAACCGTACCGGAGAGTCCCTCGCCGACGCATGGATGTGCGGCGACCAGTGGACCGACCTCCAGGCTGCCGCAAACGCAGGCTCTCACGCCTGCTTCTGCGCATGGGGATACGGCTCCATGACTGGCTACCACGCCGACGCCGTCCTACAGCAGTTCTCCGAACTGCCCTCCCTCGTCCCTTGATTTTTCTTCTTCATTCACCATATTAACCCATTCACCAACCAAACCAATCATCCCAAACGCATCATGAACATTGAAAATGCAAAAGTCGCAATGCTCCTGGACTTCGACCCACTCGTCACGGGGTTTGACAACAGCGAGCAGGATTCCCACAAAGCCTTCTCCTTGAAGAAACTCCTGGAGTACATCCAGCAAAACTATGGTACCGTCGTCTATCGCAAGGCACTTGCTGACTGGAACAGCCCCAAATTCCGCAAATACACCCTTGAATGCATGCGCAACGGCATCGAAATGCAGCACGTCGTGCGTTCCGGCTACAACGCCAAGAACACCGCCGCCGGCTTCATGATCGTCCAGACCATGGCATGCATCGCCAACAATCCCGACATCACGACCGTCATCCTCGGAACCTGCGACGCCGAATTCCTCTCCCTCATCAGTTACCTCCACTCCACCGGCCGCACCGTCATCGGTCTCGGCACCGAAGGCACCATCGCCGGCGTCCTTATGAACAACTGCGACGAATACCTCGTCTTCGGCTCCGACGGCCTCCGCAAGGTCACACCCGCCGCACAGGACACCAGACCCGCCATCCGTCTCATCAAAGCCTTCCTGGACGGCGGCTCCGCCTACATCGATGAACTCGAAGAAGAACTTGCCGACAAACTCCCCGACTTCAACGCGGAAGACTACGGCTATTCCGACCTGGCTGACTTCCTCTCCCACCTCCCCAATATCCTCCATCTCGACAATACCGACGACGGCATCCAGGTCACCTGGATCGGACAGCCCCCGCAGGGACGCGCCCCGCGCTACCAGCCGCGCGAATTCCCGCATGAAATGCCCACGACCCCGCTGGACGAATACATGCGCCAGACCCGCTGGTACATCCAGGACGGCCCCACCCGCGAACAGGTCCTCACCAACATCTACAACGCCCTCGCCACCACCGAAGGCCGCGTCGCCTCCAACGAGGAACTCCGCCGCGAAACCACCGCCGAACTGCCTGTGGACGACAAGGCCTGGCAAGGCACCATCTACTCCCTCGTCTGCGGCGGCTGCCTCTGGGGCAACGGCGACAACACCACCCTCTCCCTCCACAAAAACATCACCTCCATCGATGAGTTCCGCCTGGGCTACTACAACAGCCTCTTCCACAAGGCATACAACGAACGCCCCGACCTCACGCCGGAAGTCATCTCGCAGTTGATGCACCCCGAGGATCCCGAGACCTACCGCCCGCTCTTCGAACAGGTCTTCAACTTCCTCGGCACCCCGCGCCGATAGGAATGAAACTCCTTCCCCTCCTCCTGCTCCTCCTGACTGGCTGCCTGCCGCTCTCCATGGATTCCACCCTCCCTTATGACCACACATGCTCGGACGAAGCCCTCGCCGGCCTCGCCCCGGTCGTGCGGGAATCCATGGCACGCGTGGCAGCCGAGTACGCGCAAGCCACAGGCGAGCGCCTCACGGTGACCTCCGCCCACAGGACCCTGCACCACACGGCCTCCCTGATGGCACACTTCTCGCAGGAGCAACTGGAGGGGATGTACTGCCGTCATGGCTATCCGTCCTACATTCGGCAAATCGTCGCCGCGCGTGCGGCAAAGGGTGGCAGCCTGACAACGGAGGAGACCTACCAGATTCTCCGCAATCGCACCGAAGGTTTCATCTCCTCGCATCTCTCCGGAGGTGCCGTAGACATCGCGACGGAAGGCCTCTCCCACAAGGAACTCCTCCGCAACCTTCTTGAACAAAACGACTTCACCACCCTGGACGAAACCTCCCTCGGCGTCCAGTGCATCCACGCCACACACAAAAAAGTCCCAAAACTCATCATTCGGGACTAATGGAGAATCGAATGAACTTCACCAACGACGACCAAAAATACAGTTACTGCCTGGGATTGGACTTCGGCGTCCGCCTCGCTCATCTCCCTATGAAGTTCGATGAAGCAGCCTTCCGCGAAGCCGTCCAAACCATCCTTTCCGGGAAACGACCCGACATCTCGCAGACCGACTTCGAGGCCGCCATGAACGAACTCTTCGCCAAGGTAGACGCCCAGAAAAAGGCAAAGCAAGCCGGCGACGCCAAGGCCAAGGCCGAAGGGGAGGCCTACCTCGCGGAAAATGCGAAGAAGCCAGGCGTCACCGTAACCGCCAGCGGTCTCCAAATCCAGGTCCTCACCGAAGGCACGGGACGCTCCCCGAAAGCGACCGATACCGTCCGCGTCCACTACGAGGGAACCCTCATCAACGGCAAAGTCTTCGATTCCTCTTATGCGCGCAAACAGCCTATCGACTTCCCGCTCAACCAGGTCATTCCCGGTTGGACCGAAGGCCTCCAGCACGCAAAAATCGGCGGCAAACTCCGCCTCGTCATCCCTTCCGACCTCGCTTACGGAAAACAAGGCGCCGGTGCTGACATCCCACCAGACTCCACCCTTATCTTCACCGTGGAACTTCTCAACATCCTATAGGGGCACACTATGACTGCA
>JAFRLI010000293.1 GCA_017431255.1 Victivallales bacterium
CCTCGCCGTTTGGTTGCATCATGGTCCGTGGGTAATCTATTGGCCCTTCTGCGCCGCATTGCTCCCCCCTCCGCCGGAGGTGCTTAGTTCCCTTGCCAGCCTTGAAGAGTATCGCCAGTTATTCTATCCCAGCCATCAGCGCATTGCGGCAGGTCCCTTGCTCAAGGCGACTGACACACGCCTCCAGGTCCAAGTGGAACTCTTCTTCCAGCAGACCGCCATTCTCCAGTTGCGTCCACAAGGCACCGAACACTGGCATGAAATCCGCGAATGCGTCCTGGGGCAACTTCCCGTGGACACCCATCACCTCTTCGACCTCCCCTCGCTCGTCCCCGACACCACCTACGAGTACCGCATCAAGATCGCCGACAGCATTCTGGAACACGAGGAATTCACCCCCACCTACACATTCCACACCCCGCAAGCGGTTGATTCCACCCATCGGCTCTTCTGCACCGCCGACCTCCAGATGTCCCGCACCGAACGTCAGCGCATTCTCGACAATTTCTTTGACCACGACGCCTCCGTTGCAGACCTTTTCTGCACACTTGGCGATCTCCTCAACTCCACCGAGGAATTCTACCGCGACTACTTCCTGGATGTCCTCGCCACCGCGCTCTCCCGCACCTCGCACCGCCAGGTCTGGGTTCCCGTCCGTGGCAACCACGAATTGCGAGGTGCTCATTCCTCCGATTGGATGAAACACATCGGATGTTCCTACTATCTATTCCGTTACGGTGATACCGCATACCTCGTGCTGGACTCTGGCGACGACAAGCGCCTCTCACCGCCACCGCACGTTTACACACGCCGCACCGACCACACCGCGCTTTTCAACGCCCAGCGCGAGTGGCTCCTCAAAGCCATCGCCACACCGGAATTCCAGACCGCACGGCACCGCATTATCCTCTGCCACGCCACGCCTTTCGACCAGGACGCCGATTTCGAGGAGTTCCACGAGCAGTTCATGGCACGGAATCTCCAACGGCTCCTTGGCGATTTCTTCTATGGACCGCATCCGCGCTACAAAATCGACCTCTGGCTCGCCGGGCACACCCACAAGTCTGCACGCTACACACCGCACGACCAGAAAATCGTCAGTTTCAGCAAGCCGGGCTTCCACCGTCTCACCGACCGCGAGAAGAACCTCTATCCCTTCCCAGTTGTCGTGCTGGACGGTCCAGGCAATATCGGCCCCTGCCAGGCCTCCGGAATCCTGGTCACCGTCTCGCCGGAATGCATCGAAGTCATCTCGCGACAGCCCACTGGCGAGGTCATCGACCACATCCGCATACGCCCCGACCTCTCCGTCGAAGTCATTGAAACCGCTCTTCAATAGAAAGGATAAAGTCTAAAGGGAAAGGGGAAAGTTAAGAAAGGAAGCCCCAAGTCTAAAGACCAGAGTCCTGTGTCCCAAGTCCTAACCTCTAATCTCTTACCTCTAACCTCTTACCTTGAAACTCCGTGCCGACCAACTTGCCGTCCAACAAGGCCTCTGCGCCTCGCGCGCATTGGCACAGCGGCTCATTGGCGAGGCACAAATTCTCCTGCCGGACGGCACGCCAGTTCGCAAGCCTGGACAGCAACTCGACGAGACCATACGTCTCATGCTCGCCGCCCCTCCGCAGTACGTCTCGCGGGGCGCGGGAAAGCTCCTTGCGGCCATCGAGGCCTTCCAACCGAAACTGCAAGGCGTGACCGCTTTGGATCTCGGTGCCTCAACCGGCGGGTTCACGGATGTCCTCTTGCAACACGGTGCCGCGAAGGTCTTCGCGGTGGACGTTGGTCACGATCAGCTCCATGAGAAGCTCCGTGGTGACTCCCGCGTGATCTCGCTGGAAGGCCTCAACGCACGCGACTTGAATGCCACCATCATCCCTGAACCTATCGATGTCCTGGTGGCCGACGTTTCTTTCATCTCGCTGACCAAGGTTCTTCCGCCGTGTGCACCGCTTCTCAAGCCTCACGCCTGGGCAATTGTGCTGGTGAAGCCGCAGTTCGAGGCGGGCAAACGGGACGTCGGCTCCGGTGGCGTGGTCCGCGACGAGTCGGTGCGCCAACGTTGCCTAGACACCGTCATCGCATTCGCCCAGAACGAATTGCACTGGACAAGCGTGGGCACCCTCCCCTCGCCCGTCCTCGGCCCCAACGGCAACCAGGAGTTCCTGGCCGCCTTCCGCGCCTGACACGCGCCCCATGCTTATTTGTCGCACTTCCCTTTGTCCCACAGTTCGCAACCATCCCATATATATCTAGTCGGCTTAACGTTATAATTCTCGTTATTTGCAAAGTATTTTCGATTTCTCTGACAGAAATCGCGTTTCCTGCGCAAAAAAATATGTAGGCGAAAGAAAACACGCCAAAGACGCCACACGCTGAAAAAGGCAAGACCTAGCTATACAGCACCACCGAAATCAGAGGAGACGCACCATCAATGAGTTTCGTATGCAATTGTCCATTCTGTCATCAGGAGTTGACTTGTGAGGATGCCTGGGCTGGCATGCAGTCCCAATGTCCGGTTTGCGGAAAGACCATCACGCTGAACCCGCCTGCTCCCATCTTCCCCGCCACTGCCGCGCCAAACACGGGGGACACCGCATCCCAGGCACCCCAAAACGCCGCCCACACATCCATCGGCATCATTCTCGCCATCTACATTTTGACCCCTTTGGTCCATTCCATTGTTCTCGTAATAACTGCAGCGCTAATGGCATTCTTTTGGAAACCAGAAGGAGATGATGCCAAACTCTTGTACGACACCCTTCATTTTATCTTACCAGCAATCATAACGGCGCTATGTTCCTTTGTGGTCTCAAACATGAACAAGAGACTGAGCAAACACCTAATTATTGCCTGGGCTCTCTCCGGCTTTTTTGCAGGGTTCATCACTATTCATATGCTGGTTTAATAGCACCATTCTTGAAGCCGTTAGGAAACGGTTTCCTGCTTGCAATCCCCAATGGCATAAAAAGGGAATACTATCGTTGATTTGCCTTGATGGGATGATTGGGACAAATGAGACACTTGAGACCCTTGGTTCAAATCGAGTGGGAAAGTGTCTCAAGCGTCCCATAGGTCCCAGATGTCCCATGGCTAGTGAAGCCAAGGCAAAACAAGTTAACGATATAATCCCCCAAATTAGCAAAGCCCCACCACGGTTGTTATCTTAACAGTGGAGGTGGCTCGAGTGTACCCACCTTATCTAGGAGGAATGTCGAATAGTGCCTGTCTTCTCAGACGGCGGGCTGTTGGCCTGTTCTACTAGAGCCTCCAGCACCACCGGGAATCCCAGGAAACCTTAAATAGTTAGCCACATGGAGAACAGGCTGTTGTCTTTGGCCGGAGGATTTGCATTTTGGCATTATAGTTATTTGCATGCAATTTTCGCCAAGACTATTTTTGGAGATTGAGTCGGAAGCCCTATGCCGCCGTCTGTCCCTGGATCTAGCGACCACGCAGACTATCGAGTTCAATGTCGGGGATGGTCGTTTCCGCGTATTCGTATCCGTTCCCTGTAAAAAGCGCATTGTCACGCTGGAGTGTCTTCACGGTGAAGGCGAACTGAACGCATCGCTGGTCTTCCGCATCGGCAATTGGTCATCCGCGAACTATATTCTGCTGCCCTCCGCTGTCTATGATGGAAACCGCGTGAGCATCGTGGCACCGAATGGTTCCTACCCCCCGAGGCTTCCGGATGGTTACATGAACCTCACGCCTCCGCAACTCACTGGAACCATCCAGCACCTCGCACCTCAGGGTGGCGGACAGCTGGACATGACCTCCGCCGAGGGAGCATTCCCAGGGCTTGGATTCTACTCGGAAGCAAAACAAGAGTCCGTCTGGCTGCTCACCCCGCAGGCCAACGAGGCCGGAAACTACGGCTATTCAATCATCGAAGATGGCGACGTCCTGAAGGTACGAATCACCTCGCCAGTCCACCGGGCAGTCCGACAAATCGGATGCAACACATTCGTGACTGCAAACGACGCGCCGCTGGCCTATCGTCCTGGAACCATCGCCACCTTCGAGTTCGCCCTCCATGACGAAAGGTGCTGCACCCTGGAGCACTTCTTCCAGCAGGCCCGCGAATTACGTAACACCGCAGTTCCGTCGGGAGCCTTCCCGAACCTCCTCCCCTACTCCGAAGCCACGCGGCTCGTGCGCGACCGTTTGGAAGCCGACAACTGGTTTGAGGAATACGGCTATTACTCCACCATCACCAAGACCGACCTCAAGGGCATTTGCCGCAACTCTTCCCACCAATGGCAGCTCGGCTGGGTTGGTGGCATCATGAAAACCGAATACCTGCTACGCGAAGGCGAGCCGCAATACCGCTCACGCATCTACCGCGAATGGGACACGCTCTTCACCAAGGCACAGTGCGAAAGCGGATTCTTCCTGACCACTGCGTTCCACGATTGCTTCTTCCCCGACTGGCCGCCACAACCCGACGAACCACTCGCACCATGGGCACTCGTGCGGAAGAACGCCGACGCGCTGGCCTTCCTCGCGAGGCAGTTGCTCTGGCTCAAACTCCACGACGAACCAATTCAGCCCCAGTGGCTTGACGGCTTCCGCAAATGCGCCGACGCATTCGTCCACCTCTGGGAAAAACACGGTCAATTCGGCTATCTCATCGCCCCTGCGACCGGCGAACTGCTTGTCGGCGGGGGAGTTGGCGGCGCATCCGCCATCACAGGTCTTGCGCTGGCAAGCGAACTCCTCCATGAACCGAAATACCTCGAAACCACGATAGCCAGCGCCTACTACTACGCGGAAAACTACCTCCAGGAAAAGGGCAACGTCTATGGCGGCGTGGGCGATGCGCTACAGGCGACCGACTCCGAGTCCGCATACGCGCTTCTAGAGGCGCTGGTCGCCGTCTGGGAATACACCCACGACGAATCGCTACTTGCACTGGCCTGCGCGGGCGCCGACTACCTCTCCACCTGGATTGTCTCCTACGACTACCGCTTCCCGCCAGAAAGCACTTTCGGGAAACTGGACATGCACACTGCCGGAACGGTTTATGCGAACATCCAGAATCGCCACTCCGCATCTGGCTTCTGCTCCGCCAGCGGCGACGCACTCTTCAAGCTCTACCGTGCGACCGGACGTGCCGAATACGGGCGGCTCGCTCGGGAAGTCGTCCACGCCCTGCCGCAGTTCCTTTCGCGACCGGGCCGCGTCATCTATGGTATGGAGGTCGTGGGCATGAGCGAACGTGTCAACATCGGCGACTGGGAGGGCGCTTCGCAAGTTGGCGAAATCGGCAATGCGCCCTGCGCCTGCTGGCCGGAGGTCGCGCTCCTGTTGGCACGCGTGCATCTTCCGGGCGTCTATGCACGCCCCGACACCCGCGAAATCCTCTGCTTTGACCATCTTGAGGCAAAATGGGACGGCGATACCCTGCAAATCACCAACCCCACTGACTACCTAGCCGAAGCAACATTGCTTGTGGAAGATGGCGAAGCCGCTCGCCAGCCGCTTCTCACCACCGCCTACGAGCACTTCCGGAAAATCGAAATCCCCTCCCACGGCACGGTGGCGATATAGGATAACGACCAGTCCCGCCTGTCCTGTCCGTCCCGCCTGTCCTGTCCGTCCCGCCTGTCC
>JAFRLI010000028.1 GCA_017431255.1 Victivallales bacterium
GTGTGTTCTGTGGACTCAAACATGAGTTTTGCAATTCTCTCTCCCTTCTTGACCTTATAGGAATCACAGCAAATGTTCGACACATCGAAACCCTCTTTGGTCCGCCTCAACAAAGAAGAATACCTGGACAAGGTGGCTGGCTGCTGGTCTGGCAAAAACATCGGCGGCACGCTCGGCACTCCCATGGAAGGCAAGCGGGAAATGAACAACGCCACCTTCTACACGCGGGACCTCAAGGGAAAAGCGCTCCCCAATGACGACCTCGACCTCCAACTCGTCTGGATGATGGCCGCCGAGGAAGTCGGCATCTACAATGTCAATGAACGCGTTCTGGGACATTTCTGGCTTGACTACATCACGGGACCCTGGAACGAATACGGCGTCTGCAAAACCAACATGCGCAACGGCATCATGCCACCCTTCTCCGGACTGGCCAACAACGACAAGTGGAAGTGGTCCAATGGGGCATGGATTCGCTCCGAAATCTGGGCCTGCATCTTCCCCGGCTCCCCTGATGAAGCCGCAGCCGCCGCATACTGCGACGCATGCGTAGACCACGCCGGCGAAGGCATCTATGCCGAACTCTTCACCGCTTCCATGGAATCCGCCGCATTCGTCTGCAACGACCTGCGCCAAATCATCCAAATCGGACTCGCGCACATCCCCGCCGATTCCCGCATGGCACGCGCCATCAACCTTGCCTGCAAATGCTACGACGACAAGATGACGCTCGTTGACGCACGCAACGCCATCGTCGCCGATTCCGAGGATTTGGGTTGGTTCCAGGCACCTGCCAATGTCGCATTCACCGTCCTCGGACTTCTCTACGGAGAAGGCGACTTCTCCAAAACCATCTGCTACGCTGTCAATTGCGGCGATGACACAGATTGCACCGCAGGAACCGCCGGGGCAGTCATGGGCATCCTCAACGGGAAGAAGTCCATTCCCGCAAAATGGCTGGAACCCATCGGGGACGACATCGTTGTCGGCTCCTTTGCCTCTCTGGTCTGGCGTCCCGTCAAGCCCTGTCCCCGCGATACCAACGAACTCACCCAACGCGTGTGCCGCCTCGCCGAAGAAGCGCAGTTCCTCAATGGAGCCATCCCCGCGTTCACCGACGGACCGACCTCCATCCCCGAAGATTACCTCCCTTCCCTCTGCTCCTCCGCCGCCATAAAAAAACGTGCCTGGGACCGCCTTTCCAATCAACTCACCTACGACCTCCCCTTCTGCAAACTCTTCCTGGTCTACGATGACGGCATCGAGGCGACTCCCGGCAAACCGATGCGCTTCCGCGTCGCCGCCTTGGGACACCAGGACAGCAATGTCATCTCCATCCGTTTCGACCTGCCAGAAGGTTGGGAGTGCAGCACGCCTGAAATCCGCACGAAAGGGCATTTCTGCCTGTACTACTACGTGCCGCTGACCATCACACCTGCCAAGTTCCCCGAGGCTGTCAAGCAAATCCCCGTCCACGTCCAGTTGTCGGACCGTTTCACCTGGCAGACCATCTACATTCCCATCCAGAACGCGGGTGCCGTCTTCGGGGAAGACCAAGCGGCTTATGCTGCTGTTGACCAGCCCTTCTTTGACAAGCGGAATCGCCTGTTTAGTTCTCTGTAACCATGAGTGGCGCAAACGAATACAAGTTACTAGATTCTGGTGCCGGGCGCAAGCTGGAACGTTTTGGAACCGTCGTCGCCGACCGACCTTGCGCCCAGGCCGTCTGGCGTCCCGCCCTGCCGAAGGCGCAATGGGACGCAGCGGACGCCTTCTTCACCCGCGAGAACCATGGCGGCTGGACGTTCCGCCGCCGCGTCCCCCGCGAATGGGAGTGCGAACTCGAAGGCATCCGTTTCCTCCTCACTCCCACGGATTTCGGGCATCTCGGCGTTTTCCCCGAGCACGCGCTCGGCTGGCGTTGGATGAAGGAACGCGTTGCCTCTGCAAAACGTCCCCTCTCCATCCTCAATCTCTTCGCCTACACGGGCGGCGCCACACTCGCCCTCGCAAAACTCGGCTGCCAAGTCTGCCACCTTGACGCCTCCAAAAAGGCGGTCGATTGGGCACACCGCAACGCCACAGCCAACCACCTCGACGGAGCACCCATCCGATGGATTGTCGATGATGTCTTCAAGTTCCTCCAGCGCGAACAACGACGCGGCAGAAAATACGACGGCATCGTACTCGACCCGCCCTCCTTTGGACGCGGCACCAACCAGGAACTCTTCAAAATCGACGACTCCCTCCCCAGTCTGCTCGACTCCTGCTTCAGCCTCCTCTCCGAGCGTCCTTCCTTCGTCTTTTTGACCTGCCACACGCCTGGTTACACGCCGATGGTCCTGCAACATCTGATGGAGCAGACTGCCCCGCACGGCAACATCACCACGGGCGAAATGCGCATTGAGCACACCGTCGCCCTGCCGTCAGGAAGTTACGCCGCCTGGAGCGCTGAACCATGACCGCCCTCCCCTCCCCAATTTACCTGGACAATGCAGCGGCCGCCCTGCCCCACCCCTCCCTGGCGCAATGGTACGCCGAACTGCTTCCACAGTACCCCTGGAACCCGCACGGCGGCACCTGCTACGCAGAACAGGCACGACGCCTTGTCCTCCGTGCCGGACAACGTCTTCTTGCGGCACTGCACATCCCGGAAGACGAAGCAACTGTCCTCTGGACCAGCGGCGTCACAGAAGCCACCAACCTCGCCGCACACGTCCGCCTGCCGGACTCTCCCGTCGTTTTTCTTGACCCTGGCGCACACGCCGCTCTCCTCGCGCCTCTGGCACCTTTTTCCCCGCAGGCACTCCTCCTGGCGAACAACGGTGCGCTCTCGCTGCCATCCTGCCAACGCTGCGACCTCCTCGCGCTTTCCTGCGTCAATAACGAAACCGGTGCCATTCCGGACCTCCCTGCCCTGCGGCACAAACTCGCGTCCTGTTCCGGGGCAAGAATGCTTCTCGTGGACGCAGCCCAGGCCCTGGGAAAGCATCCCATTCCCTGGAATGCCGCACATATCGATTTGCTGGCACTCTCCTCTCGCAAAATAGGCGGTCCCGCCGCAGTCGGCGCCTTGATTGTTCGCAAGGGAACCCCGCTTCATGCGCATATTCTTGGCGGCGGGCAGCAGAACAAACTGCGTTCTGGAACGCTCGATGTTGTTGGAATTGAAATGTTTACACGTGTTGCAGAGGAGACTTGTGCGCAAAGTGCCTCCCATGGGGAGGTTGTGACGCTTCTCAACCGCCTCCTTTGGAATGGATTAGAGACGCTTTCACTGCCCCGCTGGCAGCGCATTTCCCCGGAAAACGGTTCCCCGTACATCGCGATGTTCTCCTTTCCAGGCTACGAAGGAGCCGTACTCGTGCGCATTCTTGCCGAACATCATCACGTTCTCGTCAGTTCTGCCAGCGCATGTTCTGCAGAAGAAGGAATCCCGAGCCACACCATCCTCGGAATGGGGTTCTCCCGCGATGTCGCCAACGGCGCCATCCGCGTGAGCCTCTCCCATCGGAACACGTCCGACGATATCCAGACCTTCCTCCAGGCACTCACCCTTACACTACAAGACTACTAAGGCTTTTTCCTCCTGCGACTTGCGACGTTCTCAAAGTCCTTGATTATTGCATCCCTCAACTATTATTTTGAGGTAGTTGCAAAACTCATTTTTGAGTCCACAGAACACACAGAACACACAGACCTGTTTGTCCGCGCTGCGTATGGCAGAACACTTGGTATAAAACA
>JAFRLI010000294.1 GCA_017431255.1 Victivallales bacterium
ACGTTAGCGCGGACAAACAGTTCTGTGTATTCTGTGTGTTCTGTGGACTCCCATAGGGTATTGCAATTACCTCTATCAGGATTTTGTAACAACAATAGAGGGAATTGCAAAACTCCTTTTTGAGTCCACAGAATACACAGAATACACAGAAGGCAATCCGCCGCTTCGCAGCTGCTTGCACTTTGTATTCTGTTTTATATCAAGTGTTTAGCCGCGCGTTAGCGCGGACAAACAGTTCTGTGTATTCTGTGTGTTCTGTGGACTCCCATAGGGTTTTGCAATTACCTCTATCATTTGCGATTCTGAAAAGACACATTATAGTTTATTGGAAAGCCATTTGTTCCATATCTCATTTCCAAGGGACTATGATGAAGGCAAAGAACATCCTCTGGCGTTTTGCAATTCTCCTGGTGCCTCTCGCATGGGCATTATGAAAACCTTTCGCATCATTCTCGTTTTTTTGATTCTGCTTTCCTTCCTCGTCAATGCTGAGAATGCAATTCCTGACGTGCATACCCTGCGTTCCCGCATCGCCCGCTTCCAGCAGGAATGCCTGGCGAATTACGAGGACTACCTGAAAAGGCGAGAAGCGTTTTATGCAAAAAAGACAAAAAAGGAAAAATCTTATTATGAAGAAGAAAGCAGAAACAGGTATGACTTGAATCCCCAAGACACAGATGAGATCTGTGAAATTTGGGTATTGCACCACGGGAAAGAGCTGAAGGAGATTGTTACGGAACTCTTTCAACTAAATGAATCCTATGACGAAAACAAAGAATCCCTGTTCGAGGAACTAGTCAGACCTGAATTAGGCAATGAATCAATTACCATGGGTAATCCGCTTGTCAGAATGTCCTTCGATATGGTGTTAGGTTTATTGAAAGCAAACAACAGCTCGGAGAAACGGCATTTCTATTTTATGATTGCCTTAAAACTTCTTTCCAACGAGCACTATTGGAAATACAGCCATTTCTTCTCTAGATGGATTTTCTCCATGATTCTAGAGCGCGGGGACTATCCCAGGGAGTTTCCTGGAAAACTGAAGCCCGTTTTTCTGAAGCGCATTTCGGCCGCCAGGAAAAGGAATGAGCGCGTCGGCAATTTCCCCTTGCTCTATCTGTTGCCAAAATGGAGTGAGGAGGAGAAGAAGCAATTGGGAGAGGTGCTGTTCCAGCTATCTGGTTTCCCCAAAAGCAGAGAGGAGGCAACGGAGGATTTGCGGGGGTTGCAAAGCCTTGTATTGGCTGTAGATTGCGGAAACCGCACCGCGCTGGAACACCTGACAAGATTTCTCGGGGAATTGGACCCGACTGTGCTGAAGACCCGCAATTCCCATTACTGGGTCGTGTTCATCTATTTGTCGCTGACCCGCCGCAGGGAAGTCGCGGAGATTCTGGTCAAATTCCTGGATGACGACCGTCTCTATCCCTACTGCTCCTACTTTGTATACCCCGTGCCACCGGAGGGGCTCCAGTATGATGCAAGAAGAGGGGTTGCCCAGTACGCTGCAATAGCACTTTTTTGCATGGTGGAAGGCATGCCGACATTCGAAAGGAGGCGTTTCCCGGATTCTGACCGTCTCAAACTCAAGGAGTGGTTTGCCCTGCATCCCGACTATCACCTGCTCCCCTGGGGCGATTCCTGGAAAGGCTGTCCAAATCCCAAAACGCAGGAAGACTACGATTGTAATTTCTTACTGCAAAGCATAAGAAGACAGATTTTCACGGATAAAAATCTCCCCTAAATCACGCTATCGACTGACAGTGGCACCCCCTGACCGCCGCCCGATGCGATGTGGCACGGAAGCACTGATTGAGGTGAATGTTTCATCTATGATTTGGAATTGCGGAAGGCCGACTGTGAACGAGGCACTCGCCATGCTGCGGAGAATCAAGGTGATCAACTACAATTCGGGCAGGCGGAGCTATGTCGAGGTTCCGAAGCACACCAGGAGGCTGCTTGAAGCCATCGGCGTCAAATTGCCGAAGCTTGCAGACCTACCGCCATATCTCAGGCAACACGTCGACGGTACTGGTGTTGCCTCTGTCACGCCTTAAATATAGTTATAGTATTTTCGAGAGATTTTGGGTGGTTAGTGGTTAGTGGTTAGTGGTTAGTGGTTAGTGGTTAGTGGTTAGTGGTTAGTGGGTCTAGGGCTTCTAGGGCTTCTAGGAGGGGCAATTTCACAAGGCAACTTAAGTATAGAATTCCCCAAAATAATATCCACGAATGTTTGAAATCTCAAGACTCCTGCACTATTTTATATGAAATTTAACTCCTCTTTTTTCTAACATTTTTCCAGGAGCCTCCATGAAACATTTATTCCTGCTGCTTGTGTTGCTGGCGTTTTCGTTGCTGGGTGCCGTGCCCGCGAGTTTTGACAAGGAAGGCCGTCTGCGAATGGAAGAAATGACCTTCCACTTGGATTTCTGGGACGAAGCGAATAAGCAGACCTATTCCCAAGCAAAAAATGGCTACTTCAAACTGACGGAAAGCAAGTCGGAGAACGGGATTCAACTCTGCAAGGGGACGTATAACTTCGACGGGAAGCGAGGGACCTGGACGGCAAAGCTCACCCCCTCCGGGGAAGAAGCCACGTATGAATGCCAATATGACGGGGCCTTCGTCGGCGGTTCCTTGAACGCCGTACTGCCAATCAGCAACTATGTAGGGCAGACCGTCTATATCGATGGCAAACCCATCTCCCTTCAAATGGTAAAACCGGAAGGAGCCTCGAACAACTACCTCAACCTCGACGCCATCCATTCGTTCGGTCTTCCCACTAGGAAAGGACTTCTCACCTTCACCTCCCAAAACAAGATTCGCCTCCTCATACAGGACTTCCGCCCACGCAAAAATATCTTCAACCTGCACATCTATGCGCAAAAAGACTCTGTCAAATCCACCTATTTCCACAAACTCCAACTCTCCTTCATTCCCTATGACACCATCCCCATCGACCTTCGTGCCGCCGCCAACATGGGATTCCAGGACAAAGTCGCAAACGACGCCCAGGGCGGCTGGACCGACCAGGGACCCGACAATGACCTCCGTTCGCTCCCCGTGGGACAAAACAAGTTCGAAGACACTTTGTTTGACATCATCGACCCCGCCAAGAACAACGGCAAATCGTGCCTCGTCCTCCGAGGCGGCGAGCGAATGAAGCTGGACAAAGTCCTGGAAACCTCCGTACAAGGAAATATACACGGGAAGTGGCTCTTCCTCCTGCACGCTCGTGCCTGGGCCACTGGCGGCGATGAACTGGGAACCATTACCATCACCTATGCAGACGGCACCAAATCCGAAATCACCCCGAAGCGCAATGTGCATGCCGGAAACTGGTGGAAACCCAAAAAGACCAGCGACGCGGACATTGTCTGGTCTGCCACGAATGCCAAGAACGAACCCATCGGACTCTACCGCAGTGCGCATGCCATTGAAGACAAGCAAATCCGCCACATCCGCTTCGAATCCGCAGACAACAGCCTCTGGCTCGTCGTCGCCGCCTCCGTCGGGCAGGCGATTCCCCTGACGCCCAAGAACGTTCCCTACGTAATCACACAAGGTCAAGAATGGCAGCCCATTGACTTTGCATTGAATCAAGTGAAGCCCGGCTCCGCGATGGATTTTTCCTGGCGACTGGACAAGCCAGCCGGCAAATATGGGCCGGCGGTCCTCCGCAATGGGCACCTGGAGTTCCGCGACCGTCCCGGCAAGCCCCTTCGTTTCTACGGGAGCAATCTCTGTTTCGACGCCTGTTACCTGGAACGCGACGAAGCGGAACGCGTCGCCGACAGCATCGCGGCACTCGGCTTCAATCTCATCCGTTTCCACCACCATGACGGTGCCCAATCCAGACGCCCCCTCATGACATCCCCCAACGACTCCACAAAACTCAATTCCGAGGCGATGGACAAACTCGACTACCTCTACTATTGCCTCAAGCAGCGCGGCATCTATATCACGACAGACCTCTACATCTCCCGCCGCCCCGGCAACATAACCATTCCCGAATATCCTCGCCCACTCTCTAGCGCCACCATCTACAAAGCCCTGTTCTGGATTTCGGACGCCGTCTATGAGAACTGGCTCAAGCACACCACGGAACGCCTGAACCACGTCAACAGGTACACGGGGAAAGCGTTCAAGGACGATCCCGCCCTCATCACCATCAACATCATCAACGAAGGGAACATCCTGGACGTCTGGAATAAAGACGGTCTGGTCATTCAGGCGTATGAGAAGCGTTTTCAGCAATGGCTCCAGGACAAAGGCCTTTCCCCCAAAGACAAGCCAGAGCGAGAAAGGTTAATGAACCAATTCCTCTTGGAAGTCTACCACCAACGCTTTGCGCAGGCCGTGAAGGATCTCCGAGCACTCGGTCTCAAGGTTCCCCTCAGCGACCAGAACATGAATCTAAACTTGACCTTGACCCAGATTCGCACCCAGTACGACTATGTGGATACCCATTTCTACATCAACCATCCCCGCTTCTCCATCAACCGATGGGCTCCCCCCATCGTTTGCGACCAGGACTCGTACCTGAAGAAGCCCTTCTACCTTTGGAAAGGACTCACTCAAGCCCACCTCCTGGACCGCCCGTTCAGCATCTCGGAATTGGATTTCTGCAAGCCCAACCTCTACCGTGGGGAAGGCCCCGTCCTCGTCGGCGCCATGTCGGGCCTCCAGGACCTGGATATTCTCGTCCATTTCGCATACGCTCACCAGGCGGACCATGCCCTCCAAAACAATATCGCGACCAACACTTTTGACATCTCCAATGACCCGCTCAAGTTCATCGTCCACCGCATCGGCTCCTCCCTCTTCCTCGGCAGCGGCATCCAGCCGACGCGCACGACGTTCGTCATCGTCTGCGACAACAAGACAAAACTCCCCAGGAGTTTGAACACCTCCGAGAGTTTCTCACAACTCTCTGTCATCGCCAAGACGGGAATCCTCCTCGTTTCCTCCGAGGAGGAACTCCAGAAAAAACTTCCCCAAGGTGCCATTCTCCTCAAACCCGCCGTTGGCTTCCCCGAATATGCTGAAAAATACGGGAAGGTCCTTTCGCTGACGGACAAGGACCTGCTTGACAAAGCCCTTGAGGCGGCGGGACTCCGCGCAAACATCGCCAAGGACGGAACCATTTCCTCCGAAGGCAATGCCATCGCGCACAATATCCCCAACAAGACCTTCCGCGCAACCGCCAAGGACTGCGAGGCCTTTGTCCTCCCGGAAAAGCAGCGACTCCAAGGGAAGTATCTCACTGTCAACAATCGAAAGAACTTCGGGGTGTTCGGTGCAATCTCCCTCAACAGTGAGCCGATTGACCAAACATCCCGCCTCCTCTTCATCCACGCCACCACCGCACAGGCCTACCGGGCGCGGTTCTCCTCCGAGGAAATGACCGAACTGCAAGACTGGGGCAAAGACCACTTCCTCGTCAAGGATGGACAGGCCGACGTCTCCCTCAAACTCGCGCCGGGTTCCTGGAAGGTCTGGGCCATCGACACCAGCGGCAAACGCCTCGCCGAGATTCCCGCAGCCTACCAGGACGGCATCCTCCGCTTCCGCACTTCCGTCTTCCACAAGTTCGGTTCGGTATTCGCCTACGAACTTGTCCAATCGTGAATTGCAACATCAACTTCAAAAAATAAGGCAATTTATGAAACACGCATTTCTTCTATTCACTCTGGTTCTTCCCCTGTTCGCTCAAAGCCCCTTTGAGCAAGCAGATGATATCCGGGATGAAAAAAAGTCATCCTCGAAGGATTCCTACGTCATCACCCCCGGAAAGGAGTGGCAGCCTATCGACTACTCCCTCGATGTGCGAGAAAACTCCGCACTCGACTTCTCCTGGCGGCTGGACAAGCCCGCCGGCAAGTACGGGCGCCCCATCATGAAGAACGGCCACTTCGAGTTTCCCAAAGTCCCCGGCAAACCACTCCGCTTCTACGGCACCAATCTCTGTTTCGACGCCTGCTACCCCGAGCACAAAGACGCCAAACGGCTTGCGCAACGCATGGCCTCCTTCGGGTTCAATATCATCCGGTTCCATCACCATGACGGCTTCAACCGAAACGGCAACGACATGATGACCGATACGAAAGATTCCACGCGCCTCAATCCCGACGCCATGGATAAACTCGACTATCTCTACTACTGCCTCAAGCAACAAGGCATCTATTTCACCACCGACCTCTACATCTCCAGAAGGCCCCCCGCCGGCACCTTCAAGGTTTACCCCAAACGCATGGGAAAGCACACTACCTACAAGGCACTCTTCTGGATTTCAGACGAAGTGTACGACAACTGGCTCAAGCATGTCACCGCACGCCTCACCCATGTCAATCCATACACAAATAATACACTGAAGGACGACCCTGCCCTCCTTTGCGTCAATCTCATCAATGAGGGGAATATCTATTTGGTGTATAAAAGCGACCCCATCGTCAAGGAAATGTATGAAAAACTCTTCCAAGACTGGCTGAAAAAGAAGCAGCACAACTCCCCAAACCAAGAGAAGCGCAAGCAGTTGTTCAACGTCTTCCTCAAAGAGACCTACTTGAAACGGATTCGAAGGGCAGTCGCCGACCTGCGAAAACTCGGTCTCACCGTTCCCATCAGCGAACAAATCATGGCAATTGACATCCGCTCGCATCAAATACTGAACCATCTCGATTATGTGGAAATCCATTTCTACCTCTGTCTCAACAAGATGGTCAACAAACCCAACCCCATGCCGATCAAACTCAAGCAAACCACCCAATTGACTACCCCCTGGCTCCTCCACTATGGCTTGTTTCCCGGACACCAACTGGACCGCCCCTTTAATATCACGGAATGGGAGTTTAGCAAGCCCAACAATTTCCGCGCCGAAGGTCCTTCCATCACCAGTGCCATCGGCAGCCTTCAGGACTGCGACGCACTCGTTCAATTCACCTATGCCGAAAGCATTGCCGATATTCTCCAACCATCTCCCCCAAAAAACTTAGAAATCACCCACGACCCGACAAGGCACTTTTCCCACCGTTTAGGCTCCGCCCTCTTCCTGGGGCAAGGGATTCATTCGACAAGCCACACCAAGTTTGTCGAGGTCATCGAACGCGATTCCGATTCGAATGGTCCTTGTAGTTTCCCGTCCCTGGGAGAACTCGCGGCGGTCGCTCCTATCGGCTCCCTCGTCGTCTCCTCCGAAGCCGAACTGAAACAAAAACTCCCATCCAACGCCGTCCTCCTTCAACCGCCAAATGGCTTCCCCCAATACGCGAAAAAATACGGCAAGGTGGTTCCGATTGACGATCCGGATTTCCTTCAAAAAGCACTTGCTGCCGCTCAACTCCAGGAATGCTACAACCCCAAGTCCCAAACGTTCCGCACACCTGACGGCACCATCGAGCACAACCGTTCCAAAGGTATCTTCCGTGCCACCGCGCCCGATTGCGAAACCATCATCCTCCCCGCCGGAGAAACCCTCCAGGGCCAGTTCCTCACCGTCGCCAACCAGAAGGGACGTGGCGTATTCGGTGCTATCTCCCGAAGCCAAGACGCCTTGGACAAGACATCGCGCGTCCTTCTGCTCCATATCACCAACAGCCAGGCGACCAAGGCAAAGTTCGCCTCCCCAAAAATGGAGATTTGCGAGGAGTGGGGCACCCTCCCGTTCCTTGTAAGCGATGGACAGGCCGACGTCTCCCTCAAACTCGCACCGGGCTCCTGGAAGGTATGGGCCATCGACACCAGCGGCAAACGCCTCGCCGAGATTCCCGCCACTTACCAAAACGGCACCCTCCGCTTCCGCACCTCCGTCTTCAACAAGTTCGGTTCGGTATTCGCCTACGAACTTGCCAAATAGCACGGGAATGGAATCCCTGGATATCACGGCTGACGGCAAAAGGAGCATTATGAAAACCAAGCATTTTTTCAAGTGGGTGTTTCTGGCTTTGGCAATCTTCTATGCTTCTCTGCCTCTGCACGGGGAAGGGAAACATGTTACCCAATACAGGATGCTGAACGTGGTGCCGCCGACTGCCGAAGTGGCGGAGGAACTTTGCCGCGACATGGTGGATTTATATCGTTCAGGTGCCATTGATTCCGCAGCCTTGATTTGCGCGATTGTACCGCAGGGAAATCCTCCGATAGACAAGGCAAGTCAACTTCTGGAAACGTATCGCACCTTTCAGAAGAAGTTGGAAGGAAGTGGATTGCCGTTTGGGATTCTGCTTCAGGCCACAATGGGGCATGGCGGTCCCGGGAACATCCCCACGCCATTTCAAAAACTCGTTCGCGGAAAGAATGGAAAGCCAATCTACTCCTTCTGTCCCGAAGACAAGGGCTTCCTCGAATACATCGGAAAATCCATTCGCACCCTGGCCCAGGGAAACCCAGCATTCTTTATGGTGGATGACGATACGCGATTGCTGACACTTCGCGAGGGTTGCTTCTGCCCTCTGCATATCGCTCGCTTCAATCAACTGCATTCCACCAACTATACGGCAGAACAACTGCGCAAACTTGTCTACGAGCAGGATTTCCTGGCACACCAATACGATGAAATGCTCCAGAAAACGATGGAGGATTATTTCCGTTTCATCCGCCAAACGTTGGATGACATCGATCCCGATCTTCATTGCAGTTTGTGCATCTGCGAACAGGAAGCCCGATTCAGCGGCAACTATGCCAAAATCCTCGCCGGCAAGAGCGGTTCTCCCATCCTGCGCCTCAACAACGCGAGATACCTCCTGGACACGCAACGGGACATCCCCCAGTGGTTGCGCAAAACCGCCACGCAACTGGTTTCCCTCCGGACCCAAACCAAAGAGCTTCTCATCTTGGCCGAACCGGACACCTGCCCCCACAACCGCTATTCGATGGGAGCCTATTCCATGCTGCAGCAATTCACCCTGTCGCTCCTGGAAGGTTGCAAAGGCGGCAAATGGTGGATTACGCGCTATCCAGTCTACGAACCAGGCAGCGGGCAGGCCTTTCGGAAAATCCTCAAAAAGTACCAGGGGCAATTCAAGACCTTGTTCGAAATGAACATCGTCTGGTCTGGGGCAGGAGTTCCCCTCTCCCTGCCGGGCGTCTTCACGTTCCCTGTGTATCAATCCCAAATCAACAGTTGGGAAAACATCTTCGGGCGAATGGGCATCCCCTTTGCCTTTACCTCTGAGGCCGCCTCCTGCAACGTCCTCACGGAACGACAAATCCGAGAACTGCCACCGGAACAACTGGAAGCCATCTTCCGCACATCCGGGGTTCTCCTCGACGGGGACGCCGCGGCCCTTCTCACAGAACAGGGACATGCCGACTGGATCGGATGCAAGGCCACCAAAGCGGACAAGCTTCCCATCGCCTTCGAATGGTGGAACGGCAAAAGGATGAACGCCGGCAGTTACAAACGGTTTCTTCTGACGCCCGTCCAAAAGGAAGACGGTCAACAAGCCTCAGCCCAGGCACTCTCCAACTACTGCCAGAGACCGCAGCAACCCGGACAGCCGCCCAAGGTCGTTGCTCCCGCCGCCCTCCTCTGCACCAACTGCTTCGGGCAGCCTGTCATCACGATGGCCCTGTCCACCCAGTACGGCGGTGGCTTTGAGCCTTTCGTCATATTCAATGAAACCCGCAAGGCACAGCTTCTCTCTTTCCTGCAGAAACTCAAGCCGCTCGCCCTCTTCTACCCGGAAGACGCGGAAATCCTGCTGCGATACGGGTTCCAGGGAAAACAGCGGTTCGCCTACCTCACCAACCTCGGATTCGACCCGCTGGAAAACATTCCCCTGCGCGGGGAATGGACAAACGCGGGAGCCTTCCAGGATGTGCGCGTCCTTTCCCCCAGCGGTCAATGGGAACCCGTGCCAACCACAAGAGCTGACGACGGGACCTTGCTCCTGTCACTTCCACTCCCCCCGCACCAAATCGTCATCCTTCAGTTCCGCTAAAAACACCTCTCCCGTCAATTCCTCAGAAGACGGTCACGTCGCGGCTTCCCCGATGGCCGGATTCTACCATCGGGGCTATGTTTCAAATGGGATGAACGCGTTCAGCGAGGGCACGCCGCAGTTCGTGTTCCACGGCGTCCGCCATGTGAAGGAATCCCACATCGGTAGGATGGCAGCCGTCCGTGGTAGAAACATCGCGGTCATAGGTACCCATGAAGAGTTTGCCATCTACGAAATAGACGTGGGAATCGCCGTCGGTGCGCGCGTCCAGGAAGGTTTTCAGCACAATGTTTCGGCGAGCTTCCGTATCGTCGGGGACACGGTCGGCGTCCGGTCTCGTCATGAAGACGACAGGGGTGTCGGGGTGCCGTTTTCGGAATCCATGGAAGAACGCCTGATGTGTCTTTTGGAGATATTCGACGGAAGGGGCGTTATGGTCGTAGTCGTACACGAGAACGGAGATCGGGATGGAGGAGATGACGTCGAGCATTTCGGGTTCGGCGCGACAACAACCGGAGAAGCCATAGCCGATGATGTTGGCATGCAAGCGTCGCCCCAGAATCTGGAAATAGGCGTTGCCAGGGCGTGTGGCGCAGGCGCCCTGCGTAATGGAGGAACCATAGAACAGGATGGGTTTGGGGAAGGCGAAGGGGGCCGGGGCGTCAATGCGCGAGCCTGGCATTAGACCGATTTCCACCTTTTCCACGCCATCGTAGAGCGGGAAGTTCAAGGTGAACTCCCGGAGACCGTCTTGGTCCAGAGGGTCCCATTTGGGGCGTTTTGCCAGACGTCCTGACGTCTCCCAGTTGAAGAGCACAAACGAATAATCCCGTGTGTCTTGCGCAGGACGTGCAACGGCGACGAACTCCTGCGCGGGTCCCTGCCCCATATAGAGGTCAAAACCAGAGACACCCGTCCTCGCCATATGCGGAAGATACGAGGCATAGCGCAACTTCACGCGAATCGCCAGCGCACGCGTGTCGCTTCGAAAACGCAGTTTCACGCCGCTCGTATGCCACGCCAGACTCGTTCGAATGCCTTCATTCAACTGCGGCAAACTTCTCACGGGAACACGGCAAAACTCCCCTTCCTGCTCCCAAAACGGCAACCCGCAAACCTCAAACGGACACCCGCGCTTCACCTCCACAAAATGCAACGGCAATCCGTCCAACGTCTCACTCGCAAAATTCTTGTCCAACTCTTCCAAACGCATTTTCTGCATCCTTTTTGAGAACATTTCCCTCCTCACATCATAATTTACCCCATTTCCTCTTCCTTTGCAAATCCTTTGGTTCGGGATCGTGCAGGTTGCGCCCGCCCTGTGCCGTATACGTGTGTCAAAAGCCACCCTTGGGCCACGCGGAGCGCGCTTGCACCCCCTTCTTGGGCCGCGCGGAGCGCGGCCCTGCAGAACCGATAGCAAGGCGTACACCGCGCGGCCATGTGCGC
>JAFRLI010000295.1 GCA_017431255.1 Victivallales bacterium
CTACTTTTACTCCTACGAAGCACACCGTGTCTCCTGCGTTGTGTTGACGGCGGCGAGACGCCGCCGCTACTTTTACTCCTACGAAGCACACCGTGTCTCCTGCGTTGTGTTGACGGCGGCGAGACGCCGCCGCTACCGCAATGGGCAACGTCCGTGAAACTGAAACTGACGTTAATATACCCCCAAAAAACAATCTGGTAATCAGCCTAACCCAACTTTCGCACTTTTTAGTATTTTTGAGGTCAAAAAGGCACAACAAAATTTTCACATCTCCCTTGGAAAGACTTGAAAGCCAGATAAAATGCCAGTGGGTTTTCAGCCGCCCTGAGTCGGCTCCACGACCACCTTGTGAACCGGCAGGGTATTCAAGTCGATGCCAAGCACATGGTAGATCAACTTCTGCCTTTCGTCGGCAATGCCTGGTTTTCGGATGCGGTACTCCTTTCCGTCCCTGCATGGAAGCGTGACGGTGGCATAGCAATGGGTCTGGAGCAGGCGGCGAACCTCCATCCAGGTGCAGTCGACTCCGGCATGCAGCAGGGAGTATTCAATCCAGCGCAGAATATGATACGCCAGCACGGTGATCCAGATGTGCGCGTCGCATCTTTCCTCCTTCCAATGGTAAAAGGGGCGCAGGCCAAGTTCGCCCTTCAACAGATGGAATGCCGTCTCGACGTGGGTGAGCATGATATATACGAGCCAGATTTCGTCGTCCGTGAGATCCTTTCGGCTCGTGCGCAGATTGTAGCATCCGTGGAGACTGGCGTCCGCCTGGTATTTTTCGTCATCCCTTGCCCATGACAGTTTCCTCCCGGCCGCGTCATACGCCACGGAGTAGAACTTCGACGCCCTGGTGTATCTGGAGGCGATGCGACCGACGCACCGGTTCACAAGGGTGACGCCCTCTGGTGCGTCGAGACGGAGCCTCCCGTCGTTCTTCATGATTCTGGCCTTGAGCTTCTCCAGCGCTTCAAGATATCTCTCCTCCGTCTTGCTGACCATCGCGTCCTCCTTCGCCTTCCGGTCGTCGCTGCGGCAAAGCAGGGTGACCTCATGTTCCGTCCAAAGCCGTTTCACGAAGACGGGCTTCTTTCCATCGCGCCCCTTCACAGCCTGGAAATTGCCCGTGTCGGCAAAGTCCGATGCGAAATTCTGCCTGGTGGTCCGCTTGCCGTTGACGACATAGTCGTAGTTGTTAGCCAGAAGAAGTTCAAGGTTCGCGGCAGTCGCTATGCCCCCGTCGAGCACGACGGTCGGGCGTCCCGTGTCTCCTGCGGCTGCGCGCAGTTCCTTGACGATGTCAAGTATGGTCTTGCTGTCGCTGGTGTTTCCCGCGAACACCTTGTGAACGACGGGAAAGCCTTCTCTGTTGAGGACCAGGCCGACGGACAGAAGCGGGCAGTCCGTGCGCTTCTCCTTGCTGTTCCCGCTCCTCCGCGCCTTGGGGTTGGCGCTGCATTCCCCCTCGAAGTAGCTGTTGGTCAAATCGTAGAGCAGGATGGTATTGCCGAGGCTGAACAGGCTGGCCTCGCGTTCGCGCAGATGCCTTCCAAGCTCATCGCTGTGCGCAAGCAGATCGTCGCCTGAACGATAGTACACATCGCGTCCGTAGTGGCTGAACGTGTCGCCGAGAACTTCGTCGAAGGCCATGGTGCCGACCCACTCCTGAAGCTCGTTCTCGCTGCATGGCCCGACCAGGCGGTTGTATACGCATACCTGGGCGGCACGTATGCGCCTCGCGTTCATTCCCAGGCCGGACAGAAAGTCCGTCAAGCCAAGACTCTCCCAGGCCTTGCGGATGGGAAGCAGCACGCCAAGCTGGCGGCAATCCCCGTGGCTGACCGAATCGACCACCACCCCGTCAGCCACGCTTCCCGCAGGGACGGTGCGGGTGACCGTATGCCTGACAAGGTCAAGCTTGCCCTCGGACTTTATTCTGTCGATGAGCATATCCGCCCATTTTGTGACTTCCGCGCCTGCCGTGAAAAGCCCCTGCTGCCCAAGCAGCGTATCCTCGACAAGGTGGGCTATCTCCCTGCGCAAGGCATCGGGGATGCGGCAGCCGCCCAGTGAGAGAATGACTTGCTGGCGAACTTTTCCGTCAAGCCCCCTGTTGCCGCGGACAAGCTGGAGGAGAGTCCCGTTTGCTGTGGTTTTTTCCCTGAAAAACATCTTTGTGCCTGGACATTGTTTCCTTCTTATTTGATTATGGAATAATATACATGCAGAAACAATATTCGCAAACACAAATGAATCTTTTTCGCAGGCACAACAAGCGCGAATTGCCAACTTTTTGACCTCATGTCTCCTTGAAGAATCCCGACTTTCCTACTCAAACTTTTTTGGCTCTTCAACAAAAATAATGGGTAGCACTGGCGACAGTGAAAATGATGCGCTACAGTAATGTGCAATTGTCCCCCTTTAGCGTCAACCAGAGAAAGTCTATGGATCTTGTATCCTTTTATCAACGCATTCTTTCC
>JAFRLI010000296.1 GCA_017431255.1 Victivallales bacterium
GTCCGCGCCGACCAGCATGTCCGCAAGCGTCCCCGCCTTCTTTTCGAGGTTCGTGACCTGCGCCATCTCGGCCTTGATCCAGTTCAAGCCGTCGCGGCCCTCGTAGATCGCGCCCTTGCGTATTGGAGTAAAAGAAGCCTAGGAAAAACGAAATGAGATTTTTGCGAATCATCGTATTGCCGTTGCTGTTGTGCGTGGTGTTGCGTGCGGAAGGTTCTGTGCGCGAGACGGCGACCGTGCGCGCTGTGAAGCGTGTGATGCCGATCGTTGTGAGCATTGGCACGGAGCAGACATTGCAGGTGAAGGACCCGTACATCACGCGTCTCAACGAGTATTTTTCGGTATACCGCTATCGTCACAAGGAGGTCACTGAGTACACGCCGTTGGGCAGTGGGATTCTGCTTCATGAGCGTGGGCTGGTGGTGACCAACTGGCATGTGGTGCGTTCTGCGGAGAAAATCCTCGTCAAGGTGGTGGATGGGACCTCGTATCGTGCTCGTTTGATCGGGTTTGACGCTCCTGCGGATTTGGCGTTGCTCCTGTTGTATCCGAACGGGAAGGACGAACGCCTGCACCTGGCGCATGCGCATTTTGCGCAGGCGGGGGATTTGATGCTGGGAGAGACCGTCTTGACGTTGGGGAATCCGTTTGGTTTGGAAAACAGCGTTTCGCAGGGTCTTCTCAGTGCCACCAATCGCAGTCTCAGTGGCGATAAATCGGGCTATGGGGATATTTTGCAGACGGACGCTGCGGTCAATCCTGGCAACAGCGGCGGGCCGCTCGTCAATTTGGAAGGGGATGTCATAGGGATTAACCAGGCGATATTGAGCGAAGCGCAAGGGATTGGCTTTGCGATTCCCGTGTCGCGGATTGAGGGATTTCTGGCGACCTGGCTTCGGCCGGAGAGTTTCTCCTCGGCGCGCTTGGGCTTGTCGTATGGGCCGGGCGACGGCGGGGTTCGTCTGGAGGTGGAGAAAGATTCCGCGGCGTCCCAGGCTGGGCTGAAGACGGGAGAGATGGTTGTTGCCGTTGGCAAAGAGCGGACTCCCGTGCGTCGTCCTTTGGAACTGGGTATGATTTTGTGGCAGTTGCACGCAGACGAGCAGGTGGAATTGCAACTTTCCGACGGGCGAAGCGTTGCGGTCAACGTGGGGCGCATGACGGAGTCCCAGTTACTGGCGGAACGTTTGGGGGTGCGCTTGCAGAAATTGACTCCGAATCTGAATCGTGCCTTGGGGTTGCCTGAAACGGCACGTGGTCTGGCGTTGAGCGACATTCTTCCCGAAAAGGAGTTTCAGCGCCAGGGGATGGCGTGGCGCAGCCAACTGAAGCGCGGGGACATTTTTCTGGAGGCAAATGGCGTGGAATTGAAGGATGTTTCCACGCTTGCCAAGTTGCTGGATGGCCTCTCTTCGGGCGATGTTCTGCAATTTTCGTTGGCGGTACTGGAACCTCATCGGCGCATTTATTTGGAAACCAATTTGGGGATTGTGCTAAAATGAAAGGTCGTGACTTTGCTTTGATTGCATTGCTGGGTTTTCTGTTTTTGGCAGGAGTGGCGGTAGTGTTGCCAGTTCGTCGCGAAATGGACGAAAAACAGAAGCACCTTGCCATTTTGACTGCCGAAAAAGAGGCGCTTCAAAAGGAACTCACTCTTCTGGAAAAGCAGAATGAATTGCTTCGAAGTAACGACCCTCATATGATCATGCGTGTTGCACGGGAAACGTATCGCTATTGCTATCCTGACGAAAAGGTCTACCATTTCCGCCGGGAAGGCGAACAACCTACGATTCCTTCCACCGTACCCACACCAGCCCCGGCCCCAATTCAGCCGTAACTCCAATGAATAAGACTGAACTGCTGGAAGTCCTTGCCAGCCTGGACATGCACCCCAGCCGCAAATTGGGACAGAACTTTCTTCTGGACCCCAATATGCTCGCCGCCATCGTCAGCGATGCCGCCGTGCAACCGGGCGAGCGGATTCTGGAGGTCGGACCTGGTTTGGGGATGCTGACCACTGCCCTGCTGGAGGCCGGTGCGGAACTCACGGCCGTTGAACTCGACCACCGGCTCGCCGGCTATCTTCGAAATCATTTTGCGGGAAATGCGCATTTTCATCTCATTGAAGGCGACGCCTGCAAAGTGGATTTTGACGAGATTATGGGGGACGCCCCTTATCGCTGCGTTGCAAATCTTCCTTATTCTTGCAGCACTCCCTTCCTCGCGAACATTTCCTCCGCAAAAAATCCACCGAAGGATTTGACGGTGCTTCTTCAGCGCGAAATGGCCGACCGCCTGGTTGCCTCTCCTGGTTCCAAGGAGTACGGTGCGCCCACCGTCAAGGTCGGGCTACTGTACGCCGTCCGCATTCTTCGCAATGTGGACCGCAAGGTCTTTTTCCCTGTCCCGGAAGTGACCTCCGCTCTGGTGCGTTTTAAGAGACGCGAGAAAACGACCGAGCCCGATTTGCGGAAACTATGCGAGGAACTGGTCAATGTAACATTCCAGCAACGGCGAAAAAAAGCGGTCACCCAAGTCGCCGCAAAATGGAAGAATATCGACGCTCCTGCACTCTTCGCCTCCGCTGGCCTTCCTGACGGAATCCGTGCCGACGCCATTTCACGCGACGCCTTCCTCGCCCTGGCGCGCGAACTTCAAAAACAGTTGCAGGATTTCAGCGGGTCCGTTCTACCGGCTGACCGTTGACGGTCACCTGGCGGAAGCTGACATCGTCGGCAAACTCATCCAGGGAATACAGGTTTTCCGCCTGTTCGACGGTGACATTTTCGACACGGATGTTTTCAAGCGGGAGTTCTGGTTTGCCTTGCAGGCGGAATGCGTTTTGGGCTTTGTGGCAAGTGATGTTTTGCAGGGTGATGTCCTTGAAAAGCGTCAAAGCGTCGCCGTGATGGAGTTTGCTGTAATCATTGTCGATGCAAATCAGATGGTTTCCTGCAAAATCGACATGGATGCGGTCCATGTGGATATTCTGAATGATGCCGCCGCGACCGCGGGTGGATTTGAAGGAGATTGCCTCGAAAGTGACGTGATTCATCGTCACATTGGAGACAAAGATATCCTCGGCACCGCCAGAGAGTTCACTTCCGATGGCGATTCCGTGGAGGACTTCGGCAAAGGTGCAGTTTCGAATCACCGCACGCCGAGTCGGTTTGGCGACTCGCAAACCATCCTGGTCTCGACCGGACTTGATGACGATGGCGTCGTCGCCATTGCGAAAGATGGAGTCTTCGACGAGGGCATTTTCGCAGGAATCCAGATCGATGCCGTCATTGTTTAGGAGCATGCAGTCGAGTTTCAGGCGTCGAATGGTGATATCCTTGCAGAAAACAGGATGAACCATCCAGAAAGCATTGTCGGTCAATGTGAAATCCTCGAATAGGATTCTTTGGCAATGGAGCAGTTGCAGCATGGAGGGACGGAGAAAATCGCCGTCTCCGAATACGCGCTGCTCTAGCGGGACATGATTTTCTTCTAGGCTGCGGGTTTTTTCCTGGGCTGGTTTCTGCAATTCTCTCCAGGTCTGGCGGATTTCGGAACCTCCTGCAATCACGCCTTTTCCCGTAATGGCGACGTCGGTAAGACCGTTTCCGTAGAGCATAGGGGAGTAATTTAGGATTTCCACGCCTTCCCAGCGAGTGGGGACGGGTGGCAGATAGAGGGAGGGATCCGGGGAGAACTTTAGGAAACATCCTTCGGAAACATGCAGTTCCAGATGGCTCTGCAGGTGGATTGGTCCGTTGCAGCGGAAGGAACCAGGCGGTAGGATGACTTTGCCACCGCCATGCTGCACGCAGTTCTCGATTGCCTGCATGAGTTTTTCACGGATTTCTTCCCCGGATTCCGCTTGCAGTGTGATTTCGTAATTCGGAATGCGTGGCAACTGGATGGAGCGGAGGATATCCTGGACGGATGACTCAGAGTTCATTTCCATATCCTTTCGGAAGGCTTGCGACGAGTGCTGGCGGGCTTGTTAATCAGGACAAACATAAATAATATAGCACGAAGAAACAAGGTGAGGGAATTGCAAAACTCCTTTTTGAGTCCACAGAATACACAGAATACACAGAATACACAGAAGGCAATCCGCCGCTTCGCATTTTGTATTCTGTTTTATATCAAGTGTTTAGCCGCGCGTTAGCGCGGACAAACAGTTCTGTGTATTCTGTGTGTTATGTGGACTCCCATAGGGTTTTGCAATTACCTCAAGGTTATTATTCAGAACTCTGGATCATGGTAACGTTTCGGAACACTTTCTTCCACAAAACACACAAAATACACAAAAACATTGGGAACACCTGTATCTTCAAAAGCGACCAGAGAACATCTTGTGTCTCAAACGGATTGGCAAATATGGAAAGGGGAAGTATTGTAATATTGATGTTTTGTCAAATTGGTTTTGGAGTTTGTTTATGGAGCATAAGAAAATCAGTGGATTCATTTTGGCGGCTGGGGAGGGTCGCCGTTTGCGTCCTGCGACATTGGTTCGTCCCAAGGCACTGGTGCCGTTTTGCGGGGTGCCGTTGTTGAAGTTGACGGCCTCGTATCTTCACGAACTGGGGCTGGAGAAAATCATCGTGAACGCGCACTACCAGGGAGAGCGCGTCGTGGAGAACTGTCAGCGACTCCAGGACGAGTTTGGCTGGAATCTGGTGGTATCCAGCGAGCCACGCCTTTTGAACCAGGGTGGCGGCCTTCGGCAAGGAACTACATTATTGCCAGAAACCGAAAACTTTCTCGTTCACAATGTTGACATTCTTTTAGACTATGACCTGCGTCCGCTGATTCGGCAACATCTGGACACCAATGCCGCCGCCACCGTCCTGCTCATTCCAAACAAAGGTCCTGCTAGCGTTTCCATTGACTGTATGGGAAACATCGTCAAATTCCGTGACCGTGAGCATGGTTCCTATACCTTCTCCGGCATCCATATCTTTCGACGAGACATCCTGCAATTCCTCGACCAAAACCAGGAGGCTCCTGACATCATAGACTGCTACCAGGCCGCTTTGGAGCACGGGCTCCCCATCAACGCCGTCATTGCCGACCGCAATGTCTACTGGTCGGATATCGGGACTCCACGCGACTACATCCGGGCCCACGGCGAGATTGCCGATTGCGCCCTTCGCCATCACACCCTTCTTCGACAGGCACAAACCGAGCAGGCAGCGCGGCGCTTCGCTTTGGAACAGCGTGGCATTGAATGCACAGGCGCACTGGGGTTGGGAATGTGCCTCGACGTGCCAGCGGGCTCCCACCTGCACAACGCCGTTCTTTGGGACTACACGCGCCTGCCTAGACCGTTGCTTTATGCGGATGGCATCTTTGTCGGCAACGATGTCCTTCCCGCTCGTAAAGTGGATGACAGCCGCCTGCCCGACCCTCGCGTCTACATCACGCTTGGAATTGACCCCGCAAAAAGTTCCCTGGAAGAACTGCACAAGCAGGGGTCTGGACGCAAGTACAGCCGCATCAAATGCGAAGGGCGTTCTTGGGTCTGGTGCGCCTACAATCCCGAACGCCGCGAAAATGCCAGTTATGCCGCCATTGCCGACTTCCTGGACCGCCTGGGAATCCATGTCCCCAAGGTCAATTTGCACCTGGCAGACACTTTCGAACTCATTTCTCAGGATTTGGGACAAAGCGATCTGCATCTTATGCCGCAGCAACTTCAGGAAGATTTGCTCTTGCAGGCAGTCCAGCAAATTGCAATTCTGCATGTGACAGGGGACCGCATGGCGAAACTGGAGGAACTGCCGCTGCAACGAGGCTTCACCAAGGGGCTGTATGATTGGGAACGGGACTATTTTCGGACACACATCATCGAAAATCTTCTGCATACTCCTGAATTGTGGGGCGACGCGGCGAGGGAATACACGGACGTGCGCTCCATTTTGCTTTCCCAACCGCTGGTACCCATTCACCGGGATTTTCAGAGCGCGAACATCAAGGTGATGAATGGTACCGTCTACTTGATTGACTTCCAGGGAATGCGCCTGGGTGCCGCAGCCTACGATTTGGGCTCTCTTTTGTTCGACCCGTATCAGTGCCTGGCGGCAGATGTGCGCCAGCGCGTCTGGCAGGAGTACTGTCGGCAAGTGCGTGCACTGGGAGGCACGCCTCCCACTGGCGAGGTTCTTCGCGCTGCGGCGATTCAGCGTCTCTTGCAGGCACTGGGCGCCTATGGCAAACTCTGGAAGCGTGACGGTCTGGAGTGGTATCGGCAGTTCATCGTGCCTGGATTCCAAATGCTGGTGCAAGCCGCTACGGAAACCGAACAATTCCCGCATTAGGCAAGTATCGCGCGTGAAGGACTCAAATAGGCAACAAAACTCCTGGACCCTGCCGTGGTCGCCGTAAAGGAATCGTAACAAGATGGAATTGGACGTGCTTCATGTGACAGAGGCCTGCGGAGGCGGCGTGCGACGCCACCTCCAGTTGATTCTGCCTGCCTTGATGGCGCGTGGTCTGCGTTGCGGACTTTTCGCTTTCGGCTCCCGTCTGGAGGCGGGGTTCCTGGATGACTTGGAGGATTTCCGGCAACAGGGGTGCCAGGTGAAAATCCTGCAGCAGAATAGCAATGCCCTCTTCAATTGCTGGGAGGCGATGCGTCAGTTGCGTGAACTTGTGAAGGAGTGGAAGCCTGGCGTCGTCCATGCACACGCCTTTCAAGCGGGGGTGGTAGTTCGTATGGGACTGCGTAAACAGAAGGACAGTTTGCGCATTCTCTATTCCCCGCACGCATTTGCGATTCATCCCGCTCTCCCTTGGTGGAAACGAACGTTCGACGCATTCACGGAACGCTTGCTGGATAAATGGACGGACGGCTTTGTGTTTGTCGGTCAGTCCGAAGTGCGGGAGGCACTGGAACTGGGATTGCTTCACGATCATTTCCATCTCGCGCAAAATGGTCTGCCGATGGACTTTTCCGACCACATTGCCGCACGGGACGACGCGCGTAAGGAACTGGGGTTGGAGGAGGGGATTCGTGTGGTTGCGGCACCGTGTCGTTTGGAACGGCAGAAGGGGCTGGAGTGTCTGGTGGAATCGGCGACTCGCCTGCCGAAGGATGTTCAAATCATTCTGTACGGGGAGGGGTCAGAGCGAGATCGGCTGGCGCGGTTGATCCGTCGGCTTGGCGTGGAGCAACGCGTGCATTTTGGGGGGCAGGTGAACAATCTGCGTCATTTGCTGCGTGCGTTTGACGTGATTGTGCTGCCTTCCTGGTACGAGGGTCTTTCGTATGCGCTCCTGGAGGCATGTGGTGCCGCCGTTCCCATTGTGGCAAGCGATATTCCTGCCAATGTTGCCAATCCTAAATTGCGCGATTGCCTGGGGCTTTTCCGTGCGGGAGACAGCGATTCTCTTGCACTGGCAATCCATGCTACGCTCGACCACCCTGGCGAGGCAGAGAATTGCGCCAAAAACGCGTGCTCCATTCTCCATTCCCAATTCACGCTGGCCGCTCAAATCAAAAAACTCATATGGCTGTATCGCCAGGGGGCAACCTTCCACTGAGTTGGTCAGCCGCGCGGAGCACGGCCTGCAAAACCGACACGGCCGCCCGCACTATGGTACCTGGGCGCGCGCCCAGGCACAATATCAATGAATAACCGGCTCTTTTGGCAATTTCTTCTTTTGAAGGCTCTTCTGGTAATTGGCAATCTCTTGCCGTGCCTGCTGTTCCGTCAGAGAATGGTTCTCCATCAGCCACGTGCAAATCTCTTCTTGGGATTTCCCGAGTTTCAGTAGGGTAGAAATGGTACCCCGCCGTAGTCCTTCTTCACGGCCTTCCTGTCGAAAATACTCACTAAAACTTACGATTTGCTTTGCCATGTCGATGTTCTCCTTTTTGTCTTGAATGCTGAAATCCAGTTGGGTGATTTCCATGATGAGACGGGCGGTATCCATGTTCAGACTGTGGAATGCGTCGTGACTTGTCGCGACATTCTTCAGGGCTTTTCTGTCACTGGCAGCCCTTGCGGCGAGAAGCACGGCTTCCAGTTCCTTTCCGTATAACTGGATGTCCGCCTCTGACATAGTTGCAGGCGTGATGAGGTTGATGCGGTAGTTCGCAATGTATTGCACCAGGTTTGGGTTGGGAAGCGCGAGGAGTTCGTGCAGTTCTCTTGTCCGAGGCCAGGGGTCGTCAGTGAGGGCAATCACCAAGGTGATGATGGGGGTAAGGCGTTCATTGTCGGGCAATCCATTCAGGAATGGTTTTGCGTTGTCGCCGGGATGCAATTTGGCTTGCTTAGACTGTATCTTCTCCAGTTGCATGGAGTAGTTGATGGCGTCATATAGCATGCATCGCAGGGGCATGCTCGCATCTGGAAATGCTTGCGCCTCTAGTCCGAGCAACAAATAGGAGCAGTCTGTTCCTTGCTTGTAAGCGACCTGGAAAAGCAGATCCCTCTCTCGTTGGAGAAAGAGTTGTTTGCTTTTTTTGCTGGTGAACACCTCCTTTGAACTTTGGGGCACCAATTCCGAAGGGGAAATCACGTTTTTCCCTTGGAACAGATACCCGTTGAAGAGCGCTGCGAAAATCTCCGGTTTTTGGAAGAAAATCTTTGCCCAATAATCTAGTCGTCCCATGGAACCTCCTTTTTTGAAACTTGTGATTTCCAGGCAGAGGGCTTCCAAAACGGGACGCTTCTTCAGGGGCAATTGCAAAACGACCGCCCAACCGCCAAAACGCCGTCCGCGAGGGCAAAGAGCGAGACCGATGCGTATCCGCTGGTGCTGAGGTGGAACGATGAAGCCATCACGGGTTGCCGTGAAAGCGGTTGGGATGAGAGTTTTGCAATTACCTCTAATATACCGCCAACTGCCTGTTTGTCAATGTGCGTGCCCGTCAAGTGGATAATATAGCATGGAATATCTGTAATTGCA
>JAFRLI010000297.1 GCA_017431255.1 Victivallales bacterium
CGCAAGCGATGAAGCCATCGCGCCGCGCCGTGAATGCGGTTGGGATGAGAGTTTTGCCATTACCTCTTAAAAGTGGTTGCAGTTGGACATAGGCTTTTTTCGCCGAGAACGAGCTTGACGAGGCTTTGCCCATATCCATGAAGTTCAGCCGTTCCATTCCAGACAAATGGTGGTGCTTTCATGAAGGATTAGACAACCAGCGTATAGACTTTCGAGGACCTTATCCAGGGGAATTTCCTCTATGTGGACAAGACGGAGTACGTCTGGCAGCTGGTAAGGCCTGCCAAGGGAATGTATTTTCTATCCCGTCCGAGGCGCTTTGGAAAATCCCTGCTTGTATCGACTCTAAAGGCCATCTTCGAGGGAAAGAAGGGACTGTTCAAGGAACTTGCGATTTACGACAAACCCTACGACTGGAAGCAGTATCCTGTGATCCACCTGGACATGGCCAACTGTGACGCCCATACGGAGAGTGACCTGCGCGACTACCTTGCCAGAATGCTGGAGCGTCAGGCCAGACAGCACAATGTTGAAGTTGACGTCCAGCACAGCCAGCTTGCGTCCTCCTTTTCCGAACTAATTGAAAAGGTCGCGGGCGAATCGCAAGCAGTCATTCTTCTGGACGAATATGACAAGCCGATTCTGGGGAACATCACCAACCCCGATGTGACGGCCATCCGGGACACTCTGGCGGATTTCTATTCGCCACTCAAGGCGGAAATGGACTATGAGCGTTTTGTTCTGGTGACAGGAGTGAGCAAGTTCAGCCATGTCTCGTTGTTCTCCAAACTGAACAACCTGACGGACATCACAATGGATGTCGACTATGCAAGAATGCTCGGTTTCACCGAAGATGAGCTAAGAGAGTATTTTGCGGACAGAATTGAAGAGGCGGTGAAAAGCAAGGGAATCTCCACAGACGAGTTAATGAAGATGCTTTTGGCATGGTATGATGGTTATCGCTTCTCAACGGCCAACGTCCACGTCTGCAATCCAGTGTCCATTTCCAGTTTCTTCGGGAGAAAATATGAGTTCGACAACTACTGGGGAACGACTGGCGTGACCACGGTGCTGTTTGAACTGGCCAGGACGACGCGCTTCAATTTCGAGCAGGCGCTCACCGCCCCCGTCTCCTCCCTCGCCTTCGGTGCTTACGAGGTGGAGAACCTCGACCCCCTTGGACTTCTATGGCAGACAGGTTATCTCACGATCAAGGAGGTTCTGCCAGGTCCCATGGGGTCAAGTATGTTCATGCTCGGCTTCCCCAACCACGAGGTGAGGGAGGCCTTCAACACCCAACTGCTGGCCTACTACAGCGGATACAAGGACGCGGCGATGTCATCCTTAGTCTTCAAGCTGACGGAAGCAATGCGACGCGACGAGGTGGAGCAGTTCATGACGACACTGCAGTCCTATTTCGCCAGCATCCCCTATGACATCCGCGGAGGAGACGAACGTTACTATCAGACCATCTTCTTTATCACTTTCCTGCTTCTTGGAAGTAGCATTGAAGCTGAATCAAGAACCAACAAAGGGCGCATCGACGCATACATTCGCACGGCAAAAACAGTATTCATCTTCGAGTTCAAACTGGATAAAAGTGCCGGCGAGGCCGTCTGGCAGATTCTTGACCGCCGCTACTACGAGAAGTTCCAGAACTGCGGTCTCCCAATCCGACTAATCGGCGTGAACTTCGACTCCTCCAAGGGCTGCATTGATGGCTGGCAGGAGGAAACACTTTCTTCTTGCCAACTATAGGCTCGTTTTTTCCATTGACGGGCTGCCGTTGCACTCGCTTCAGGGCGACAAAACACTATGTGCCGCAGTACATAGCAGTTCCAAGGATATTTCTTACTGCTGATACTGTTGGGTACCGAAGTTGGGAATGTCGTCGAGAAGGAGGATGGAATCGCCGACACGCCAGGGTTCGCCAGTTTTAAGGAAGTCGGCGACAGCGCGTTGCAAGCTGGTGTCGCGTGGGAGTTTTTCGGGGTCGTAAGGGGGTTCCTGGAGGAAGATGAACCAGAGACCGCCTGGACCAGAGCAGGTGCGCGGGAGCAGGAAGAGTTCGCGTTGGAACCGAACGAGATTTGCGGTTTCGGGGAGGATTCTTTGGAGTTGTGGGTTCATAATCCAGGAAGCGCAAAGGGTGGCGCGAGGTTGCATTTCGGGGAAATACTTTGGGAAAAACTCCCGCGCCATCTCATAGGACTGCCGCAAGAGTTCCAAAGTCATATTGCCTCCTGAGGGAATGTGGTTCTCCAAGATCCAGCTGCCTTTCGTCAGGAAGAGTTCCCATTCGGCCAGTGGCAGGCGTACTTTTTCGCGACGCACGAAACCGCGCGGGTCGATGGGAGTACCTGTGATGAAGCCGTCCTTGACCTCCAGTTCGGAGAGCCAGGAGCCGTTCTGGTAGGCATTGGGGATGCTTTCGTCATAACTCCAGCCATGTTCATCGTGGCGAATGCCGGGTTCTGGGAATGCGACAATGCGGCGGTCGTGGATGTTGCGGTAAATGGTGAAGGGATGAGATTGGTTTTGCTTGAGCCAGTATTCGATGCGTCCCAGGCGGAAGATGGGTTCCTGGGCATAGTGGCGGAGCCATGACATCTGGTTATAGTACACTCCTGGACGACCGTACATCTTGCGATAGTTGTTGTTGCACATATGCACGACACGCCCGCACGTGGCACTCGAAACCTCCTTGGGGATTCCCAGAGACTGGTGGTATTTGCGATACTCGCGAATCCCGCCCAGGCACGCCGCCAAGTACGGAACCCCCTGTGCGGCAGGTCCCAGGCGTTCTGGTTCCGGCCACTGCTTGAAGGCAACAATGGGCTGTGCCCGATGGAACAGCCGCCAATAGAAATGCCACGCCAGCAGACAAATATCGGGGTCCTGCCGCGCCTGCGCAACCATCGGCGCGATTTCGCGGTAGAGAGCAGTGCCTTCTTCGCCAAGGTCAAGGAAATCCAAGGTTTCGCGCAAATACTCATCCTCGAAGAAAAAAGGAATGCCAGACGGAAGATTGGCCAGGGATTCCTCCCATCCGATTTGGAAGTTTTCGAGGCAGTCGGTAGAACCAATCGAGGCGAGGAATTGTTCTGGGTCTTTCATAGCTGTGCGAGAGGGGCGAATGGGAGGATTCCGAGGTTGAAATCAAGACGCGCATGGATGCCGAAATCGGGTTCCAACGCACAGTTTCTACGGAAATAATGGTAGGCCAGACCGCCAATCATGGCAGCGTTGTCCGTGCAGTATTTAGGAGGTGCCGGCAGAAAATCCCGGTGTTCGTGCGCACAGACATCCGCAATTTTTTCGCGAAGACGCGAATTGCAGGCAACCCCGCCCGCCAGCACGACAAGTTTTGCATTGACCTGTCGCGCCGCGTCCATCGCCTTCCGCTTGAGGACGTCAATGACGGCCTCCTGGAAACTGGCGCAAAGGTCGGGAAGACGGTTTGGAAGCGCGTCGGGATTGTCCTTGATAGCGTAAAGGAGGGAGGTTTTGACGCCGCTGAAACTGAAGTCGTAGCGGTGTTCGGGATTGAGTGGCTTGCCACCGCCGCCCGTGAGGGAGCGTGGGAAGTGGAAAGCGTCAGGATTGCCGCCATCGCGGGAGATTTTGTCGATGATGGGACCGCCCGGATATCCGAGACCGAGGATTTTGGCCGCCTTGTCGAGAGCTTCGCCGGCGGCGTCATCAAGGGTAGTTCCAAGGATGCGTGCCTGTCCATCGGCGGGGATGTGGACGATGGCGGTGTGGCCGCCCGAGACGACGAGCGCAAGGACGGGGAACTTTTTGGGGTCCGACAGGACTTCGGGATGTTCCAGGAACGCGCCGTAGATGTGTCCCAGAAAGTGATTCATGCCAGCAATAGGTTTGCCTAGCGCGGCAGCGAGTCCCTTTGCGTAGGAGTTTCCCACCAGGAGTGCAGGGACAAGACCGGGGCGGCTGGTGACCGCGATTGCATCGATGTCCTTCATGGAAAGCCCCGCTTCAAGGAACGCGCCTTCCACGACGGGCGAGACATTTTTCAGGTGTTCCCGGGCCGCTAGTTCGGGAACCACACCGCCGTAGCATTTGTGCTTCGCCACCTGCGAAGATATGATGCTCGACAAGACTTCGTGGCCGTCTCGCACCAAAGAGGCCGCGGTTTCATCACAACTGCTTTCTATTCCAAGTACTATCATATGTTGTCCAAGAGCATGCGTATTCTGTTGCTGAGTTCGATTTGAGAGGTTGCAGAGCGAAGTTCGGAAAGTCCGTCAGTCACGGCGAATGCGGGCTTTGCGTCAATGCGGCCATGGCTGCCTTTGACGCGCCGCGCGTCCGTGTCCAAGGTGAGGAATGGGATTCCCCAGAAGAGTTCACAAGGATCGAAACCGATTTTGTTATGAATGTCAACATGGGTGGCATAATCGGGAGCCTGGGATTTTTTCTGCCACCAGGAGTATGCGAACCAAGCCCCTTTAGCGGCAGTGAGGACGAGTTCTCCCGACTCGGGGCACTCCAGTTTTGCCTCCGCAGGGGTCTGCACGGATTCCACGCCAGGCAATGTTTCCAGGACGGCACGTACCTTCGGGATATCTGCGGAATCGTGGATGAAAACGTGGGCAATTTGATGGTCGCACATGGCGAAGGCGCGGGAATCGTAGAGGTTCGGGTAGAGCATGCCTTGGATGTCCCGCGTCTGGAACAATCCCGCCTCCAGCAATGCTGCATTTGGGAACACAGGTTGCTCCACTGCAGTAATGGCGTAATCGCCCCAGACTACCACCTCGTAGCCGTGTGCCTTCGCAGCACGCAGGAGGATCTCCAGGCAATGCGCCAAATGCGTGAACTCCTTTGCGGCAGAGGGACCGTCAGGACCTTCCTTTTGTTGGCAATAATCCATATGCGGAAGGTACGAAAACAGAATCTCTGGTGCCTCGGAAGTCATCAGTGCCGCTGTGGATTCCGCACACCAGGTACTAGATTTTCCACTTGCGAGCGGTCCCCAGTAGTTTGCCAGATTAAATTTCCAGCCGATGGTCTTCGTCAATTCCGATTCCAAACGAGGCGGTTTCGTGTGAATGGACTGAATCATGCCGCCATGATGCTTGTGGATGGGAGCGGGAGAAAGAGCGTAGTCTGTCTCGTCGCCCAGGCTTTGCTGCGTGAACAACACTCCCACTTTTGCACCACGCAAACGTGCCTTTGCCCAGATTCGCTCTCCGTGAATCAGACGCGCCGACTGACACCAAAACTCCACCTTGCACGCATTGCGGTCGTATCTTCCGTTGCAGATGATTCCGTGCCCCGCAGGTGAAAGACCCGTCCGCATGGTTGCCGCTGCCGTACAGGTTACCGCCGGAAAAACGCTCGCGTACTCCCGAAACTCCAGACCAAGACCATGCGCGAGGTCAGGACTCTTCCTAACCCCGTTCAAATCCAGTCCCGCTACTTGCACAATCAACAGTTTTTTCATGAATCAAATTGGTTCATTTTTTATTAGTGGTTAGTTTTTAGTGGTTAGTGGCTAGTAGTTAGTTTTTAGTGGCTAGTGGTTATTTTTTACAGCACCTAAATCCGCAACACAAGACAAGAGCAATGTACACCTCAATTCTAAGTCTAAGAGTACCCACGAGTTGTGCTCCTAAGAGTATTTACGAGTAAGAACCAAAACTAACCACTAGCCACTAACCACTAGCCACTAACCACTAACCACTAACCACTAACCACTAACCACTAGCCACTTATTCCACGAGAGGGAGGATCTGATCGACAGCCTGTTCAAAGATTCCCATTTCGTAGGCGAGGTCGAAGACGGTATAGCGGTTGCGAATCATCTGGGAGCAGATGACGGCACGGCGGATTTCCGCGTGGTCGGCACCAATTTCGGAAGGTTTCGTCGGGCAACCGACGACCTTCAGGCGGCGACGGGTTTCCTCCAACGTGAAAATCTGGTTCAAAACGCGCTGTTTCATTTCGTCCCAGTGTGCGACAATGTCCTGCATCCGCTTCTGGAACTTCTTTTGGTCAAGGAGTTTCTGCATGCAGATTTGATTGACATGCTCGTAAATGGAGGAATCTTTGAGGTACTGGTCAATTTCGGCTTTGCGCTGTTCTGGAGTCACGAAGGAAGCGTTCGCGCAGATTTTGGCAACTTCTTCTTTGGTCAGGGAGAAAATGTGATGCATCATTGCGCAGGAAATGAGCGTTCCTATTCCGACCTTGAAGCCATGAGAGGGATGTTCGCCATTGACCATCACGCCGTCCATTTCCATAATGTGGCTTATGAGATGTTCCGCCCCCGAGGCAGGACGAGAATCATGCATCAACTGCATTGCAAAACCCGTTGCTGCCAGCCCCTCGAAGAGACCCGTCAGAGCAGAGGATTTGACTGCTGCAATCCCTTCAGGATCACCAAGCCACTGCCGCAACTTTATCTGCGTCATCTGCCAGGCAGTCGAATGGATGGGTGCTTCGCCAAGAGCATCTGCAATGTACCAATCTCCGCCAGAGACGATTTTTGCCATCAAGTCTGCGTATCCAGAAGCAGTCATCTTGGCGGGAGCGGTTGAAAGCACCTTTGCGTCGGCGACAATGGCAAGCGGTGCTGCGCACGGAACCGTCTTTTTGAAGCCTTCCACCTGCAAGGCAGCACCATACGAAGTGTAGCCATCCACGGAACAAGCAGTTCCCACGACGAGATAGCCGTCGCAACCTGCCTCTGTTGCGGCGCATTTCACGAGGTCATTGATGACCCCGGAACCGACCGCGACAGGTACATTCCCCTGTAAAATTGGAATGAGTTGCTGAACGTATTGATAATCTGGTTCCAAAACGGGTTTGCCAGGGAAAATCACAGGTTCCTGAACGGGCAATCCTGCCTGTTTCAGCAGTTCTTGCACTTGGTTTCCAGCCACTTGCCAGGTATTTCCGTCTGCAACCACAATGACCTTGCGATTGCCCCACAATTTTTTCACGATTGCAGGAACTTCGAAAATCACACCTTCGCCCAGTTCACACAACTTTGACTGCAATCCAGCTGGGATTTCAATTTTGCTCATGATTCCAAAAACTCCTTACTTGTCAAAGAACGTGTATTCCACCATGATGCAGAGTGCGTGATAGACGGGAAGGTGAAGTTCCTGCACCTTGAAAGTTTCCGATTCCGGTACACGAATGCACACATCCGCGTATTTTGCCAGACGACCTCCAGAACGACCGGTCATACCAATCACTTTCATTCCACGCATATGCGCCACTTGAGAAGCTGCCGCGACATCCACCGCATTCCCCGAGGTCGATATCCCCAACAGCACATCTCCCAGGCGACCTGCCGCACATAGTTGCTGCGCAGGACCAAAGTCTCCACCCAAATCATTCTGTGCCGCTGTGTAGATAGCAGACTGCGACATCAGATTCCAAGCACGAAATCCTTGCTGCAAGCACGAAGCCAACTGAAATCCCTCCAGTTCCCCGTTGCTCCGCAAGGTCGCCTGTTCCGCTTCCTCCAACGGACGCTTCAACTGAAAGCCCTTCATAATTTCCCCGACGATGTGATCGGCATCCGCAGCACTTCCGCCATTGCCACACGTGAACAAAATATGATCTCCTGCAAAGCAATCCCGCAAAAATCGGTACGCCTGCATGATTTCACCACGGCATTCCCCCAGCACCGGATACCTCACAAGAAGTTCGTCCAGCACTTTTTCTACTCGAGCACTGTCAGTCAACACATCCATTTCAAGACCTCTCAAAAAAAAATTCACGGAAAACTTGAGATTTTCTATCTATCTACTATATTAGAAAATTGGCAAAGTGCGAATGACTACAGCGCATTTTCCACAGAATCTCTGCTAAACTTTCCTCCAAATTGACCAAAAGTTCCGCAGTGACCCCCTTGTTAAAAACCTGTAGTCAACCATGAAAATAACCTGTTCATAATTTTGTGCATAATTGTTATCTACACTCTTATCAACAGGTTCTCTTCAGGTTTTTTAACTTTACAAATTACGAATCTCTAGCTTGTTACAACTGATTTTTAGAGTTGTTGCAAAGCCTAGTGATAAGTAATTTAAAAATCTTTAATTCATCAGAAACACAGGAAGACAGAAATGAAAATCATTGCATCCAAGGAAAATCTTGTCAATGCTCTTCGACGCGCCAATTGCGCCATAGCCTCGCGTGTTATGCTTCCCATCCTCTCGAATGTGATGTTCAGTGTCACGGATGGCAAATTGACTGTCACGGCAACGGACAATGAAATCAGCATTACCACCTCTATTCCCTGCCTGGTTGAGGAAGAGGGAAGCACCACTCTGCCCGCCAAGAAACTGATGCAGATTATTTCTGCACTGCCTGAAGGAGATGTCTCCATCGAGAGTGATTCCAACGATATTTCGACCATCACCTGCCAGAAATCCTTCTATAAGATTCACGGTCTCAGCGCGGTCGATTATCCGAAAATCAACGATGCCAGTTACGATTGGTCCTTTGAGATTCCCACAAAGGATTTGGTCCGTGGTCTGGCAAAAGTCTTCTATGCGCGCAGTGTTGACGAGACGCGCAAACTCCTCAACGGCGTCGTTTTGAGCATTCTGGACGGCGTGATTACCATAACTGCCACGGACGGCCGTCGCATCGCACTTCAGGAGATTCCCCTGGACAATGTCGAACTCAAGAATGGAGACTACATTCTGCCGAGCAAGGCTTCTGCTGAGTTGAGCCGTTGTATGGATGATGGCGAAAAGGTAGTGGTCAGCCTCAATAAATCTGAAGTGTCCTTCTCAACGGGCAATACCACGCTGATGACAAAGTTGGTGGAAGGAACGTATCCGCGTTTCCGTCAGATTATCCCGCAGGATTGCGGTTGCAAAGTGACGGTGCAGCGTTCGTTGTTCACGAATGTTCTCAGTCGTGTGGCACTCGTGATTGACGATCCGGCTGGTTCTGTGAAACTCACTTTCACAAATGGTATGCTTAAGATTTCCGCGACCAGTGCTGGCACTGGAGAATCCAGTGAGCCATTGGAAGTTGCATACGAAGGCGAGGAAGTCAATATTTCCTTCAATCCAAACTACTTCCAGGATCCTCTCAAGGTTATGGAAGCAGACAATATCACCATTGAGTTTGGCAAGCAGTTTACGCCTGTTAAACTTATGGGAGATGATGGTTTCCTTTATATGTTGATGCCGATGCGTGATAGTAAGTAGTTTCCATTGATTCAAGAAACGTAAAAAAATAGGAGAGATGTGATGAAATCCACATTGTTTGCCGTATTGATGCTTGCCGTATCGTCAGTGTTTGCTGCAGATACTTTTTGGCGGATAGATGTATCTCCAATCAAGGACAATATGGCACCAGTTTCTCCTGTTGAGACGGAAATGGCAAAACCGCGTCATCCCGAATGGGAAAAAGACGAAGCCAAAAAAGCGGCAGCATTGATCTATCAAAGTAAAAAAGCATTGCCTGCTGGCGAATGGACAACCTGTGAAATAACATTCAAGGCAGAAGGCAATGGAAAGACATATGTGAATTTAAGTGGAGGTTGGGCAAAGGAAGTGAAAGACCGTACCTGGGTCTATATCCGCAATGTCAAAGTGAATGGAGAATCTTACAAAGGCAATGGCGATTTGAAAAAAGTTTGGAAAGAGAAAAAAAACGGCGATCGTTTCATTCCTTCCGGGTTCTGGATGAATGTGAAAGCAAAATATCTTGAAGATTTTGAAGGTGCTCCTGCTATTCTTTGCAATTATGACTCAAAATTGATCTTGAATATTGACCTTACAGAAGGTACCACCTATGTCGTCTCCTGTGAGATGAAACCCGCTCCCACACCGGCAGAATAAGCAGAATCTTTGAAACAGGGACGGAAGACGCAAGCGTATTGCGCTTCCGTCCTTTTTTTGTGTTCAAGAATGGGAATGCTATTGTGGGTCCTTCGAAGTAGTTTGTTCCTTCGTTACTATTCAGAACTCCTGGAAGAGCGATGGTGCGTTCTGATGGTGGCGAGGTCGTCGAAAAACGCGACATTACTCCTCCTGGGGTTCTAAATAGATACAGACATTGTATTCAGAACCCTACGGTGAGATATGGTGCGTTCTGTGATGTCCTCACTGCCCCTTCGGTATTGGCGAGGTCACTCAAAAATGCAACATTACTTCTCCTAGGGTTCTGAACAGATACAGTTATTTATTCCAGTCAACTGGCGTCTCCATTTGTCATAGATTAGCCGATCGGGTACCAGGGGAACATTCTCAAAATAGTACTTTCATATCTCAAAAACTTAGTGTATTTGGTGATAGTTGCCAAAAACTGAAGAAAATATTTGAAAAAAGGCTTGACAAATGCGATATTTTCCCCCACCCAGGGCGGGGGGTCCTCCTTCCCGCGCGCGCGAGATGCCACCAGGTACATTCCAAAGGCGTTGGTGCGGCATCTCGGGCCCTCCTTCCCGCGCGCGCGAGGTGCCACGGTGTGTTGTAGACTTGGATCGAGAGGCCTGGCCCTCCTTCCCGCGCGCGCGAGGTGCCACCGAGGAATCGGGAGGGTTCGGTGCCCTGCTCCTTCTCCTTCCCGCGCGCGCGAGGTGCCACCAGGTACATTCCAAAGGCGTTGGTGCGGCATCTCGGGCCCTCCTTCCCGCGCGCGCGAG
>JAFRLI010000298.1 GCA_017431255.1 Victivallales bacterium
ATGCGCAAAAATAGAACGTTCGTCTGCGGCGGGTCTCGCGCGCGAGGTGGTATGGTCTCCATGCACAAAAATAGAACATTCGTCTGCGGCGGGTCTCGCGCGGGGTGGATGGTCCCCATGCACAAAAATGGAACATTCGTCTGCGGCAGGTCTCGTGCGCGGGGTGGATGGTCCCCATGCACCGAAATAGCACGTTCGTCTGCAGCGGGTCTCGCGCGGGGTGGATGGTTCCCATACACCAAAATAGCACGTTCGTCTGCTGCGGGTCTCGCGCGCGGGGTGGATGGTCCCCCGCCCAGGTGGGTACCGGTCCTAATATCGCGCTTGTCAAGACCTTTGTCAACCATTTTTGTCAAAATACTGCAAGAAGTGTCAGTTTGGACTACATTTCTGAGATACGAACCACCTATTTTGAGAACTCGCCCCCTGGCGGTTTCGTGGGACATCTGTGTTTCATAAGAGGGCAAATATGCTTCTACGAGACCTCACCATAGTCGCCATTGACTTCGAGACCACGGGACAGGTAAAACACCACACAAACCTTCCCTGGCAACTGGGAGCCGTCGTGTTCCGGGGTGCGCAAATCCTGCCGGAGCCTCGCATCTCCCTTTTCCTTCGCGTTCCCGACGACCATCCCTTCAATCCCTACACGCCAGGACGATGGGCGGAACTGCGCGAAACACTGGCACAAGCGCCCTCCTTGCCTGAACTCTGGCCCCAACTCGCCCCCTGGCTCACAGGGCATCCCCTCGCCGCGCACAACGCCCCGACCGAACGCAAAATGCTTCGCCAGGCATTCCCGTTGCAACCCTTCGATTGCTGGATCGACACCTTGCGCCTCGCTCGCGCAGCCTACCCCAACCTCCCCAGTTACGCACTTTCCGACCTTCTCGACTCGCTGGAACTCACCCCACGCGCACAGGCTCTCTGCCCTGCCCTCGCACCACATGACGCCTGCTACGACGCGGTCGCCTGCGCCCTCCTCCTAGAACACATCCTAGCCCTTCCCCAATGGCACAACCTCGAACTTGAACACCTGGATTCCATCTAACCTCCACATCAGCCGCCCTCCAACCGCCCTTTGATAAAAATGTTGCAAACCTACCGAACCCTGCTAGCCACATGGTGCCAAGCGGCACGCCCCTACTTTCGTGAATGCGCAAGCCATCCAGAATGGATACACTATGGTCCAGGCGAAAGCGCACACTGGTCCGTCCAAAGCAGCATGAATGCACTTGCGGCCTATGCCATTGCTGGCACAGACCCGCAATGGAAGGACACGCCGCAAGGCGAGCAGTGGCGCCAAACCGCTCTTGCACTCTTCCGCTATGCGATGCACACCCACCTCACGGGAGACACTCTCTGCACGGACGGCAAGCAGTGGGGACACCACTGGATTAGCAATCTCGGGGTCGAAAGAATGGTCCACGCCATCAACGAACTTCGTCCCTATTTCACAGACGACGACCTCGCACGCTGGCGCACTATGACCCTTGACGAATGCGACTGGCGACTGGACAACTATCCCGTCGTCGCCTCCATCGATGGTTCCACCGGCAAGAACAAACCGGAATCGAACATCTGGAATGGCGGCATTCTGCTGCGTGCCGCGGCAGATTATCCCGATGCCCCCAATGCGGCGCGTTACCGCGATTTCGGGACAAAGTTCCTGCTGAACGGCCTTTCGCGTGAATCAGACGCCAACAACCAGGAGATTTTCGAGGGCAAACCCGTTTCCGCATGGCACGTGGGGGGACAGTTTACGGAGAACTGGTCTCTGGACCACCACTGGTACATGAATGTCGGCTACAGCATCATCTGCCTCTCGAATCTGGCAATGCTCCATTACCAATTCCAGCAGCGCGGACAGACCCCGCCCGCCTGCCTCCAGTTCCATGTCGCCGACCTCTGGAATACCCTGCGCAACTTCATTTTCCCTGATGGTCGCCTGCTCCGTCTTGGCGGCGATTCCCGAAACCGATACACCTACTGCCAGGCCTTCGCACTTCCCGTCTTCCTCTTTGCCGCAGATGTCCTCCACGACCCGCTCGCCCTTCAATTCGAGCAAGGTTACCTTGCCCTTCTCCAGAAAGAAGCCGCTCAGAATCCCGGTCAACTGTTCTATGCGAAACGACTGGAGAATGTCCGCCACACCTCGTGGTACTACTACACACGCCTCGAATCCGACCCAGCACTTGCTCTCTCCTGCGCACTGGCATGGCGTCGACAATTCCCCATCCCCACTGACTTCACACCCAAGGCCAACCCTCCCTGCTCCTGGCACGACGACTACCACCGCTCCGCACTCCTCCGCACGGGCAACACCATCCGCTCTTACACCTATTCAGGAGAGCAATCCCCCGTCGCACTCTGCCTCCCCGCGGACGACAGTTCACTCGCCGAATGGCAGCACAATCTCGTCGGCTTCTTCGAAATGGCTAAAACCGACAAAGTCCGCAAGACCGAACTGGTCACTCTCCATGCCGAGACCGATTCCTTCACCGTTTCCGCGCTTATCCACTGGCAAGAGACCGCACCTTCTGGCGAAGGCGAAGGCAAGTACGAAACCATCGCCGACCGCCAGGCCGTCGCCGCGCTGCCCGACGGCAAGTCCCTCGTTGTCCTACAGTACGCAGATATGCTCAAGGAGCAGACCCTCTTCCGTACCCGCACCGTCAACTTGATGATTCCGAACGATGTCTTCAACGGGCACCAGCGCACGTTTGCAGGTGAACATTTCCAGGCAGTTCTCCCCTCCTATCCAGGCAAGGATGAACTGCTGGACACGCACTCCCGCACCCTCGTCATAGACGGAAAACTCGCCATTTCCCTCGCCTACGGCGCAGATTCCCTGAAGATTCAGCGGTTTGCCGCACAACAGGTCCAGAACTACCATGCACGTTGCCTGACTTCCCTATATGTCGACGCCATCTGCGCAACCTCTCTTGACTGGCAACGATGCCGCCTGGGGGAAGTCGTCGCCGATACCGGCGTCGTGCTCACCGCCTGTCCCGATGGCCACCCCGCGACCGCGGAACGTCTGGAAGTCCCGGGCATGCTCCGTGCGGTAAAAGTCCAAGGTGCCGACGGGAAGGAGTATCTGTTCGCCGCCAACTTTGGAACAGAGACTGCCACGCTGGACGCCTTCGAAATCACACTCGCTCCCAGCGAGGCGAAACTCCTGTCACTTGAGGGAATTGCAAAACTACCGTCCAACCGCCAAAATGCCGCCAGCGAGGAAGCCATCGTGCCGCGCCGTGAAGGCGGTCGGGATGAGAGTCTTGCATTTACTTCCATTAACTAGAGGGGGTCACGATGAAATCGATTCTTGTCAGTGATTCGGGGCTGGGAGGTCTGGATATGGCTGCCCGTCTGCTCACGCGATATCCGCAAGGGTTGGCCATCAACTATATCAATGCCTGCCCTGCAGCCGATCATGGTTACCAGAAACTGGATGAAGAAACGCGCAAACGCGTCTTTCGCGGGGTTCTGGACGCGATGGAAGGCTTCCACCCGGAGCGCCTCGTGCTTGCTTGCAACACCCTGTCCGTCGTTCTGGAGCAAATGGGATACCAGCCTCCCTTCCCCGTATCGGGAATGCTTGGCATCGCCACCGCCGCCATGACCCACTACCTGGAAACCCATCCTGAAAATGCCCTGGTCGTAACGGGAACCCCCGCCACCATTTCCTCGGGCATCTACGGAGCACGGCTGACCGCCGCAGGACACCCCAACGTCCCGCAAATCGCCATCCCCGACCTGGTCAACGCCATCGAACAAGACCCCCAATCCAGCACCTGCCGCGCACTCATCCATCTCTTCGCAGAAGAGGCACGAAAGCAGGTCGGCAACCGCCGTTTCGCCATCGCCCTCTGCTGCACCCATTTTGGATACAGCAGACCTCTCTTCGAACAGGAACTTCCGGGCACAGACATCCTCAACCCCAACGAACACATCCCCTTCCTCGAACATATCGACGCACAATCCCCCAGCACCTTCGCCTACCACGCGCGGTTCCCCGTCCCCCCAGCAAAACTCGATAACATCACCCATCTGTTCGAGACCCGCTGCCCCTCCATTGTGCAAGCACTCACCTCTCCCAACATCAATCCCGCCCTCTTCCCCTATCCGCCAACTGCATAGGGGGGGCTATCCATTCGGTCCTTTTTCCTCCTGAAACTTGCAATCCACACGGAAGGGAATACATTATTTCTATGGAGGTAATTGCAAAACTACCGCCCAACTGCCAAAACGCCGCAAGCGATGAAGCCATCGCGCCATGAAGGCGGTTGGGCTGAGAGTTTTTTGCCATTCCCTCTATGCTTTCGTGTAAGCCATCCCCAAAAACTGGAAAGGAAGGAAACGAATGAAACGGATGTTCGGTTTGTGCTGCGTGTTGTTGGTAGCATTGTTCGGTTGCAAGCAGGAGAAGGCTGCGCCGAAGTTGCGAATTGGGGTATCCATTCCCGCAGCGACGCATGGTTGGGCGGGGGGAGTCGTCTGGTCGACAGAACAGGCTCAAAAGAAATACGCAGCGGAAGGTGTGGAAATCCTGATTGCGACCAGCCCGGACCCCGCGGCGCAGGCGAATGCAATCGAAGATTTGCTGGTAAAAGATGTGGACGCGCTGGTCGTGATGGCGCAGGAACCAGGTCCCATCACCGCAGTCTGCAAGCGTGCCCATGAACAGGGGAAATACCTCACCGTGGTCTCCAATCCACTCTCGGAAGAATGCCAGGACCTCTTCGTCAACGGTGACAACGGCAGTTTTGGCGAAGCCGCCGCCGAGGCCATCGCCAAACTCCTCGACGGCAAGGGCGACATCCTCGTGATGGAAGGCATCCCCTGCCCCATCAATACCGAACGCGTCACAGGATTCCAGAAAAAACTCTCCGAGGTCGCTCCCGGCATCCGCATCCTCGAATCCCAGAGCGCCGGTTGGAACACTCAGAAAGGCCTCGCGCTCATGGAAAGTTTCCTCCTGAAACATCCCAAAATCGATGCCGTCTGGGCGGGCGATGATGACGTCCTCCTCGGGGCCATCAAAGCTTACCGCGAATCGGGACGCAAAGATGTCCAGGCATTCGTCGGCGGTGGCGGCAGCAAGCACGTCGTCAAAATGATTCTGGACAACGACCCCCTCGTGAAGGCCACCGTCACCTACCCGCCTCAGATGATCGCGACCGCAATCGACGCGACCGTCCAGATACTGCGCAAAACCCCGGTAACACTTGACGCTGCCACAGACTTCAGCCCCACCAAGGAAGGGCAGCCCGTCCTCATCATCAAGTCGAAGATTGTCGATGCCGCCACCGCCAAAGAGCACTACTACCCCGAAAGCGTTTACTGACATGACGTAACCCATGCCTAAGCTGAAAGCAGAATACACCAAAGGCAACATCATCACGACGATGCTGAAAACCTCCGTCGCGATGCTGGCCTCCACCATTGCGGTTTCCGGCTATAACATTGCGGACACGTTTTTCGTGGGGCAGCTCAAGGGCGCGGAGCCGCTGGCGGCGATGGGGTTCACGTTCCCCGTCGTGATGCTGATTGGCTGCATCTTCATGGGACTGGGCGCCGGCTGCATGGCGACCATTGGTCAGGCCGTGGGACGTGCCGACCACCAGGAAACCAGCAACCTCGTCTCCGCAGGAATGCACCTCGTCACCATCCTTGCCATCGTACTCGCGCTACTCGGCATTCTCACGTCTGACTTCGCATTCCGCGCAATGGGTGCACAAGGAACGACGCTTGCGCTCGTCAAGTCCTACATGAACATCTGGTTTCTGGGCTGTGTGACGATGGGTCTCAGCAACGAAGGCAACAAAATTCTCATCGCGGCGGGCCGTCCCAAGATGTCCTCTGCGATGACGATGCTGGGAATGGTCATCAACGTGGTTCTGGACCCATTGCTCATCTTCGGCGGCGTCCGTTGCGGCAATGCGATGGTGGCACGAGCGCCGTCATTCCTGGGCTGGCTGGCAACACTTCTGGCGAAATTGGTGTCGCCGTTGCCAGAATGCGGCATTCGCGGAGCGGCGATTGCAACCGTGCTGTCGCAGGCGGTGGCGGCGGTCGTCATCCTCGTACTACTGCTCCGCATCGGTCTCCTGAAATGGGAACGACTTCCCCTGGCGACCCTTTTGTCCTCCTGGCGAAAAATCATCACCTACGCGATTCCCGCAACGCTGGGGTCGCTTCTCATGCCCATTAGCAACTATGTCACGACATGGACGACGGCGTCCTTTGGGGACACAGTCGTGGAGGCGGTGGCGGCAGGCGGGAAACTGGAAATCCTCGCCTGGATGTACCCCATGTCCTTCGGCATCAGCATCATGCCTGTCATCTCGCAAAACTACGGGGCGCGCCTCTACAGCCGCGTGCGCCGCTGCTTCAACTTTTCCGTAGCGGTGGCGACCGTGTACCTCTGCTTTGCCTCCGCCATCATCATGACCTTCCCACACAAGTTCGTGGTATTCTTCTCCACGGAAGCAGAGGTGCAGTCTCTGATGGTGACCTATATGCACATCATTCCATGGGGATTCGTCCTGCTGGAACTCACCCGCTACTGCGGAGGTGCCCTCACAGGCTGCGGACATCCCAACTGGGACGCTGCACTGAAAATCTTCCGCATGGCGGTCGTTTTGATTCCCCTCTCCATCCTGACAAGGTACTTCCATTGGCTTCCCGGCATCTTCTACTCCCGCCTCGCCTCCGATGTCCTAGGCGGTATCGTCTCCTTGATTGTCACCTACTACTTCCTCCATAAACTCCCCAAGCAAGACGGTCTCATTGACAAAAACCAATCATGAACGCACCACTCTTCATCCTCCCTCCCTGGAAACTTGTAGCCGATGAATACCTCGCGCACATCGCGCGGGAAGTGCTAGACCACGGCTACAACCACCTCGTCTTCAGTTGCGGCCTCGCCATGCGATGCGTCAACGAACCCGACCTCATCAAACGCCTCCACAAAATCCAGGACGACCTGCATGTCACCCTCGGCGCAATGCATGCACCATTTGGATATGAACTGGATTTGGACGTGGTAGCCCCCGACATCCGCAAGAAAATGCTCGAAATCCAACTGGGTGCCTTGCGCGTCGCGGGCGACTTCGGCTGCAAGACCTTCACCATCCATGTCGGCGCACATGAGTACATCGCCCACGGCGTGCCAATCGACCAGTTGATTTCCCTCGCCCACGAAACCTTGGAGGTCCTCATTCCCGAAGCGGAAAAGCAGGGCGTCGTCATCGCGGTCGAAAACAGTTTCGAACCCCCGAACTCCGCACGCGTCGTCCGAGAGGTCATCAAACCCTTCCTTTCCAGCCCCTCCTGCGGCGTCTGCTACGACACCGGACACGCCAACTGCATGTTCTCCGCACCATGGAAAAAATGGGAAAACTACCCCGCCTACCAGCATCGCAACTGGCGCGAAGGGTTCGTCACCGAGGACGATTCCCTCGAAGTCCTCGCTCCCTACATCGTCACCTGCCACATCCACGACAACGATGGCTACGGAGACCTCCACGGAATGCCCGGTGACGGGACCATCGACTGGCCCGTCATGATGCAAAAACTCCGAGCCTGCCCCCGCATGATGGAATACCAATCCGAAATCTGCTTTGACGACGGCGACAACTGGGCAGGGCACCTCCTCGCTCCCGCTGGCGGCTACTCCATCAAACGCCTCTGCGACACCTTCCACAACCTCCTCGGATTCCCCAAGGACCTCTCTTAGTGGTTAGTGGCTAGTTTTCACTCATAGGAGCACAATTCGTAGGTACTCTTAGAAATTGGAGCGTGTTTTGCTCTTGTTCTGTGCCGCGGCTTTAGCCGCAGTAAAAACTAACCACTAACCACTAACCACTAATCACTTACAAAAAAACAAACAGGAGTTTCCCAATGATTGAACTCACCCCCATCGAACCGTCCCTCTTTGACATCGACTTCACCCAGAACCTCGGCCCCATCAACAAGCGCCTCCACTCCTCCGGCTACGCCCCCAACCAGGAACATCGCAGCATCGGCGACTTCACGCCCATCTACAAGGACCTCCATTTCGATTCCGCACGCAGCCATGACTGGGCACTCAACAACCCCGGTATGCGCATCATCGACACCCATTTCCTCTTCCCACTGGAAGACAAGGACCCTTCTGACCCGTCCAACTACTATTTCACAGCGACGGATGAGGTTCTCACCCAAATCCAGAACGCAGGCGTCAAAATCTTCTACCGCCTGGGCACCAGCATCGAGCACACGAAGGACGCGCATTTCAACACGAATCTTCCCAAGGACTACCACCACTATGCGGAAGTCCTCGCGGGCATCATTCGCCACTACACCCAGGGCTGGGCAAACGGCTTCCACTGGGATATCCAGTACTGGGAAATCTGGAACGAAGCCGACCTCGGCGCCAAGTGCTGGAACGGTCCCATCGAGGAGTTCTACAAGTTCTTCGTCATCGTCCTCAAGCGCCTCAAGCAAGAGTTCCCCCAACTCAAAATCGGTGGTCCTGCATACACTGGCTGGAACGAAGCAAGGTTTGCACCGCTGCTGGAAGCATGCGAAAAGGCGAACGTCGTCCCCGATTTCCTCTCCTGGCACTGCTACACTGCCGACGCCTTAAACCTGGCCAACCAGCCAACACGTGCCCGCAAATGGCTCGATGAACGCAGCCCCGTCTACAAAAATACCGAACTCATCCTCAACGAATGGCACTACATCCTCAGTTGGGAAGGACTCCACCACGGGTTCTCCGAAAACGGCTACAAAAACGCAATGTCAGGTACCACGGGAATGCACGGAGTCGATTCCGCCACGTTCAACCTGAACGTCCTCGCCGCCTGGCAAGACCAACCTCTCGACGCTGCATTCTACTACGGCAGCGACAGCCTCACCTGGGGATTCCACACCATCTTCCATGGTCTCAACAAAAACTACTACTCCTTCAAAATGCACAGCGCCGTCATGCAATACGATGACAAGGCAAAAGCCACCCCGATCTCCGATTACAAAACCCTCCGGGTGCTCCCCGTCACCAAAGGTCCCGACCACGCCGCGCTCCTCATTGCCGACTACCGCGGAGGACGCCCCGTTCTCGCTTTCAATATCCAGGGAATGGAAAACGCCCAAGCCTCCGCACTCGTCATCGATGACACCCACGACCTCACCCCGCATCCCATCGAATGGGACGGCAAACGCCTCGTCATCCGCAAAAACATGCCTGGCTCTGCCGCGTTCCTCGTGCAATTTGCACGATAATCCCTAGGAAGGCCCCCCGGATGGGAGACCGGGGGGACCGATAGGGACCGTTTGACCGGGGGGAACGGAAGGGAGGAGTGAAAAGGACGAAAGGACGGAAAGGAATCGTTGCTAATGCTGCTCCACGATTCCTTTTCGTCCTTTTCCTTCCCTTTTTCCAGGTCTTTCAGGCCTTTCTAGAACTCCACGAACCAGCTGTGGTGAGGTTCAAGGGAGACGGACAGCGTAGCGGGCATGATCTGGTCGGTCCAGAAGTTCCGCACAGAGTCAGGCTTTCCACCGTAGGCCTTCCAGTCGAGCGGGAACTCCTGGGCTTGGTCGGTCCAGTTGATGACGAGAAGGCGCTGTGCGTTCCCGACCTTCTGTAGCCAGTAGGCTGGAAGTTGCGAGGAGAAGAGGTCGAGCGGGATTCCCGTTTCGCCAGAGGCTGCGGAAACGACCTTGCGAAGCATCTGGAGACCGCGTTCGTTGAGGCGTGGCAGATTGTCGGAGAGATTGATGGCGCCAGCAGCCATTATGTCGATGGCAAGCAAGACCTCCATTTCCCAGACATGGTCGCCGCCCAAGGCCATCTCCTGATCCGGAATAAAGGTCGCCTCGGGAGTAACAAAAGGATACAGCGGCTTGAGGCGCATCATTTCGGGATCGTCACTCGTTTCGAGAGAGCGCACGACGGCAAAATCGGGGTCGTTGAGCCAGAGACGCTTATTTGCCCAGAACATCGTCGCCACGGAGGCCGTATTGCGTTTGATGGCTTTCCAAAGCGCATGAATATCGGCACCGACACGCACCGCCTCCACGAACCCATTCCCGTTCGAGTAGGGATAGTTGCACCCTAGAAGCACGGAGCGTCCAGCAACACCCTCTTGCACGGCTGAAAGCAACAGGCGCAACAAATCCACACGCGGAACGGTCGGGTCGGAATAACGCGGAGCCTCCGCATCAATGCCAAGGAAATCAAGTTTGAAATACTTGTATCCCATGCCGGCGTAGCGGTCGAAGAGTTCAGTGAGCCACTTCCTGGTCTTGGGCACGGTGGGGTCGAGCACGAATCCAACGCGTCTCATGCACTCGTAGATGAGGCAGGGTTGTCCGCCTTCGCTGCGAGCAAGCATATCGTAGTCGAGTTGCGCAATGCGTGCATGCGGCTCGATGATGGCGGGTGCAAACCAGAGTCCAGGCTCGAAGCCCAAAGCGGTGATTTGCTCGGCAAGCCATTTCATTCCATGCGGGAAATAAGGATTGGCATCCCATTCGCCGTAGCAGTACTGCCAGCCATCATCCACAATGATGCGCCGAATGTGCTTGCGCAGGACGGGATCGTTGGCGATGAATCGTGCATTGCGCAGGACCTCGTCCTCGGTGATGGTCCAGCGGTAGTAATCCCAACTATTCCAACCGTAATAGAGGGGTTGCTGGAAGTCGCGTTTGACTTTCACAGATCGTTCGCCATAGGCATTGAGCAGTTCGAACGCATTGCCGGCCTCGACGCGAATGGGATCGAGTTGCACGTCGCGCAAGGCATTGTTGTGCTCCATGTATTCATGCACAAACTGGGAAAGCGTCGTGCCTTCGACACTTCCCGCAAAGCGGTTCTGGTAGGTTTGTTCGAGCGGAGTGGAAAGAAGAACGTTCTGACCATCTTTCGTGAGGACGCAGGTGTAGTACGCGACGAAGGTGGTTGCCTCTTCCGCAGGAAGTTGGAACAGTTTTCCGCGTCCCATGCGCTGCCCGCCGCAGGTCAAGTGGTCGGGATGCAATTCGGGGAACTCCAATATGCGCAGGGAGAACTCTTCCACATTCCCTGACAAATGCATCGCAGGACGCAGAACAATCGCCTCCCCGTCACGCTCCAGCGTCAGTTCAAAACGCCCAGCTGCATTCTCCGCAGACCATTTCCCTTCGGATACCTCCTGCCACTCAATCGGGTATTTCTCCCCATTCCAAAGTACCGAACTACTCATACCGGCAAACGAAAGCCAGCCTACTTGAAAAGATTGCAATTTCATGACGTTTCTGTGATTCGTGGTGGGTGGTTGCTATTTGTGCTAGTTAGACCAGATGGGCCAGATGTGAAAAACTAGGTTCTCCAATACCTCAAAGTCACTATTTCTGGTCCATGCGGGAGACAGGGTATTTCATGTAGAGGGTTCGAAGGTACTCGTCGTAGCGGCGTTTCTCTTCCTGTTTGCGGAGGATTTCGCGGATTTTCTCCTTGAGGGGGGCGTCAAGTTCAGGGACACCGCCCTTTTCGTGGGCGATGAGTTGCACGATGTAATAGGAAGAACCGATGTCAATGAGATGTGCGCTGGTCTGTCCTGACTGCATCTTGTCAACCTCTTCCTGCAGTTTTGGGACGAGTGCAGGCATCCATCCCTGGTCACCGCCATTTTCCGCATTGGCACCTTCGGAATATTGCTTGGCAAGTTCCGCAAACGGGACACCTTCCGCGAGTTTATGGAGGATTTCCTGAAGAGTCGCCTCGTGTTTTCCCGCGAACTTCCCATCTTTTCGTAACTGGATGACAGCGATATGGTATCGCGGAGGTTGCGCCAAGGATTCCTTATGGGCAAGGTAATATTTTATGACATCACGGTCCGAAACTAAATTGCCCCGCGTGAGGCGGTCTCGCACAAGAAGTTCGACGGCAATTTCCTTGTGGAGACGTTTCTTGAACTCGGTCATGGTCATTCCCTCGTTCTGCAACAATTCCTCGAAACGCACAAGATCCCCATTGGTACGAGCAAGCACAATTCGGTTGAGGCGCTCCTGCAGGATATTTGGCGGCAATTTTGCCTTGAGCGTTTGGAACTCGAGGAACAGCAGTTCCTTGTCGATGAGGTTATCGAGCGCTTGCTTGCGGAGTTCCTGGATTCGCTGCTGCAATTCCGCGCCCTGACAAGTCAGCGCAAGTTGTTTCTCTTCCAAGGCGGTCTGCTGTTGGACGGTTGCTGTCGTGATGACCTCGTCCCCAACAATCGCCAGCAACGCCTCGCCCTGCTGTCCAAACAACGCGCAACTGCACACCAAAGTTAACAAACACAAAACACGCATGAACTTTCTTCCAAAGAATAAGGTGAGTCCCTCCCCTATTAGTATAACGCATCTTGGCGCAATTTCAATGCGCTACGTCACGGATTGCTCTTCAGAAGCGTCAAAGTTCGAGCAGAAGTGAATGAAGGACCTGCCAGAGGTCATCCAAAAGACCATGCCGAAACTCTTTCTGGAGTTCGGGAAACTCGCCGCAGAGCGCGTATACATTGGCGAGGAGATGAAACGCAGGTTTCATCGTGCTATCTTCGCTTTCCTTCTCCCCGGAGGGCGCGCTCTTTTGACAAAGAAGGATTTCCTCGTCAAGCATGCCATCCAGGTACCTTTGCACCTGGAGAATGTTCCGGCTATGGCAGACCTGAAACCCTCCTTGCTCCCATTTCGCATACGTTTGCCAGGCAACGCCCAGCGCCTGCGCCACATGGGGGATTCGTACCCCTAAACTCAAGCGCTTCTTCCGCAACCGCTCACGCATACTCTGCGTGAACTTTCCATCAAAGGATTTTTCCTGTTCCATGCAAGCCTCCTATTTTTTGCAGTTTGGAATTGCTCTAATATATCATATCTGATATAGATGTGCAAATGCAAACCACAAAAAAACACCCCCGCTTCCAAAAAAACGGGGGTGCTTCGCGCCTAGCGCCAGTCAGAGACTACTGCTTGACGAGGATGCCATCACCGTAGACAGCACTTTCGATGGAGATACCGAAGAAGGTGTCGTACCAGACTTTGCCGTTGTTTTCGCCTGCGGGCGTGCGGAGGGAGCCGCAACCAGTGAGCAGACCAGCGGTGATGAGGGCGGCGGCGAGCAGAATGGCTTTCTTCATGGTTGTTTTCCTTTTTGTTTGAGGTGAAAGCACACGCGGAATACGTGCACCACTTATGAATATACACACCATTTTGATTTCGGCAAATTCATTTGAGAATTTTTTTTCAACAGGATTTGTAATTCTTCAGAATCCCTGGAAGAGCGTTGGTACGTTCCAGTGCTTGGGGCGTGCCGCCCGGAGGGGTCTGCATGCCGCACTCCGTGCGACGCGCGCATATGCGCGCGAGATGCACATCTTCCGAATACGCAAGGCTTCCGCAGGACCTGCTGCTCGCGCGCATACGCAAGATGGAGAGCACGCCTCCGAGATTCCGAGGGTGTTCGCTGCCTGCTGCTCGCGCGCATGCGCAAGATGGAGACGTCGCGCCCCACGCGGGCGCGTGAATTGAAACACCTGCTGCTCGCGCGCATGCGCAAGATGGAGACGCGGAGACCAGGGCATCGTATAGCTTCAATTTGCCTGCTGTCCGCGCGCATACGCGTGAGATGGAGACGGGATGAACCGCAGGGAGTACAAATCTTCGCTCCTGCTGTTCGCGCGTATGCGCGAGATGGAGACCCCTGGGATGTGCCACGCCATGCAAAAGTCGTCGTCCTGCTGTTCGCGCGTATGCGCGAGATGGAGACCAGCCACAGGTGGACGGGGCCGGTGAACACTCCGGCCTGCTGTTCGCGCGTATGCGCGAGATGGAGACCGC
>JAFRLI010000299.1 GCA_017431255.1 Victivallales bacterium
GATACGCGCGACCAAACACTTGATATAAAACAAAATACAAAGTGCAATCCGCCGCGAAGCGGCGGATTGCCTTCTGTGTATTCTGTGTGTTCTGTGGACTCAAAAATGAGTTTTGCAACTACCTCATTCTTCAGAACTCTGGATCATGGTGACGATTCGGAACACTTTCTTCCACAAAACACACAAAAACATTGGGAACATCTGTCTCTTCCAAAGGGTCTAAAGAATCGTTGCTTCCTACCTGTCCCCCGGTGGGAACGGACAAGACCTTTCCCGCTGGGGGACAGCATAGGAAGCCAGCGCGACTTCAACGCATTTTGAGAGACAGGAAGAATGACAGTTCTTTTTGCGTATTTTGTGTGTCTTGTGGATAAAAACAAGAGACCTGAATCACGCGGCTACCCTTCTGAACAGTAACCTTTTTTTCTTTCCATAACAAGGTCACTTTCAAGGAAAAAATGCAGGTTGCACTTGATTTTTTGGAAAAATTTAGGATATTATAAGACTTGATTAGTATTTTCTTGAATTGTGCCTTGAAACTGAAGGGGGGCTCAATGACTGAAATCAGCTCACAAAACATTGCAGGTCTAGTGATTTACGGCCAGCAGCAAGTGGACTATACGGTAGACGGTGTGTCGGGTCAATCGTATGGGTCTGCGATTGCGTTCGCGTCGTTGCGCCGCAGTGCATCTGTCGAAAAAGCGATGAGTGCCTTGCAGCCTGCGATACGGGCGAGGATGCGCAAGGTGGAGGAACTCGGTGAGGTGCTTTCCTATGTTGCCGTCGGCGTTGCGCATCTGGCCACGGAGTCCGACTTCGACGAGAGATACTCATCTTCTGATCTAGCAAAAGCCTACGACATCCTGAACAAGTACGGCTTGAGTTGCAAAAACTACATCATTGTCATCGATCTCTCTCCCTTGCCCTTCCGCCAAGGACAGTCTTCGAAGGGGGATCTGCAGAAACTGCAAAGTGACGTGCAGTACGAGATGGATCGAGAAGACAACAAATTACAGCAAGACATGGTTGCCATGAACAGCTATATGTCCAAACGAGATCAGGCATTTAGCCTGGCCTCATCCATGGTGAGGAAAGTCAACGCAACGATCTCCAAGACCATTCAAGGCATTCATTAGCGCAAGGAGTATTCGATGGCGATTTCCAACCAAATGCAAGGCAGCACGGCGATGCGGTCAGTCCTTTCGAACACGATTGAGACGGAGACCGTTCATTCTTCGCGCCTTGATCAGTGGGGAGTCAATGTCTTCGACTACAAGATGGATGGCAAGGCGGTCGATTTCCAGGACTTGCTGGTGGCTGTCTCGAAGAAGCGTGCGGTAGTGATTGAGGGAGAGGTAAAGCCCGTTGCCACAAAGGTCCGCGAGCGGAACAACTACCTGGACAAACTGGGAACCGTGCTGTCGGAGCTTTCCACCATTCAGGCGTCCTTCGACAGCGATGACAAGGGCGCGAAGGACCAGCCCGGCTGGATTTCGAAGTCCACCGGGGAACTGCTCTCCTCCAGACTGGGCTTCCCCTGCACAACCTACAACAGCAAATCGGACCGCCCCAGTAGCAACACCGGACGCGCAGACTTCTACTATGCGACGTGGGAGGGGAAGTTCAGCGCGAACAAACAGACCATCGAGGGAATGGTCCAGAAAGTGAAATCGACCATTGACGCTTTGAACAACATTGCACAGACGGATATGAACCGCCTCCAGTCCATAGTGGAACGCCGCGACCAGGCATTCACCGCCGCCACCGAATTGATGACCAACGTCAGCGACTCGCGAAGCAATCTCATCTCAAACTTCTAACCCAAAAGGCCACCACAATGGAAACTTCCATCAATCCAATCGATCTTTCAACAAATCTGGTGACCAGTTCCGCACAGCCGTTGCAGACACCCCTCCTGTTGCAGGCGGTGACGGATGTGAACGGGAATACCCGCATGATGTCCCCCGCACAGCTGGCCGCAACCGCCTCCCTGCAAAATGCCGTGCGCCTGGAAACGAAAGCCGTGAGGGGAAACCCCACCGATGTCGATTACGAATATGAGAAACTCAAGTCGATTGACGACGGGCTGGCTCAGATCCAGCAGATCCTGGAGGAGAACATTGCAAGAGGAACGCCCATCGAGCTCTATGACAGCTCGAACTCCCTCTGGATCACCGTCAACAAGGGGAATGCCATCCAACAGTTCCCCATAGACCGTTTCCTGATTGAAGAGGCGGGAATCGACGTTTCCTCCCACGGAACCTTATGGATTATTTCCGATATGGAGGAAGTCCTTGTTCCGGTCAAAGCAAAGCGTGAGGAACTCGCGGGGCCGCTCGCGGAGCTTCAGGAGATTTACGACGAACTGCACGCCCCCATCCAGAAGTACCGGGTGGCACCGGATCGCTTCAAGATGTGGGGAATCAAAGTATATGCCTACGGGATTGACAACAAGATGGTGGACTTTCAGGACCTGCTGGTGGTCATCTCGAAGAGGCGTGCATTCACAATTGAAAGCGAGGTCAATCCGGTGGCAGTAAAGATTCGAGCGAGGAACAGTTACTTGGACAAGTTGGGTGCCGTCTTGTCGGAACTTTCCACCATCCAGGCGTCTTTTGAAAGTGACGACGAGGGTTCGATAGACATGCCGAACTGGATGAGCCAGAAGACGGGGAACCTGTTGAAGGAACGTCTTGGTTTCAGTTGCACGACCTATTGGAACGAAAGCGACCGTCCCAGCGGACGAAAGGACCGTGCAGACTTTTACTATGCAAACTGGTATTCACATTACAGTGCGAACAAGCAGACGATAGAAGGTATGGTACAACGGGTCAAATCCACAATTGACGGACTGAACAACGTCGCACAGACGGATATGAATCGACTCCAGTCGCTGGTTGACCGCCGCGACCAGGCGTACACCACCGCCACCGAACTGATGACCAACGTCAGCGACACACGCGGCAACCTCATCGGCAACCTGTAACGAAAAAGGAGATGAAACATGAGCTTCACGACAGAAACCATTGAACTTTCGATGTATTCCGTGGACAACCCCACCCAGAAATTGCAGGCGACTGTCTACAAGATGGATGGCGTGACCGACGAGATGGGGCAACCCCGCCTGATGTCCATCGGGCAGTTGGTGATGGCGATCTGCCTGCAACGCGCGGCCTCTCTGGAGAGCGACATCATCACCCTGATGGAGTCCATCAACCGCAACAGCTCGGATTTGGCGGCCTTGACCGAGGTCGAGCAGGCCCTGGTGGATTATTTCAGCACCGGTGCAAACGGTCCGTATACGCTTTCGGACCACACCATCCAGGATACCAATTCGATTTACTATGGCCAGGACTATCAGATATTCCTGCAGAACAGAGGTGTCATCGACAATGCTGTGAAGTGGGTCTATCTGAATGGTATCCCGACTCCCGGACAGGACATCCTGTACGACGATCTCATCAATTCCATGGAGAACAAGATGGATTCGTTGAATACCCTCAGCCAGGAGACGCTCATCGAACTGCAGTCGCTCACGACCAAGCGCGACCAGACCTACGACATGGTCTCGAACATCCTCAAGACCTTCTACAACCAGATGATGGGCAACATCAACAACATGTAACGGGGGGAAGCCCATGTCAGGCATCAACATCGAAACCATACGCACGAATCCCAATGCACCAAGCGGCTTCAATGCCGTGAACATGTACAGCGTGAACGACTCGGAGTTGCTGACGCTGGCGCAGTTGGTGGCGGCGGTTTGTTTCTTTCGTGCAGCGACACTGGAGGCTCGCAGCGTGATTCAAATGAACCAACTGCAGTCCAACACGGGGCTGCTGGACACGATGTCGAACGTCGTCCATCAAATGATCGAAGAAAACGCCTCCTATGAAACTCCCACGAGGTTTGCGGAAGGATACCGTCCCAAGAAGGTCTCCACCACTGCCACCGTCTATGAGTTCTTGACACAGGAATGCGGTATCGACTCCGCTGCGCTCCCAGGCGCACTCTCCTCTTCCACAAACCGTCTCGCGGCGTACGACACTCTGCGCCGCAAGATGGACGCAGTGAACACCCTAAGCCAGCAACGAACCATTGACCTGCAGTCCACCGTGAACTGGCGCGATGTCACCTTCAACATGTCGAGCGGTATCATCGGCCGCAACGGCACGACTGGAATGAACATGGCCAACAACATCTGACGCGCAAAGGAAACCAGACAGCATGAGCACCAGCGGCATCGGCAGGCTCGCAAGAGCAATCGGATATCCCGACGAAATCCCGTCGGGAGTCTCTACCTATGCCTTGAAGGTGGACGACGGGGAGATTGTCGTCGCCGAAATGGATGGCCGTCTGCTGTTGCAGGCAATCCTGGCACCTTGCGGAGAGAACGACTCGCTGCTGGAAACCCTGGCGGGCTATGCGGCGGGAAGGATTCTGCGAGAGGAGGCCGTTCTGGCATACGACCCGCAGTCGGATTCTGTGATGCTGTGGCAACCGGCGCCTGCCGAGGCGGACGCCATGGCCTTGCGCGAGTTTTTTGAGCGTTTTGCTGCCTCCTGGGACTGGTGGCGTGCGCGCGTCCAGGAGATTTTAAGTCCGAAGCCCACCTTTCCCGAGGTTATGATACGACCATGAAGCGATTTCTGGCAATCCTTTTCCTGGTGCAGGCAGCGATGCTGTCCCTGCTGGCTGGCGGCGTGTCGCCGTCGATTCCCTGGCGGAATCCGACGTACACGCTGATTGCTCGTCAAATGCCTGTGCGTGAGGCATTTGAGACGTTTGCGGTGTCGCAGGGCCTGAGCGTTGTCATGAGTGCCGGCGTGATGGGAACGTTTTCGGGGGACTTCAAGGAAGTTCCCTCGCAGGACTTTTTGGAGCAAGTATGTACGATGCACAACCTGACGTGGTACTACGACGGGACGGCGCTGTACATCTATGCTTCGGGCGAAGTGATGACGACGCTGGTGGATTTGGCGTACATGAAGGCGGCGGACGTGCGTGCGATGCTGGGCGAACTCGGCGTCGAGGACGGACGGTTCCCGATTCGGACTGCGAGCAACGATGAACTCATCCTCGTGTGGGGACCGCCCCGGTACGTGGAGCTCGTGATGAGCGTCATCCAGAAGGCGGACCGCCTCAAGAAACTGCGGACCTTCAACGAGGTCGAAACCCGTATTTTCCCGCTGAAGAACACCTGGGCAGACGATGTCAGCATCGGTGTTTCTGCACCGGACGGCAGTGCAGAAATCCGCGGTGTCGCGGGCTTGCTGCAGGACATTATGGGCATCACGCGGGAAGGTCGCGTGAGTGAGAAGGTGGCGGACAAGGAGAAGCAATCGGCGGAAAACGCGGAGGCGAAGCCGCAGAAAGAGCAATCGGAACTGGACCGCACATGGGATTTGATGCCGACGGTCACCCCCGTCATCCGTGCCGACAATCGCCTGAACGCCGTCATCGTGCGGGATTCCGCGACGCGGATGCCGATGTACGAAAACCTCATCAAGGAACTGGACAAGCCGCAACAACTCGTGGAGATTGCGGTCACCGTTCTGGAAATGAATCGAAACGACGCCCTGGACTGGCAGCTGTCGCTCTCCCTGGGCTATAAAACCAGCAACGCGAACACCGCCGTTGGGCAGAATGCCGCGAACCTGTTTGATCCGGCAGCACTGGTCGGCAACGGTCTGGCGGGCGCTCTAACCTACCTCGGGAAGCACGTCAACCTCGGCGCGTCGCTGACGGCATTGCGCCAGAAAGGACGTGCACGCAACATCTCCCGCACCTCGATTTTGACGATGAACAACATCGCCGCCTCGATGACGGACACGCAGAGTTACCACGCCCGCGTCGTCGGCCAGGAAGTTGCGACTCTGGAGGAAGTCACAGCCGGCACGAAGTTGAACATCAAGCCGCGGATCATGTATCCGAGTTCGTCGGAGGAACCGCCGCGCATTTGGCTGTCCCTGGAATTGCAGGATGGCGGCTTCGAGGCCATCACCGTGGATGCGATGCCGATGACCCGCCAAAGCACGCTGGAGACGCAGGCATCCGTTGCAGAAGCGGATTCCATCATTCTGGCGGGCTATTTCCGCGATGTCCAGGAGAAGGCCGGCTGGGGCATTCCCTGGCTTCGCGACCTGCCCATCATCGGCTGGCTCTTCGGCGGAAAATCCTGGCGGACCGAAACCGTGCAACGCCTCTTCATCCTGACTCCCTACATCATCAGCCTCGACCAGAAGGACGTCGCACGCGTCCAGGCTGCCAAACATCGCGACATCACCCTCGAGGAAACCCTCCACAAGGATTCCAAGGCGGACGAGGAACAGCGCGAAGAGCGCGAACTCCGAATCCAGGAACAGGATGAGATTCGTCAGGAACAGCATAAAGAACAGATGAAGACGCTCAAGAAGGAAATCAAGGAGCGCAAGGAAAAACGCGAGAAAGAGCGCAAGGAACAGCGCGAATCGGAAAGGAAGGAAGCCAGTGGCACTTGATGCGGCACAAATCCTAAGGCAAGCCATTGCCACGACGCAGTTTGACACGTCGTCGCACCCCATTCAAGAAAAGGGTGCGATGCCGGAGTCCAGCGTCGCTATGGGGATGAACGTGCATGTCGAGGTGGACCCCTTGGCGGAATTGATGGATTCGATGGAGGAACTTTCGTTCCAGTTTGAAGAGAAGGAGTCGAAGAACGTCTCGGAGCGGAAACTTGGGGAGACCAAGGGACGGCAGAACGCCTACATCGAAGCACTCCAGAACTGGATGAAGGTGATGCCGGACATGCCTGGCGCGGAGTTCCTGATGCGGATGCTGCGCATGTTGCGCGCCGCAAATCCGCTGCCCAACGCCCAGGATTTTCTGAAATGGCTCGGAAACGGCTCCAACGACCCTTCGCACCAGTTCGCCATGCTGGACTGCCTGGAGCAGGCACTGGCGCCGACCGAATCGGAGATGCAGGAGTTGGTTCGGCAGGCAAAAGCGGAACTGGAACACACGCAGGGTCCCGAGATGCGGGCCGGCATCAACGTCGCTTCGGAAATCAACAAGCGCACCTCCTCGCCCGAGGAGATGCAGAACCTGCGCGATTTGTACCGAGGCGAAGTCATCGGCTTCTCCACCCCGCAGGACTGCTTCCGCTCGCTCCTGGCCTCCCGTGGACCGGGACGCCTCGCGGCGGAGATTGACTTCCTCATCGCGGCGGCAGGCGTCGATTTGCACAATACCAATCCCTCGCAAAGCCCAGAAGAACTGCGACGCATCATCCTGGATTTGCAATGCGTCGAAGTCCTGCGTACCATGCTGGACAAGATGGATGGAATGGTCCTCCGAATGCTCCATCAGTTCGGTGAGCAATGCCTGCAAACCGGAGAGGCTTTGACGGGGCGCGTCGTCGACTTGACCGAACAGCCGTTCGTCTCCTCGGCACAGGTCGGCAGCATCCTCGCCTCCACCGGTTTGCAGCAAATCCATGCCCGCGCCGACTTTGCGACGGGGCTCCTCGACCTCTTCCGCAGCCTCTCCCCCCGTCTCTTCCAAAATCCCACCGACCGCTTCCGCCTCACGGAGGCCGCCGAGGAACTCATGAAGTCCGAAATGGACGAATTGGAGCGCGAGGAAGAGGAAGAAAAGGCCCGCAAGGACAAGCAAAAGAGGGAGGAAAGAAATGAACGCTGAATGGGTATACGCAGCCGTGACAGGATTTGGACGGCATTTCGGGTTCGAGCGTTTCGCGCTCAACGACAAGGGCGTGGCCGCGGCCACCTTCGAGAATGGCACCTCGCTGGCACTGGAGTACAGCAACGACGTCCTCTGCCTCCAGGTCCGCACTCCCATCAACCCCGAACAAGCCACGCTCAAAAAACTCCTCGTCACCTCGCATCCACGCAACCGATTCCCCTTCGTCCTGCGAACCGCCTTCCTCCCGAAGACCTCCCAGGGACTCTTCCTTGTGAAAATGAACGAACGTGATGTCACGGAAAACTCGCTCTGGCAAATGTTCTCCAACATCTGGAATGTCATGCAAAGCTTTGGAGGCACGAGATGGAGCTGAGCCGAGTCACACAAGGAGTACGGTTTGACACTGGAATCTCCAATGCCGACTGGACCAACGGCACCGTCGGCCAGACCCCTGGCCAGACGCAAACCCCGCTGATGCCCGGTTCCACCACGGTCTCGGAGGCCATCCAGGACGTCTTCCCCCTCAATACTTCCATTGGCGGGGAAATCATGGCAGCGCTGACCGCCGCCGCGAACGCGCCCGCATTGCGGACCGAGCACGGCTTCCACGCGGCTGCCGTCAAAACCATTCGCTCGTTACGGAAGCGCAAAGGTGCCAAAGCCGGTGCCGCTGCGCGTGAATTGGAAAACCTACTTGCGGACTCGGAACTGCTCGACCAGTACCGCGCCGCATTGCTGGAAACATGAGGACTGACAAGTGAGCAGGGACTGGACAAATTATTCCAATCTGCTAAGCAGGTACGGCGACCTCGTACTTGCCTTCCTTGTCGTCGCCGTCATCGGATTGCTCATCATCCCGCTGCCGACCTTCGTGGTCGACTTGCTGATTTCCGTGAATCTGATGATTTCGACGGTGATGCTGATGCTGTCCCTGTATCTGCCTCGCGCCCTCGCCTTCTCCACCTTCCCGTCCATGTTGCTGTTTACCACCTTGTACCGCCTGGCACTGAACGTGACGACGACGCGTCTCATCCTCCTGAAGGCAAATGCCGGTGAAATCATCTACACATTCGGCAACTTCGTGGTCGGAGGCAACTTCGTGGTCGGTGCCGTCATCTTCCTCATCATCACGATTGTCCAGTTCGTGGTCATTGCAAAGGGTTCGGAACGTGTCTCCGAAGTCGCAGCACGCTTCACGTTGGACGCCATGCCAGGAAAACAGATGTCCATTGACGCCGATATGCGCGCCGGCTCCATTGACATGAACCAGGCACAGGAGCGACGTAACGAATTGACCAAGGAATCGCAGTTGTACGGTGCCATGGACGGTGCCATGAAGTTCGTCAAAGGCGACTCCATTGCCGGATTGATTATGACCGCCATCAACATCGTGGGCGGCATCTGCATCGGGGTGTTCATGAACGGCTGGGAAGTCGCAAAATGCGTGAAGACCTACGGTATTTTGACGATTGGCGACGGTCTGGTGTCACAGATTCCCGCGCTGCTGGTCTCCATCACGGCAGGTGTCATCGTGACGCGTGTCGGCGACGAGAAGGCCAAACCGCTGGGCCAGGACATCGCGAACCAGTTCTTTGCGCAGCCAAAGGCCATTCTTCTGGGTTCGTTGATGCTGGTGGCGATTGGGTTGATTCCCGGATTCCCGAAGGTGCAGATTTTCGGTCTGGCGGCTTGCGTGGCGATCGTGGGCTGGTCCCTGATTCTCCGAGAAAAGTACCGCAAGGCGCGCGAAGCCGAAGGACAGGACCCCCTGGAGGCCGCAAAACCCTCTGGCGAAGACGGCAAACCCCGCCAACCGAAAAAAACTGGCGACGATTTCACCATGGTCACCCCCTTGATGGTCGATATCGACGCGTCGATTCGCACCGCCCTCACCTACGAGCAACTCAACGACCGCATCATCGAGGTGCGACGCGCCCTCTACCACGATTTGGGCGTGCCTTTCCCTGGCATCAACCTCAGCCTGAACGACACCGTCAAGGACGGCAAGTACCGCATCCTCGTCAACGAAGTCCCCGTTGCCGACGGCGAACTGCGCGCCGGCTACATATTTGCCCTGGAATCTCCCGAAAACCTGACGGCGGCCGGCATCCCCTTCACGTCCGGCAAGGCCTTCCTGAACGGCTACGAGACGTGCTGGGTGGAAGAATCCAGGAAAGGCGACCTCGACATGGGTTGCATCCGCTACCTGGACATCAATGGGGTTCTGAGTTTCCACCTTTCGACGGTTCTGAAGCGGTATGCGCACGAGTTCCTCTCCATTCAGGAGACGCGTCTGCTATTCGACCACATGGAAAAGGAGGCTCCCGAACTTGTGCGCGAAGTCCTGCGCGTGCTGCCGTTGCAGAAAATCACGGATGTGCTGCAACGCCTTGTCCAGGAAGGGATTTGCATTCGCGACTTGAAGCAAATCACGCAGACCCTCATCGAATGGGGCCAGAAAGAGAAGGACACGGTGTTGCTGGTGGAATATGTGCGAAGTGCCTTGAACCGCTACATTTCGTACAAGTTCAGCGGCGGGCAGAACATCATCGCGGCGTACCTGCTGGATCCCGCGCTGGAAGAGAAGATTCGAAAGAGCGTGCGCCAGACATCGGCGGGAAGTTACCTGGCGATGGATGGTGCAAGCGTGCGCCAGATTCTCGGCGTCGTAAAGTCCACTATCGGGGATTTGAGTAAGGTTCAGCAGAAGCCAGTGATCATCGTGTCGGTGGACATTCGACGGTACTTCCGCAAGATGATCGAGAAGGACTACTACGAGTTGGCGGTCCTGTCGTTCCAGGAATTAAGCAGCGAAATCAATATCCAGCCGCTGGGGCGGCTTAAGTTGAAAGCATGAGGAATCGCAAGTGAAGTGGGTTTTGAAAATCCTCAAAGGCGCCAATGCGGGCGCGGAAATCGAACTGGCGGATGGGGCCGTACTCTTCGGCTCCGCCGACAGTTGCGATATCGTGCTGGCAGACGCCGCTGTCCCGCCTGAGGCGTTCGTGCTCGAAACCTCCGACGCGGGGGTGGCGTGCAAAGTCCTGCCCGACGGCGAGGCGCGCCAGGTCGAACTCTACACCCTCCAGAATGTCGCAGGAATCTCCTTCGCCATCGGAGAGATTGGTGCGCCCTGGCCCGAAATCAAGGAACCGGCACCGCCCGCCGAGGAAAAGCCCGCCGAGGAAAAGCCCGCGGAAGAGAAGCCAGCCGGAGAAGCAGAGCCAGAGCGTTCCGCGCCTTCCCCCGCGGAATCCGCCAAACCGGCGGAAGCCCCACAGCCCAAACGCGGAAAACTGGGCGGCTGCCTCCTGATGCTGCTTTGCTTCGTGTTTGGATTTGTGCTAGCGCTCGTGCTTTATGCGATGTTCGGGACCGAAACCCTCGCCTCGCAGAACGGCTGGCGTAGCGCCTGGGAAAGACTGTGCAAGAAATGCGGCAAAGACACCGACAAGACAGCCAAAGAGGCCCAGAAACAACCAACCATCACGCTCGAGGGTTGGGCAAAAAAACACAATTTGACGATTGAGGAGAACGACGGCGTTAAAAAAATCTCTGGCAACTTCGAAAAACGCAGCGAGAAACTGGATGCGGTCGCCATGGCCTATCGTCTGGCACCGCAGGCAGTTGTGGACATTTCGGACGACGAGACCCTGCGCTCTGGCGTGGAAGCGGTTCTCTTCACCGTCACGGAAAACCGCATTGAACTGCGCGAAGCCTCCAACCGCAAGGTCGTACTGGACGGCAAGGCCAAGAGCAAGGACGAACTTCTGAACACGGTCGCCGCCATCTGCACGGATGTCAACCATGTTCGCGTCGTGGACGATACCTCGGTCGAATGCGAGGACGGTGCACGGACGGAAATTCCGACCGTGTTCCTTCCCGTTGCAGAAGACAAGAAGAAGGACCCGGAATTTCCTGTCACGGGAATCATCACCACCCCTTATCCCTGCTTGTTGCTGAAGGACGGCTCCCGTGCCTCCATCGGCGCGATGATAGGGACATTCCGCGTGGAGAAAATCGAACCGGACCAGGTCATCCTGTCCCAAGGCGAGGAGGAAATCATATGGAAACCTTAGACCCGCAGCAACCGCATCTCCAAATGCTCGAAATCGAGCGTGAACTCACTGGCGAACACGCCCAGGAGGCACTCGAAAAATACGACGCCATCCTCCTGGACCTGGACGCACGCCTCAAACGCGCCATGAACCAGGGACTTCCCCCCAGCATCTTCCCTAAATGCCAGGCCCTCTCCGAGGTCTGCCCCACCGCACGAAAGATTTTACGCATTGCCATGAAACCATAATTCCAAACCATTCACACCCCCAAAAACCAAGAAAGGAGAAAAACAAATGGCCGACTACGCTTACCCAGGAACCTTTGATCACA
>JAFRLI010000300.1 GCA_017431255.1 Victivallales bacterium
GGGGGAGGGGGAGGTAATCGCAAACCTGGTTTGCGATTGGAAGTGGGCAAAGCCATCGGGGAATCGGAACCGATTAGGCGACGATGATAATCGCAAACCTGGTTTGCAATAGGAGGCCACGATTGCAGGGCGGTGGAACCTATGATTTTTTAGTGGGGGAGGGGGAGGTAATCGCAAACCTGGTTTGCGATTGGAGGTCATGATTGTGGGGCGGTGGAACTAATGTTTTTGGGGGATAATCGCAAACCTGGTTTGCGATTGGCAGTTGGCAAAGCCATCGGGGAATCGGAACCGATTAGGCGACGTTAATAATCGCAAACCTGGTTTGCGATTGGAGGTGGTGTTTGCGTTCTGATTGGACTTGGCTGGATTAGTTCATTTGGCTCTAGGGGAGTTGCAGGGAGGGGAAAAGGGGGTTATATTGAATGATTGGAGCAAACGCGATGAAGAAGTTGACATTTGATATAACAGGGATGAGTTGTGCGGCATGTCAGGCACATGTGGAGCAGGCGGCTTCTCGTGTGCCAGGAACGGCGAATGTGAACGTGAACCTGTTGCGAAACACAATGACGTTGGAATTGGATGAGGCACAGGGGAGCGTCGAGGATATTTGCACAGCTGTTTCGGCTTCGGGCTATGGGGCGTCGTTGCATGAAGCCAAAACAGGCACGCGGAGAGAACGCACGCAAGACGAGATTGCAGACTTGCGAGAACGTTTGTTGCTTTCCCTGATCTTTTTGCTTCCTCTGGCATATTTGGGAATGTGGGGAATGTTTCATTGGCCACTTCCTTTATTCCTTCAGCCTTCTGGAGCAGGAGTTTATACAAACGCTTTGACGCAGTTCTTGCTAACGACGGTCCTGGTTTATTTGAACCGTCAGTTCTACATCCATGGCTGGAAACGCCTGTTCCTGCTTTCACCCAATATGGATTCCCTTATTGCCATCGGTTCTGGGGCAGGATATGCTTTCGGCATCGTGGCGCTGTATCGAATCGGCACGGCCCTCGCTCAGGAACCGCACGACTGGACGCGAGTTCATGACCTTGGAATGAACCTATATCTGGATTCCGCAGGCATGATTCTCGTACTTATCACATTTGGAAAGTGGCTCGAAGCACGCGCAAAAGGCCGCACGGGCGACGCCATTTCGCGCCTTATGACGCTTGCGCCTGACACGGCAGTCGTCTTGCGAAACGGGCACGAACAGGAACTCCCGCTGGCTCAAGTCAATGCGGGGGATATCGTTCTGGTTCGACCGGGCGCACGAATCCCCGTGGACGGCATCGTTTTGGATGGAAACTCTTCCGTGGACCAGTCTGCCATCACAGGCGAAAGCGTCCCTGTCGAAAAGCATGCAGGGGATTCTGTGACAGGTGCAACTGTGAACGGTGGTGGATTCCTGAAAGTGCGTGCGGAGCGGGTTGGGAGCGATTCCACGTTGTCGCGCATCATAGCGCTGGTGGAAGAGGCTGCTGCCTCGAAAGCGCCTATCTCGAAGTTGGCGGACCGCGTTTCCGCAGTGTTTGTCCCCTGTGTGATTGCTATCGCGTTGATTGCGGGGCTGGTGTGGGTTTGCTTGGGATATGGATTCCCATTTGCTCTGGAGCGAGCGATCTCTGTGCTGGTGATCAGTTGTCCTTGCGCATTGGGTTTGGCGACTCCAGTTGCCATCATGGTCGGAACTGGGCGTGCTGCTGAACTGGGAGTCCTTTTCAAGAACGCAGAGGCACTCGAAAATCTTCATCACGTTGATACCATCGTTCTGGACAAAACGGGAACCATTACCCAGGGGCAACCTGTTGTCACGGACATTTCTCTCGCCAAAGGTGTTTCCCGTGCTCAGTTCTTGACTATTGCGGCTTCCCTTGAGTTTGCCTCAGAGCATCCACTCGCGCAAGCCATCGCGAAATGCGCGGAAGACGAGAAAATTCTCCGTCGGGACATTTCGGACTTTGCGGCAACGCCAGGGGCAGGTGTTTCCGCGTCTCTGGATGGAATGCGATACCACCTCGGGAATCGGCGGATTCTTGAGACACTTCGGATCGAAGACGAAACTTGGCTCCAACGGGCAGAATCGTTCGCGCAACAAGGCAAGACCCCACTTTTCTTGGCCGAAGAACACCACGTTCTTGGCGTCCTTGCTGCCGCCGATTTGCCTAAACCAACCGCGAAAGAGGCCATCTCACGTCTTCAGGCAGACCATCTTGATGTCGTTCTGCTCACGGGAGACAATCTGCGTACAGCCAACGCCATCGCGCACGAACTCAATATTACACAGGTGCAAGCAGAACTTTTCCCACAAGACAAGGAACGCATCATCCGTGAACTTCAGCAGAAGGGGCGAAAAGTCGCCATGGTCGGAGATGGCATCAATGACGCGCCTGCGCTCACACGTGCCGACATTGGCATCGCCATTGGTGCGGGGACCGATATCGCCATCGAGGCCGCGGATGTCGTACTTGCTGGGAACGACCTCAACGCCGTTGCCGAGGCCGTGGAATTGAGCCGTGCCACCATTCGCAACATTCGTATGAACTTGTTCTGGGCGCTGTTCTACAATGCTTGTGGAATCCCGTTGGCGGCGGGAGCGTTGTATCCCGTTTTCGGATGGTTGCTGAAGCCCGTCTTCGGTGCTGCGGCGATGAGTTGCTCCTCGTTCTGCGTTGTTTCTAATGCACTGAGACTTCGCTTCTTCCATCATACTCAAAAGCAAACGGTTTCTCCCGTGTCTGACAATCCTCGTACGATTGTGCTGGAAGTGGAAGGGATGATGTGCGGGCATTGCGTTTCACATGTGAAGACCGCATTGGAAAGCGTGCCTGGCGTGCAATCCGTGCAGGTATCGCTCGCAAAAAACAATGCCGTGGTGCAGACAGCGGCGGAGGTCACTGTGGAGTCACTCGTGGCTGCCGTGACTGCTGCCGGTTACCAGGCGACCTTGCAACAAAAGTCTTCCTAAAGAGTTCAGGAGTTTTCAAACATGTACGTTTTTCTGGCGTTGCTTCCAATTCTTGTGGCATTGGTTTTGATGACGGCGTTCAAGGTGTCGCCGGGCAAGGCATTGCCATTGTCGTGGGTGGGGACGATGTTCATCGGCGCGTTTGTGTGGAAGATGCGCTGGACGCTGGTTCTAGCTGCAAGTCTGCAGGGAATCGGGCAGGCATTGGATATCATTCTTATCATTTTCGGTGCCATTCTGCTGCTGAACGTGCTGAAGAAGACGGGAATGCTGGAGACCATCAACCACTCCTTCACCTCCATCTCCCAGGACAGGCGTGTTCAAGTCATCATCATTGCCTGGCTCTTTGGCGGTCTCATTGAGGGTGCTTCAGGCTTTGGGGCCGCGCCTGCGCTGGCGGCACCGCTTTTGGTAGGACTCGGCTTCCCTGCGCTGACCGCCGTCGCCGTGGCGCTCATCTGCAATACGATGCCTGTCCCGTTCGGTGCGGTTGGCATCCCTGTTTTGACAACTTTCTCCACGCTGGCACCGAATCTTGCTCGCGAGGGAATCGACTCCGCTTTTTTCTCGCGGCAGACGCTTGGGGAATTGACGACCTTGTTCGGCGTTTCGGGGCTTGCCATTCCGTTGATTGCGGTGGGCTTTATGGTGTTTTCCGCACGAGATAAACGCTGGCTACGGTCTCTGCTGGAAATCGTTCCCTTCAGTTTGTTTGCCGGTGTGGCGTTCATTCTTCCCTGGAAACTGACCGCCATTTACCTGGGACCCGAATTGCCTTCGCTTTTGGGTGCCGCAGTAGGATTGCCCATCGTGCTAGGTGCCCTTCGTCTGCATTTTCTCGTTCCCAAATACATCTGGGATTTTCCGAAAGAGGAAATCAGTGAGTCCTCCAAGACGATGCCTGTCCCAAATGCGCAGACGATTCCAGTCTGGCAGGCATGGTTGCCGTATGGGATTTTGGTCATTATTCTGGTGCTGAGCCGATTGCCGATGCTGCCGTTGCGCGGTTGGCTGGCGAGCACGGGGAAAATCTCGATTTCGCAACTGTTTGGCGAGGAGGGGACTGGCGTGAGTTGGGCGTTGCTGAATAATCCAGGCATTATGCCGTTTGTGTTTGTCTCCATCGGTGTCGTCTGCTGGCGCAAACTGGGACGGCGCGAGTTCGGCAACGTTTTGACTGGCACCTTGAAGCAGATTTGGCAGGCGTCCATCGCGATTGCTGCCAGCGTTGCGATGGTTCGCGTGATGGTGCTTTCTGCTGGCAATTTGTCGGGAATGGAGGGAATGCTGACGGTTGTCGCCAAGCAAATTGCGAATGTGATGGGACGCGCCTACATCATTGGTGCCCCTTGCATCGGTGTCCTTGGAACTTTCTTCTCGGGGTCTTGTACCGTCTCCGATATCCTTTTCGTCTCTCTTCAGTTCGATACGGCGGCCATGCTCAAACTCCCCGTTGCCACCATTGTGGCTCTCCAAAACGTCGGGGGCGGAATCGGCAGCATGGTGCGTCTCAGCGGAGTTGTCGCCGCGTGTGCAACCGTCAATGCCTCTGGCAAGGAAGGACGTCTGATTCTGCTTTGTTGCGTCCCCGTGCTCCTCCTCGTGCTCCTTTCCCTGCTCGCCACGTTTCTGCTTTGAACGAACAACTCCGGATTGAGACACTATGCTTCCCAGAAGATAGCACTCTATGAGTACTTGTTTGGGATTATCCGTGCTCGCTTCAGTGTTGTTCCCATAAGGGTGTCAGGACCCTGAAGGTGGCGAAAAAACAACGAGAGGTTTCGTTTCCTGTGGTTCAAAGGAAACGAAACCTCTTAGGTGTGAGTCTTGCTTGCGTCACATACAGAATGTGACGTAAATCTCAAAAGTTTACCGCGCTTTCTTGACCGTAGGCTTTTTCGCAGCGGGCTTCTTGGGGGCAGGTTTGGTTGCAGGCTTTTTCGTAGCTGGCTTCTTGGGGGCAGGTTTTGCTACTGGCTTTGCCGCGGATTTTGGAGCCGCGGGCTTCTTGGTTGCGGGCTTCTTTTTTGCGGTGGTTTTCTTGGCGGTGATAGCGGGACCAGAAGGGCCAGCGGTGATGGCGGGACCGGAGGGACCGGCCTGATCGGCGGAAAGCGGGAGGGTGGACGCGGCGCGGCGCGATGTGGTTTTCTTGGAAGCTTCTTCTGCGAACATCCCGTCGAGGAAACTGTCGAGTTGATTTTTGTCGCTCATGATGAGAACTCCGATTTAGTTGAAAGGAAATTGGTCTGGAAGCCCCTGCCATGCGGCGGGGTTACGAAAAGCGTCTTTATTATAATATCCACCATAATTGTGTACATTCCAAACGAAGAGGAGATATTTTTCATAAAAAGGTGCAAGAATTGTCATGCTGAAGCGCGCCATGGCACTGTTGCGAATCTCTTGTCGATTGAGACGCGAGGCGAGTTGGACGGCGGCGGCGAACTCGGCGGCGGTTCGGCAACGGAATCCCGTCTGACCATGGATGACGGTTTCCGCGAAGGCACCCCAGTCCGTTGTGATGACGGGAGTTCCAGACATTTGCGCTTCGATGGCGACCAGTCCAAAGGGTTCAATGTAGAGGGTCGGCATCATCACCGCGCGTGCATTTGCGAGCAAATCCGCGCGTGCCTGCCCGAACCAGCCGTCGTGTTCGATGCGCAATGGGATGTGGCATGCGTCGGCACATTGTTGTGCGAGTGCGATTCCCTTGTCCATGGAATCGCGTCCCAGGTATAGGAGGTAGTTTTGCGGGGAAGGGGAGACGTGGAACTCATCGGGTGAGACGAAATGGGGGATGACCGTATCGAAGAAACGTGTCCGCCAGGTTTCTTCCTGCTGTTTCGTGTAGATGGCGGTCTGCTGTGCATAAGAGGGAAACACCTTGTATTTTGCCCAGACGCTGCCGTAGCCAGCCATCGGTTCGAGGACGGGAAGCCCTTGCGCGTCGATTTCACTTTGTGCGACACCGTAGAGGGAGGCGATGAGTTGTGGGCGAGAGTCGTCCTTGCGGATGTTTTGCGCGAGGAGTTTCGAGAGGCGTTGATTGTACTGGTGATGCCAGGTGCTGTTCCAGGTCCATTTTTCGGGGGAGTTCTCTGTGGAAACGAGCGAACCGCCCTCGGGCACGCAGGAGCCGGGCAAACCATAGTACAGGAAGGGGATGCCGAGATAAGCCAGCATTTGGCAGAACGCCTGGCAGTTGCGAAGTTGTGCGTCGGCGGGATGCGCTTCAATGTCCAGCGGGAGGTCTGGATGACCGAGTACGTGGACGAGTGCAAAGTTTGGGTTCGCGGGTGTCTGTTCCTCCCAGTGCCCCTTACAGCGCGCTCGAAACTCTTCCGGAACATTCCAGTCATACGGGAAACTCGCGCATTGTGCAGGTTTTACGGGATTGATGCGACAGTGGTTGTCTTCCGTCAGAAAGACGCAAGAGCCGTCGGGACGGCTGGCGAGAACGAGGCCTTTGCGGTCGTGCGCGATGTCCGTGTACTTGGCGACAAAGTCGTTTTGGGAGATTCCCAGGTAGTTGGCGATGGGGACGAGTTCCTCGTTTTCGAGGCGGACTTCACCGCCCCAGCGGCAACAGGTCCCGCAGCATTGGCAGACAAATCGTTTCATGTAAGTGGTTGTACGATGGGTGAATGGCTAAACCGCTAGGAGAGCAGACCTCGCATTTCCTCCAGGGAGAACTGGAAGTCTTTGTCATCATCGCCGGTTTGGGCAATGACTGTTGCGAAGAGTTCGCGTTTTTGTTGGATGATGTTCAGGACTTTTTCCTCGACGGTGTTTTTGAGGATGATGCGGTATGCGAAGACGGGTTTGTCCTGGCCGATGCGGTGGGTGCGGTCAATGGCCTGATTTTCTACGGCTGGGTTCCACCAGGGATCGAACAGGAAGACATAGTCGGCGCGTGTGAGAGTGAGGCCCGTTCCGGCGGCCTTGAGGCTGAGCAGGAAAACGGTCGGTTCGTTGGATTCCTGGAAGGTACGGACAATTTCAGGTCGTTTGTCGACGGGGGTATCGCCAGTGAGGGTGAGGCTGTGGATGTGTGCTTGTTCGAGGCGCGGCCGCAGGAGATCGAGCAGGGTGGTGAATTGGCTGAAGACGAGGACGGAATGCCCTCCTGCCGTGAGTTCTTCGAGGCGTTCGAGCAGGAAATCGAGTTTGGGCGAGGGGAAGGGATTTCCGTTGGTGTTGAGGACGAGTTCGGGGGCGCAGCAGAGGCGTCGAAGCCGTGTCAAAGCCGCGAAAATGGAAGTGAAGTCCTTGCTTTCGCGTTTTGCACGTGCGAGTTCGCGCTGGTAGACCTCCTCCATTTCTTCAGGCATATCGAGGAGGATGGTTTCCTCGAACTTGTCGGGAAGTTCGGGTGCGACGAGTTCCTTGGTGCGGCGAAGCATGATAAGCGAAAGGACGCGTTTGATGTGTTGGGCGTTGTCCGCCAATGCGTGTGCGGCAAAGTCATCTGCGTCGCCAACCAGGTTTGGATTGATGAAGTCTAGAATGGACCAGAGGTCGCGCAAACTGTTTTCGAGTGGGGTTCCTGTGAGCGCAATACGGCAATCTGCATGGAGGGAGCGCACGGCCTTCGTGACCATGGCGTGGGGATTCTTGATGTTCTGTGCCTCGTCCAGAATGATGAACTGGAAATCCATCGCCTGCCACAATTCCGCGTCCATTCGAACGAGGCCGTAGTGCGTCACCAGAACCTTTGCCCGGGACGTTTGTAATTGCTCGGCGCGGCGGCTGGCGTTTCCGTGAAAGGCCTCTATGGTGAGTTCTGGACAGAACTGTTTTGCTTGGCTGAGCCAGGTATCCACCACGGAGGCAGGGCAGACGATAAGCGCGCGGAAATTGGGATTGCACTGTGCAAAACGTTCCAGAAGAGTGAGGACTTGAAGCGTTTTGCCGAGCCCCATTTCGTCCGCCAGGATGGAACCGATTCCGTATTGGGAGCGTTCACAGAGGAAATTCACTCCAGCCACCTGATAAGGACGTAGAATGGTGGAGAGGTGCTGCGGAATATCCTGGTACGGAGAACGTTGTGCATTTTGCATGTGTTCCAGGATAGAGATGGAACGGTCGGGCCATTTGACTGACGGGTCGTCTCGGAAATGGTCTGCTATGCGGTTTGCTTCGGTCGGCAACAGGATGGTTGGGCGACCGTCCAATCCTTCCTCCAACAGGAGCGACACGGCACGGGCGGCGGAATCCTGGTCAATGCAGAACCACTCGCCATTGCTTCGACGAAAATAGGGGGATTGGTTGCGGCTCATCTGCTGGAGTTCGGCGAAGGAGAGGGTTTCGTCTCCCACTTGGAACCTTGCGTCAAAGTTGTAAAAGTTGCCGATTTCCTGCAAATGCGGCGCCAGTTTGATTTGTGTCTTTGGAGACAAAATCCCCTTGACGTCATTCGAGACGTGCAACTCCTGCTGGGAAGGAAGTCCCTCGCAGAAACGTCGTATTTGTCCTGCATTTTCGGGAGTCCCTGCCACGCGGATTTTGCCGTCGCTGCATACGGCGTTCGTGCTCTGCTGGAGTCGTGAAAGTTGCTCCAAGACTGGCTTGTTTTGTTCATCATCCACTGTTTCGATGACGAACTTCCAGTTTTCCTGTTTCAGCGTACAGAGGTGCTTGTCGGAAAAAACGGGAGTGCCCCCATTTGCCTTTCGCAGGGAGATTGTAAAATCTCCGTTTCCTTCTGTCTGAAGGCTTAATGACAACTTCGTTTTTATGGTGAGGTGTTTGACGCAGGGACCGTCTTCTATCAAGTCAATGTGGTGGTCGAGGAGTTGCGGGAGACGGGCGCAGACTTCATTTCGCTTGAGCCAAACCGGACCATTCCCGAAGCGCTTGATCAGGGTTTCCCAGGGAATCGGAGGCTGGTACCGTTCCAAAATGTTTTTGACGAGGAACGCACTTCGGTCTTTCTTCATTGCATCCAGCGCCTGGTGAACATGAAGATATTTCCCATTCTCCGGCAATCGAAAACATGCGCAGACACGGATGCTTTCCCCTCTGTCGCTCAGATGGATATAGAACCCAACGGGTGTCTGGATGTTAGGCGGTATGACTGGTTCGTTGCTGTCGTGTTCCAGGAAACGTTGAGGTTGCCCTTTCCAATGTTTTATCCAAACCTGAAATTGCTCTTTGTTGAGGTGAAATACCTGACCGGTCAGTTGCTGAAGCGTTTGTTTCTGTAGTTGCGGATTCAACCACAGCAGAAAGTCCGTGTCCTCCTGGTTCCAAATATATTGCGGATGATTGCGTTTGATGTCAAATCCGTTGTTTCGGACCCAACCCAGCGTCTGCATGGAACGATAGCCTTTCTGCTCCAACAGAAAGTTGATCGAAACCCAGGAAACTCCAGGCGGGAAACTCACCACGCAAATGAGTCGAGCAGGTTCCACGCTTCGTGGTGCAGGATGTAGAAATGGTTCCTGGTGGCTGAACTCTGGACGTGGTGCGGGACGGCTTTGCGCGAAAAGCGGGGGCGTTGGGCGGGCGGGAACAGTGGGAATGTGCGGGGCAGCAGTTCGTTCGGGGAAATGCCATCCCTGCTTGCGGCAGATGTTCTGCAGGAGGAGATGTGCGGCGTATGCGTGCGTACAGAATTGCGGTGCTGCCTTGCAATCGCACTGGAACGACCGGTTTCCGTCCTGTATGCGCCAGGTGACATGATGAGTCCCTAGAGTGACCGTATAGGTGAACTTCCCCCACTGCACATAGATTTGCGAGATGTTTGAGATAAGATTCATCGCAAACGAACGCACTGGCTGGCTGAAACGCTCGTTGATCTCTGGCGTGCTGAACCACTGTTCCAGCCACACGGGTGCTTCTTGCGGATGGTCAATGTTCGCCATGGGAGACTCCCTTGCGTCCACGGCGGAACGGGGCCGACAGTTTTCCCATCATTCGCGAACCAAAGTCGCCTATCGCACGGAAGTTCACGATTCGCGCCAACAGGCTCTTCTTCAA
>JAFRLI010000001.1 GCA_017431255.1 Victivallales bacterium
CAGTCGCTCGTCTCCGTGACGCCGACGCGGCGCTGTCCCCAGTCGGGCCGCGACAGAATCGTGAACTTTCCGGAGACTTTGTTGAAGAACACGCCAAGCAGCGGCTCCGTTCCGGCGGGATTCCAACAACTGGCCTGCAGTTTCTTCCAATGAATCAGATCGGGCGACGTAAAGACATAGTCCTGAATATACAACAACGACGGAATCTGCGAATTGTCGGTGAAGAGAATCTTGTATCGTTCCTCCGCGGGAGCCGTCCTGTCTTCGATGACGCCCGCCATTTCGCCGTCGAGATCAGCGGGAAACAACTGGTTCGGCAGCAAAGGCTCCTTGATACCGGCCTCTTCCGCCGTGTTTCGCGGCGTGAAATGGATGCCGTCGTCACTGAGGGCGGCGGCCATCAGCATCTTTCCACTGCCTGACACCGTCCCCTGGTAGAGCAGATGAGTCCTGCCGTCGGGCCCTTTTATTGTCCATGCCCAGCAGTAGCTTGTGCAGATTTTATGGTCGCGATACGTGCCGACGAGTTCCGTCGTGCCGTATGCACGTTCCAGATTTTCCCGAACGAAAAGCCGTTGGTCATCGAAAAAGAACTGCTTGAACATGGTAGTGGTTAGCGGTTAGTGGTTAGTGGTTAGTGGTTAGTGGTTAGTGGAGGAGTTATGTAAAGGTCCAGGCGTGGAGGATTTGCGAGAGCGTGTTTTTGAGTTCGGGGCGTGGGACAATGCGGTCGATGAAACCATGTTCGAGCAGAAACTCGGCTCTCTGGAAGTTCTTGGGAAGTTCGGCGCCCGTGGTCTCCTTGATGACACGCGGTCCGGCGAAGCCGATGAGCGCGCCCGGCTCGGCGAGAATGATGTCCCCCAAAGAGGCAAAACTGGCGGTAACCCCGCCTGTAGTCGGGTGCGTAAGTACCGTGATGTATGGAATATGCGTTTCCGAAAGCCGTTGCAGGGCTGCGGAGGTCTTCGCCATTTGCATCAAACTGACCGCCCCCTCCTGCATCCGTGCGCCGCCGCTCGCCGTCACCAAAATCAGGGCACGCCGCGAATGTGTCGCATACTCAATCAGCCGCGTGACCTTCTCCCCGACCACCGAACCCATGCTCGCCCCTTGGAAACGGAAGTCCATCACGCCGAGCGCAACAGGGAGCCCATCCAAATGGCAGGCCCCGCAAACAACCGCTTCCTTCAGCCCGGTTTTCCCTTGCGATTCCGAAAGTTTCGCGGCATACGTTCCGTTGCCGGCGAAGTTTAGGAGGTCAATGGACTGCATGTCGCCCCAAAGTTCATGGAATGTCCCCTGGTCGGCAAGCATTTCGACCCGCTTCCAGGCGGTCATGGGATAGTAGTATCCGCAGTGAGGGCAGAGTTGGAGCGAATCATCGAGTCCATTTTGGTAAATGAGTTCTCCGCAGCCCTTGCATTTCATCCAGAGTCCGAAAAGGAGTCCGGAACGTGACTTTTCCGCAGGTGCCTGGGTTGTGTGTTCTGGTTGTGGCATGATGAGATACTTCGAGAATGCTAGTCGCGGGCGATGGTAAGGACGGAGACGGAGGCCGCGCCTGCCGACAGGATGGTCTTGGCGGCAGCGGTCAACGTGGCTCCCGTGGTGAACACATCGTCCACTAGCAGGATGTTGCGCTCCTGAAACAGCGCGGGACGATGGGGACGAAAGGCATTTTTGACATTCTGGGCACGCTGTACACGGTCCAGTTTTGCCTGCTGGCTCGTGTACTTTCGTCGCCGCAAAGTGGTGGCCACAGGAATATGGAGTTGTTTTGCGATGAGGGAGGCAAGCACAGCGGCCTGGTTGTAGCCACGCCGCCAGATTCGCCACCAGTGGAGAGGAATGTAGGAGACAAGGTCAACAGGCACACCATCGGAATGCTCCCGCCAGGCCTGCAGCATGTGCTTCGCGAGGTAGGGGGCAAGGCTGATGCGCCGGTGGTACTTGAAATGATGGACGGCTTCGCGCAGGTGTCCATAGAAGGGGAATGCGGAGACGGCGCGCAGCCATGGCCGTGCCTCGTCGGCACGGGTACAATCAGGGCAGGCCGCGAGGAATCCGTCATTGGGACCTCCACAACATGGGCAAAGACGCTCAGGGAGTTGAGGCATGAGAGAGACGCACTCCGGGCAGAGCAGCGCCTCATCGTCAGCGAGTTCCTGGCGACAATAGGGGCAGACATGCGGCACCACAAATCGGAATAACTTGTGAAGCAACTGCGGTAGCAAAAGGGGGTTCCTGTGTTGGTTAGTTCTTTTCCAGCAAGATGATGGCGGCGGCGGCAATGGCCTTGCCGGCACCGATGGCATCCTGCTTTTCGTTGGTCTTGGCTTTGACGGAAATGCGCTCCATCGGGCAGGACAGCAGTCCCGCGAGGGATTCGCGGATGGCGGTCTTGTGAGGAGCCAGTTTGGGGGCTTCGGCGAACACGGTGCAATCTAGATTGCAAAGCGTCCAGCCTTGAAACTCGGGGCGTGCCAGGGCGGCTTTGAGAAGTTCGCGGCTATCGGCGTTGAGGGAACGCGGGTCGTTGTCGGGAAACATCTGTCCAATGTCGCCAAGTGCGAGCGCGCCTAGGAAAGCATCGGTGATGGCGTGGAGGAGTGCATCGGCGTCAGAATGTCCATCCAGTCCCCAATTGTCAGTCGGGATCGTAACACCGCCGAGGCGGAGCGGCCGTCCGGAGACGGTGCGATGGAGGTCGAATCCTTGTCCGATACGAAACATCATTTACCTGTGGCTGGGAGGTCTGAGAGTTCTTCGGCGATTTGGCGCGCCGCGTCGTTGGCAGCGGCACGGATGGCGTTCTGCAGGGGGAGATTGCGGTCGTGCATGAGAGGCAGGTCCCCGCGTCCCGTGACACGTCCCGTGCGCTCCTGGGCGGAGTCCTGGTTTTCGAGGCGGTATTCGACCGTCAAGTCAATGCGGAAAAGGACGCCCTGGTAGGCGTTGTCGCTGCGGTCGCGGTCCTTGCTGTTGCGGACTTCGGCACGGGCCAGGCTGGAATTGCGCACTTCGACCACTCGGGTGCGGAGAATGGGGCGCACAGATTCGCCACCCTTCAAAGAAACTCCTGGACGCGATTGGAAGTGCGCGCGAAGTGCCTTCTGGAGTGCGGTGGAGGCCTCGGGTTCGGGAGTGTCGTTCTGCACGGTCGCGATCGAGCCAATGGCAACCGTCCCGCCAGGTGCCCCGGCGTGATAGCTAGCGCAAGAAGCCAGAAGAAGAACAGCCACCAACAGGGCTGCATGAGAAAGAACTTTGAAGTTGTGTCTGAAAATCATGGGAGAAGACCTCCGTGAGGCGCGTTTATTTGTTTTCGTCCTGTTTGGGCGGTTCCGGCGTGTTCAAGGCGGGATGAGAGACCAGAATGTTCTTGGCCTCCAACGCCGCATGCGAATAGGGGAAGCGTGAGAGGACATCTTGCAGATAGTACCGCGCCGCATCCGCCTTGAAATGGCTCTTCACTAGATAGAACTTGGCAGTCTCCAGCAACTGGTTGGCCTGCGACTCCGTGGCTTCCTCAATCAACTGCCGCACCTCGTCCTTGCGCTCGTAACTTGGATTCCGCTTCAAAATCATTTCCGCATGACGAATGGCCGCGCGAACTTTGGAACCGTCCCCGTCCCCGCTCTTGGAAAGGTTGATGAACAACAGCGCAAGTTTGAGGCGGACGTCGTCCAATGCCGGATTTTGCTTGAGAATCTCCTGGTAGACTGCCACCGCCTCCTCCGCACGATCGTTCTGGATGAGAAGTTCCGCCAGCCGCTCGCGGTCCTGCAACGAAACGTTCAACGCAGGAGCCTCCTGGATGATGAGGTAGTACAGTTTGATGGCCTGCGAGGAATCCCGAATCCCCCAGAACGTGCCGTTGCCGTCCACATAGCGCTCCGCCAAAATCCGCAGACGCTCCACCACGTGCTGATACGGAATGTACAATGGATACTCCTGCATCAGTTTTTGGTACAGTTCCGCCGCATATTGCGTCTTGCCAGCCTCAAAAATGCAATCTGCCTCCTTTAGAAAAAACGACGCCTTCGACATCGTGTCCGGCACCCGTTTCGCTAACTTGCGATATGCCTTCGCCGCTTTCTTAAACTTCTCCTTCGCAACGTATTCCTCCGCATCCTTCAGGTACGTCGCCATCTCCTGCGCACTCTCAAAATTGCTCTGCGCCCCATGACTAAACATCCCCCCTGCCAAAACCAACCCTGCCAAAATCAACACTAACTTCTTCATCGCAAAACCTTTCTTTTCCAAACATGAGTTCCCGATACTACCCCTATTTTACTCGTTTACTATACTATAATAGAACATTCCATCTTTGCCAACAGAAAAATAGCAATTCTCCCCGTCAACGTCGGGACGCAGTCAGTACACTGTCAGCGTCGGGGCGCCGTCGTTACAGGAGGCGTTCTGCGGAGACATGGCAGCCCGGGAAGGCGGCGTCAAGTTCGCGGAGGACGTTTTCGTCGGTTGTCAAAGCGTGTTCGAGTGCATGGAATTCGGCCATGGGGACCTGGATTGCGTTGACAGGCTTGAGGGTCTCCTTGTCGAAAATGAGGAAGAACATATTCTGGTCATCGCAGTGGGACCAGTCAAACATCAGTTTATGCTGCGAACGGTCAAGTTGAGGTTCTTCGAGAGTTCGATAGAGTTGGAGTTTTGCATATTCGATGAGACGATCGTCGAAACCGAGTTTATGGATTGCGATTTTTTCGATGAAGTCGGGGCGATCAAAGGTAAGTCGCACGGTAGGCCGAGGAAGATTTTCCTTGTAGAAAATATCGGTTGCCATCGCATCGACCTCATTTTCGAGTTGCTGGGAAGCAGCACCGTCCTCGGGTTCGGACATCTGGTAAACGATGAAAGGCGGCTCGTCCTCGCTGTAGGTGATGGTTTTGTCTACCAAAAAGATGGTGCCACAGGCGAGACAAGTGGGACGATTGAGCGTACCGCGTAGCAAGAGGTTCATGGCGGGGTCGCCTGCATGCAACGTCGTATAGAGTTCTACTTCCTGCGCGGTCCCGCATTTGGGGCATTTGACAGTCTCGCGAACGTCTGGCTCACGGTGCCCATGGCAACCGCAATGCTCGCCATGGTCGTGTTCGTGGCAACCGCAATGCTCGCCATGGTCGTGTTCGTGGCAACCGCAATCGTGTTCGCAGTGTTCGTGGTCGTGTTCTTCTGGTATCATAGTGGTGTTTTGGCAAGAGGCTGGTGGGCTGGCGGCTAGGGGCCGCGCGAGCGCGGCCCTGGAAAACCTTGAAATGGTAGCGGGCTGGCTGGCGGGCCGGGCTAGAGAACCTGGTGGGC
>JAFRLI010000301.1 GCA_017431255.1 Victivallales bacterium
GGATTTGAAGTCGGCCAGAGCGGCGCGTGTGGGAAGGGAGAGTTTCTTGGACCAGTTTTTCTGGAAAGGGTTGAGGCGCACGGCGTCGCAAGGGGCTTCCTTGGTGGTGGAGCCAATGCGGGCGCGGAGACCGATGTGGCGGAATGCGTCGGGATAGGTGCCTGCGGTGGGGGAACCTTCCACGGCGAGCGTGTCTTGGGGATTGTACTCGAAGGCGTAGGCTTCCTTGGCGGGGCGGACGTCGCCGCGCAGGAAGAGCAGGGCGGTGATGCGGTCCGCCATCTGCGCCTGAACGTCGTTGGCACCGTCGAACCAGCGGAGTTTTTCATTGCAGTTCTTGCGGATGCGGGTGTCTCCATGGCTCCAGGCGAATCGGTAGAGACCGTCCCAGTCCTGCAAGGACGCATAGCCGCCGACAAGACCGGGAGCCTCAACTCGCCACACGTTCGGGAGGACATAGCAGTACTCCGTGATGGCGAACGGCTTCCCGAAGAACCGGCTGCAACCGATGAACAGCGGCTGGGACGCTCCATCCGCAATCGAGGAGTTGTTGTGGAACACAAAGGGATACTGCCAGCGCTTCATCGGGAACTTGGGATGATCCCAATATTCGTTGTTGTTGACGAAGTCAAGCATCGAACGCAACCCGATAAGCGAGTACGTCGCTGTCATATTCAAGTCCGCAATCAGTCCCTTGTAGCCGACTTCCTTCTTCAGGAAATCCATCATCTCGCGGATGCTCGGCTCCTGCAGTTCGACCAGGAACTGGATGAAGAGACCGTTGCGGGTGATGGTCTTGCCGTCGGGTTTGACTGGAGACTTGGCGAGGTACTCCTCGAACCGCTTGTCAATGATGTCGCGAGCGGCCTTGGAGGTGCGGATGGAGGCCCAGGTGGAGGGGAGTGGGTTCTCGTTGACGAGGTTGAGTTTGTACAGGACGGGATCTTCGGCGAGGGTCATGCCCGTGTACTTGTTCTTTCGCAGAAGAATCATCTTCGCGAACTTCTTCCAGTTCTCCATGGCGGTGGGACTGACGCAGACGAGATTCTTCATCGAGAACTCGCCGGAGTTGTCGAACTCGGCGATGCCGTCGCCCGCTTTGAGATGCCGCGAGGCATAGAGATCGATGCAGATGTAGAATCCGTGCTGCTTGAGTTTGGCAATGAACTGGAAGAGGGTATCGAGTGCCTTTTCATCGGGGGTCGTGCTGTTGTCGACGCCTTTCCTCAGGATGGCGGTGTTTTCGAAATGGTGCATGCGGACGGTGTTGTATCCGATGCGTTCGGCGCACTCAATGAAGAAGTCCTGCGTTTCTGGGTCTACGTAGTTGGCGTTCCCGACGAGGTTTACGCCGTGCAAACGCACCCGTTTCCCGGGCAGATTCTCGTAGAACAAATGCCCGTCCTTGTCAGCGCGGATGTGTCCATATTTGCCGGCGGGGGCGTCACGGAACGGGAATCCGGAGAAGTCCAGGGGCGACCCTGCCGCGATTTTCGTGATGGCGGAAACTGGCAGCCATTCGGGACCGTTCTTGACGACGTAGGTTTCGGTGTCCTGGGGGAATGCGGCGCGGCGGTCCGAGAAGGAGGCGGCGACCACAAACCAGCGGGACTTGTTCTCGGAACGGCGGAACACAAGACGCTTCGCCTTCCCGTGGATGGGGAATGCGGAAAGGTACAGGCCGATGGGAGCGGTGGGGACCTGGGATTTCCAGGCAACATACGAGTTCTCCCAACCGAAGGGCTTGTACCAGTTCCCGCAGTCCGTCCCAGCGTGCACGGTGATGGTTTCCTGCTTGCCGTCAGCATACGTGACGTCCAGGTGTCCGATGGGCAATTGGAGATTGGGGGTCCAGGCAGAGGCTTGCAACAGATAGATGTATCCCGCCCAGTCGGGGCACTCCACATCGGTCTCCGCTTTCTCGTCGAAGGTGCCGCCGATGGCGATGCAGTTTTTGGCGTCGCCGCCCTTCGGGTCGGCGACTTGCATCTTCACGGAATGGAAATCATGAGGTCCCGATGGGAGCGAACGCAAATCCATTTCGCGTCCTTGACCGGTCCAGCCGCCGATGCGCCCCCCGTCAATCGTGCTGCGATTGAATGCCTTCGTCAAATCAATCGGAACGGATTGCACTTTCTTGGCGGCGACGTCAATCGCGACATCCAGCGCGAGTTTCCAATCCTGGATGAGCCTGGAGCGGTTATTTTCGTTGTTGTCCTGCGGGTATTGGGTTCGCGGGAAAATGCGAATCTGGCACCACGGCGTGTTGTAGGGGAATGCTCCGATGACCGTCACGTACATCTCGCCCGTGAACTCCAGACGTGCATTCGGAGTGGTGAAGGTCACCTTGTTCGCATTCTTCTTGAAGATGGTCCTGCGCAACTTTTCCCATTCGTATTCGACCGACACTCCGTCGATGCTCAACGCATATTCCTTCCCTTTCCGCACTTTTATCCCAAGAAACATCTCTTTGACCGACAGCGCCTTTCCGTCTTTCGCCGTCAGCGACGCTTCGTAATGAAGCCGGTCGCGCTGCGTCGAAGTCACGCTCTCCTTGAGCAGATAATCCCCCATTGTTCCACTCAGTTCAAACGATGTCTCCCCGCGTTTCTCCCGCAAGTTCACCGTGTGTGCCTGTTCCGTCCCTATCCATTCCGGGTTGTAATAACTCAATGCCGCCTCCAGACGACCTTCGTCAAATCGCAACATCCCTTCCTTCCGGATTTCCACCCCCGGCATGAAGGTAAAACCATACAGCCAAATGCACGAAATCAACATCGTCCAAATCATCATTCTGCTCTTCATGCCAAACACTCCTTTATGTTGGGTTATACGAATAAGCAACACCGGGAAATCTATTTTCTATAAAATTATCCATGGAATGGCAAAAGTCAAACGCGGATTTGGAAAAAAGTTGGTTCTAATCAGAAGGGTAGTCGCGTGATTCTGGTCTCTTGTTTGTATCCACAAA
>JAFRLI010000302.1 GCA_017431255.1 Victivallales bacterium
ATTGAAATCCGCCGCTAAGCGGCGGATTGCATTCTGTGTTTTCTGTGTGTTCTGTGGACTTCAAAAGAGTTTTGCAACTACCTCCCATGAAACACAGTTGCCACCCCGAAACCGCTCTGGGGCAGATTCTCAAAATAATCAGTTCGTATCTCAAAAAGTTAGTCCGAAGTGTCACTTCTTGCAGTATTTTGACAAAATTGTTTGAAAAAGGTCTTGACAAGCACGATATTAGGACCGGTACCCACCAGGGCGGGGGACCATCCTCCCCGCGCGCGAGGACAACCAGGTTAGTGGTTAGTGGTCAGTGGTCAGTGGTCAGTGGTCAGTGGTTCCAACCTTCCCGTGCGCGAGGACAACCAGCGACTCCGCCGCTCCCGCCACGCCCGCCGCCGCTATCCTCCCCGTGCGCGAGGACAACCAGGCAGGTCGCGAGTGCCGCGATGCGCGGTGTGACCATCCTCCCCGCGCACGAGGACAACTATCGTCCGGGAGGATGACGAGGCTCACGCAGTCCCCATCCTCCTCGCGCGCGAGGACAACCAGACATTCGGCAAGCAGGAGGAGAGGCGTGAGACCCATCCTCCCCGCGCGCGAGAACAACCATCATAAAACTATGAAGAACCTGGCGTCCCCCCCAAAAAAACGCAGCCGAGCGAGAATGCGCGGCTGCGTTGTTTCAAGGCCGGGGAATGCGGAGCATTCACCCTTCTAGGATGTTTTGTGGCGGATGGCCCAGCCTGTCCGCTTTAGTTGACGGGTGCATTCGCGGCGGATTGCATTCTGTGTGTTCTGTGTGTTCTGTGGACTTCAAAAGAGTTTTGCAACTACCTCTTAAGTAATATCCCCCACACTTTGTCAAACAAGATATTGTCCCAAAGGTTTCCTCAAGAGACGGTTCTTCCAGGAATCCTGGATATTTCCTTTTTCCTCTGCGCTGGCTAGGGTTCGACCCCGCATTGGCGAAGGACGGTCTGGATTTCCGAGGCAGGAAGGTCGCGAGGACGGATTCCCTTTTGCGAAGAGAGCGCGGCGGCGATTCCTGCGGCCTGTCCAATGTTGGCGCAGATGGGCATGGCGCGGAAGTTCGAATGCGCCTGGTGCGTTCCAGAAATGTTGCGTCCTGCGAGAAGCAGTCCGTCAATGGATTCCGGGACGAGGCAACGGTACGGGATGGTGTATCCCCTTGGCTGGGAGAACTTGTGCTGGCAGCCATTGGCGTCAAGCCCCGCGCCCTGCACGTTATGAATGTCAAAGTTGAAATGCGCTTTTGTGACAACCCAGTCTGGGAAGACGCGCGCGGCGAGGATGTCCTCGGAAGTGAGGGTGTAGAGTCCTTTGAAATGGCGCGTTTCGCGGACGCCAATCTGCGCGGCGGACTGCAGCAAGTAGCAATGTTCGTAACCGGGTGCATGCCGCTGCAGGAAGGCGACAATTGCCTCCATTTGCTTGCGGCACTGGATGGTGGCCTTGGTGAGGTCCTGCGGATTCGTACCGTCCACCTGGATGCAGTTGGTCATATTGGCAGTGACAATCCCGGACAGGGTGGTAAAATACAACAGGACATGGCCAGCCGGCGCGGCAAGTTCCTGACGCGCCAACGCCTGGATTTCCCCATGAGGCACCTCCACCTTGGTCTCAAACGAACCAGGATGGATGGCACGCGACATATCGACGCCGCCCAGGCGGAACATCAACGTCATCGGCTGCATGGAGGAATCTTCCTCCCGCCCCAACGCGAAGGCAGCACCTGCACGCGCGGCGACATCCCCGTCGCCTGTAGCGTCCACCAGGACCTGACTGGCCAGCGCCTGCCGTCCTGCTTTGCTCTCGATGACAAGTCCCGCGACGGCACCGTTCTCCATCACGGGTTTCGCCGCAAAGGAGTAGAGACGCAAATCCACGTTGGCCTCCTGCAGCATCTCCAGCAAGGCGTTCTGCAGTTTTTCCGTATGGATGACCTTGCGCATATTCGGTGCATTTTCGTCGTGGGAACGGTCGAGGATTTCCTCGTAGATTCCGCCTCGCGTGTTTCCCGTCCAGTGACTCATCAACCCCGAGGTGGCGACACCGCCGACCATGCCAGATTGCTCCACCAGGCATGTGCGTGCGCCCAGACGCCCTGCGCTCACAGCCGCGGCGACACCCGCCGGACCTGCGCCCGCTACCAACACATCGTACTCTCCTGCAACAGGAGTCGTCAAAACTTCTTGAATCGTTTTCATTTTTGTGGCACTTGATATTCCGCTAGAATGTCAGGATGATTGATCATGGAATCATCCGCAGAAAGGGTTCGAATGACCTTGCAGGGAACGCCTGCCGCAAACGAGTTCGCGGGAATGTCCCGCGTGACAACGCTTCCCGCCCCGATGACGCAGTTGTCGCCGATGGTAACGCCCGGGCAAACGGTGACGTTGGCCCCAAACCAGCAGTCATTTCCGATGACGACTGGCTTCGCGTAGCAGAGCCGAATGGGTTTGCCCTGCGGATCCAGCAAGAAGCGACGTTCCTCGGGAAGCATGGGATGGATGGGGGTGACGATGGTGGCATTGGGGCCGAAATTGTTGTCGTTCCCGATGGTGACAAGCGCGTCATCCTGGATGGTCAGGTTGTAATTGAAGAAGTTCCGTTTGCCAATCCGAGTGTGTTTCCCATAATGGAAAAAGATGGGCCCCTGGAAAAAGGTCCCTTCTCCACATTCGGCAAGCAGGAGTTTAAGGATGGCCGCACGGGTTTCGACGTCGTCCTCGTAAGTTGCGCTGTACTGCGCACTCAACTTGTGCGAACGCAGTTTGATGGCCTTCAGTTCAGGAGCACCGGGACAAAACAACTGCCCACGGAAGATTCTCTCTTCTTCACTCATAATGGATGGTTCTGCGAATTCGGGTTGTTTGGCAAGGAAGGACGTACTTTCAAAATCGTTTCATGCGAAATCTCCACCAGGCCCGGCTTCGCTCCACGGGGCTTGCTGACAAACTTCGCAAGCGTGCACGAAACCGCGCAATTCCCGCCGTTCCGCGCCTTGGAATGCCAGGCGGCAACCGCCGCCGCCAGTTCCAGACGTGCACGGCTCGGCGTCTCCTCGCAGCCCTCGGGCGCTCGCAGAATCACGTGGCTTCCGGGAAGAGCACGCACGTGAAACCAGTAGTCGTTCGGACGGGCAAACTGCATAGAGAGAATGTCGTTGTCCTCGTCGGTCTTTCCGGCGAAGACGAGCCAGCCGTCGCCCGCATCGTAATTCCAGGTTTTCGGGACGGGAGGAACGTATTCCTTGCGAGGCATGACTATTGAAGCAGGGCGTAGTTGAGGACGTTGATGCCGAGGGTGAGAGCGTCGCGGGAGTGGATTCCGCCGCAATAGGGGCAGGTCGCGAGTTCCCATCCACAGGAAAGACCGTAGGGGGAGAAAATGACGGCGAGATGTCCGTCAATGCTGATTCCATAAAGTTCGGGGGCGACACGTCCCTTGGTTTTGAGACGGACGGCGAGCGCGGGATCTGGCTGGACATCGGTGATATTGTTGGGGTATCGGTAGATGATGTGTCCAGCGGGGAGGCGCTCGAGGGTTGCGCTGGGGAAGAGCTGGCGCATTTCGTGGGTGAAGGACGCGGTGAAATCCGTGCGTCCGCAGCAACTTTCCGCAAAGAGGACGCCTCCTTGGTTGAGGTATCGCTGGAGATTGGCGCGTTCGGCGGGAGTGAACTGGAAGAAGTCGTGTCCCGTCATATAAACGAGCGGAAGGTCGAACAGGTGGTTGGAGGTAAGTGCGACCTCCTCGCGGTCGAAGGTGACGGGGGTTTTGGTCTGCTCGTGGAAATAGTTGAGAAGCATCGAAATGCCCGCCTCGCGCGTCTTCCAGATGCCGTTGTATTTGACCTGCGCGATGGTGAACTTGCCAGCGCGCGCCTTGCTCTCGTCCACAAACGCCATTGCCTGGCTGAGAGGAAGCGCAACGGCGCGTTCGGAGGTGATGTAGGACATGAGATTGGCACCGATTTGCTTGGAGACATTGATGTCGTAGCCCATGCACTTCATCTGACTGTTGTCCAATTGTTCGTCCCATCCGCAACTGATGTCCCAGCGGAACACCAGAATGGCGGTGCGGCAGCCGAGTTCGACGCCGATGACGCCAGGGTCCCCGTTGCGCGCACCCGCCTTGATGGCCTGCGGACGGTACTTGAACTCCGAAATGTCAAAATAGGTATGAAACAGGGGATGTTCCTTGCTGAGACGGTGCGGTGCTCTCTCGGGCAGAAGCTTGCGTGCTTCGGCAACGGCGGATTCCGCGAAGGCGGTGCTCCCGCAGACGGCGGCCATGATGAGCGTCCCGCCGCCGCGCAGATATTCGCCCAGACGTTTCCGCTGCTCCGGAGTGAACTCAAATCCTTTCACGCCCGTCTTGTACAGTACCGGCACCCCTTTCGGATCGCTCGGAATCTGGTCTTCCGGCATGTTCATTTCGGAGAAACTGACGCGCAGGTTTTTCGCCATCCACTTCAGCAGATTCTTCGTGTCCGCTGGATTCGTCGCCCAGTCATGCGACTTTTTGCTGGCCAGTTTCGCAATCAGCACTGGCGGACGAGGCGGATTCTTCTTCTCCGTTCGACGCAACGACACCGCCGGCAACGGCAATGGCGGCATCCCTTCCGCCGAGGCATGCTGCGCCGGATTCGACGGCGGCGGCGCGGGCGTATACTTGTTCTGGTCGACCTCGCGCGCGGCCGCAGAATCCAAGCCCAAATCCGACAGCAAGGGATCCACCCCGCGAACCGTCAACGACAGCAACAGGCAGGACAAAACACAATAAACTCGTCTGCTCAAAAGGCCAAACATTTCAACCTCCTGGAGAAAAATAGGAAGGAGTTACACTTTTGAATACAATATACTCTTGCAAAAATCAATGTCAAGAGGATGGGACGAAAAGGATGGAAAAGGACACAGAGGAAGGGGAGTCCTTTCGGTCCCCATGCCTTCTCTGGGGCCACGCGGAGCGCGGCCCTGCAAAACCTATAGCGGTGCGTGGTTCTTCAGGCCGTGCGCCGCCGCTGCCAGCGGTGCATGGTTCTGCAGGTCGTGCGCCGCGCGGCCAGAGGGGCATGGTTCTGCAGGCCGCGCGCCATGCGGCCCCAGGAGCATTCTCCTGGTTCCCTGCCCCTTTCGGTTCCCTCAGTCATTTCTCTTCCGCAGGCAACGATCCACCTCGTCGCGAAGGGCCTTGGCGGCCGCAAGCGTATCGGGAGGATTCATAATGGCAGAGACCACCGCAACTCCTGCGACGCCCGCCGCCATCGGGATGTGCAGATTCTGCAACGTTACCCCGCCGATGGCCACGACAGGGATGTGAACAGCCGCGCAAATCTCTGCCAAAGTGCTTTCTGCGACGGCGTCCGCATCCACCTTGGTAGCCGTCGGGAAAACGGCTCCCGAGCCCAGCAAGTCTGCGCCGGCAGCCTCGGCGGCAACCGCCTGCTCAACCGTTCCCGCCGAAATCCCCAGAAGCATTTCACGGGGGATGATGCGACGTGCCGCGTCGGCAGGAATGTCAGATTGTCCGAGATGGACGCCGTCGGCACGGACCGCGAGGGCAATGTCGATGCGGTCATTGATCCAGAGAGGAACGTGATACTTCTGTGTTAGAGTACGCAAAGCGAGCGCCAGTTCCAGGAACTCGCGTCCCGACGCGTCTTTCTCGCGCAGTTGCACCATCGTCACGCCACCTTGCAACGCAAGTTCCACGACATCCAGGAAACTCCGTCCTTCCAAATGACTGCGCTCGGTGACAAGATACAAACGGGGATCCAATTCCATACTCATTTACCTCTGAAGAAAAAAGCCCCAACCAAACGGCTGGGGCTTTGAAAAAGTGGCTCCGACAGCTGGATTCGAACCAGCGACCAAGTGGTTAACAGCCACCTACTCTACCGCTGAGCTATGTCGGATCAAACGTTCTCTTGCGAAGAACACTATTTAATATAACGCGATTTTCCGTGCCGTCAACCCCATTCCTCGTAAAAAAAATGTTTTTTGGTAAGATTTCTGGACGGGAAGGACAGAAAGGACGGGAAGGAATCAGCAGAAGGCTGGTCCTTTATGTTCGTTTGGTCTTCCCCATATCGACTTGCATCTTTTCCTCGCGTGTCACCCAATATTTGGGAAAGTTGGTGCGTTTATTGATTATGGGTTATTCTGTGAAGTTCTGTTTCAAGAACGAACGAGGTTTTTCATGAAGCGTCATTTTGCCATACTGTTTTTGTTGTTGAGTTTGGTTGCAGTCGGTTCCCCGCTGCCGGGTTGGAAAGAGGTATTGCAGTGTCGCAAAGCGGAGGGGAATTTGCGTTTTCGAGTGCCGTGGGGGACGGGTCGTGAAGTCGTGTTTCTGTTGCAAGAGAAGAGCAGTGGCCGTGCGATCGAGATTCGGCTGGACGAGAAAGGGTGGCTTGCACGGGAGTTCCTTTCGGGCGGGCGATACGCAGACCTTCCTGGCGGACAGGCATATGCGTTGCCGAAACTGGAGGGGATGCAGGAAGTTCTGTTCAAGTTGCGTGAGAACGAGTGGACGTTCTATGTCGGCGGGCACCTCTGCGGGGAGTTGGCTGCACCATTTGCCTTTCCGGGGACGGTGCACTGGCCTTCGCGTCCAGGCGTCAAGTTGTTGGGACGAATGTCCTTTTTGGCGACCCCGCGCCCCAGTTTCAAGACGGACTTCATGATTGAACCAGGTGCCCCCAACGAACTCTATCCATGGACCATCCAGACGGGGCTTTGGTCGCTCCACACAGCGCAGCAGCAGGCGGTCGCTCGTCCCGAAACCGACCAGCAACGCGCCAAGGAAGCCCCTCTCACGGCGGATAAATCACCCAACTTCTACTCCCTCACGGGGAGCGGCAAAAACACCGATTCCGTCATCACCACGGGCTATGACTTCTACGACAACTATGCGCTGACCTGCTCTCTGCAACTCAACAAAGGGGAAGCGGGCATTGTGTTTGCGCACAGAGACGCCCCCGTGCCGCCCGTCGCAGAAGGTCAGGAGCCCCAGCCGCCCGATCCCGCGAAAGCCTCGTTCTGGGCACTTACCCTCGTGATGGACACGCCTGACGAGCATACCCGCGAAATCCGACTCTGGAAGCAAGAGGACGGCAAGCGCACCCTTCTGGCGCGTGCAAAGACCCCGCTCTTCCTCAACCAGTGGTACCTGCCAGGCATTCGAATGTATGGAAACGAACTCGTCTGCGAACTGGACCACGCCGAACTGTTCCGTGTCAAAGGACCGCTTCCCACTGGTGGAAAAATCGGAATGTACGCAAAGACCCCGGAAGCCGTGCGATTTGACGACGTCACCCTCGTCCCAGTCACCTCCTTCGACCTCGCGAACGCCGCCGGTCTCCGATTCAACACCCTCTTCGGGCAACGCGACTTTCTGGTCAAAGGCGGTGAGCGCCAGGGCGTTCCCGCACCTGACGGACTGATGCTCTTCCCGCTGGCGGACAACGCCACGGGGGCGCTCTCCCTCACGGCGCACCGCGCCAGCACACAGCGCCCCCGCACCATTTCGTTTGGGCGTGCACACAACCGCAACATGATGTTCTCCATGCACGTGCAGCGTCCCGAAAACGCGACAGGCACCTTCGGCATCCTCGCCGGTCTCCCCGCTCCCAATGCTCCACACTACCTCTTCCAGATTTCCCGCGAAGGGGAAGCCGACCTCTGCCAACTCCTGAAATGCACCCCCAACCAAAACGAGGTCCTCGACAGTTACCGCATCCCCGGAAAATGCACTGACGCCGACCTCCTCCTGGACGCCACCGACCCCGGCAACCTCCGCTGCTACTTCAACGGCCTCATGGTCCACCATGCCGAACTCGACGCCCCGCTCGTCGGCACCATGGGCATCACCACCACGGACAGCACGCTCTCCTTCCACACTCTCTCCCTCGCCAGCGAACGCCACCGCATCCTCGAACTGGAGCAGAAAAATCCCATCTTCCAGCACGACAGCTTCATGCGGCACTGGGCCTCCCCGGAAGGACAGTGGATCAACGGCGGCAAAGACATCCTCTGGCACAAGGGAGACTACTTCGGTGATTTCACCATCCGCCTTCCCATCGTCCCTGGCTCCGAACTTCACCTCGCCGTTCCCGACGACACCACCGAGGGTGTCGCCATCGTCAAACCTTCTGACAACAAACTCGAACTCTTTGTCCGCGTCCCAGGTGCGAAAGAACCCCTCCACAAAGAAGCTCCACTGGCCGCCATTGACAAGAAGCCCGTCACCGAGCAGTTCTTCACTGTCCACCACGAAGGAACCTGGCTTTGGCTCGACGTCGAGGGCAAGACCGTCATTCGCCAGCGTCTCCCGTTCCGCCTCAAGAGCTTCGGCACACGCGTCCTCACCAGAAAGATGAACCTGCGCCACATGGCAAATTCCAAGGTCACGCGTGCCAATGTCATTGACGAATACTACAACGAATCCCCGCACGACTGGCTCGTCAACGGCGGCGACTGGCAAATCATCAACCGCTTCCAATGCACCCCCAGTTGGTCCCATATGATCGACGAATGTCCCAACACGCTCGGTGCCACCTGGCGCAAGCAACTCTTCGAGGGGGACATGACCATCGAGTTCTACGCAGGCACGCGCCACAACTGGTACGACAAGGCCGGCAACCTCAACTGCACCATCATGGCGGACGCACGCTCCGCCTCGCGAGGCTACACCGTCACCTGCACCCAATGGGACCAGAACCTCTCCCAGAACTGGACCACCCTCTTCCGCAACGGCGTCCCCCTGAAACGCACAGACGCATACCTCGTTCCCAGACGACGCAAGGGAATGTACCGCCGTATCCTCAACCCGCTCGTCTCACAAGGCAGACCCTACCACGGCGCCTGGTTTTACTGCAAACTTCGCAAAATCGGGGACAAACTTGAATACTACTTTGATGACGAGCGCATCTTCTCCACCAAAGACCCGCAGATGATTCAACGCGGTCTCGCGGGAATCTGGACCTTCGACCATTCTATGACCCTTGCTCAAATCAAAATCACATTTGACAAGGTCGAACCCCTCCCCGTCCCCGTCACCCTCCTTCCTCTCGAAGAAAAACCCGCGCCCACACCCAATTACTCCTCCCGCCCCAACGCCACCGCCTTCGGATTCCCCCTCGATATGCTCTCCAAGTTCCGCTGGCAGTGCAACGACACCGTCGCCCAATCCACCCTCGAAAGTGCTCGCGACAGCCAGGGACACGACATCCTCATCTTCCGCAACCGCCTCGGTGCCGGCGATATGAAGTTCTCCTCCAACGGTGCCTGGACCACGGGCGGCGAAAAGGTCGCCGGATGGGCCTTCGATGTCAAGCGCACCGATTCCGCACAGTTCAACTTCTTCTACCAAATCCAGGGCATCAAGTCCAAATCCACCCGCCATTTCTTCCATCGTCTCACGGGAGACGACTTCTCGCGCGGCAACTGGCAGATGACCGGGGAAACCGCAGTTCCCGCCTCCCCGTCCATGGACAATCTGGAGGACGGCTGGACCCCAGTCCACGCCTGGTTCCCGACTGCCGACCGCAAGGCGGAAATGGTGCATTTCACAGGCTTCGGCATCGAACAATTGGACTTCCTCGCCTCTGGCATCGGCGGCAACCTTCCTGGCTGCGCCTACGCCGTTCGCGACCTGCGTCCCGTCTTCCAAAGCCGTCCCGTCCTGCGCCCCGAAAAGGACACTCAAATCTCCATCAACGGCGCACCTCCCACGAGCGACCCCAAGAGCATCGACGACGCACTCGCCGCCATCCAGCCCCAAAACAACCTCGCACGCGCCGACATCCTCCTCACCCGAGGCCAGGAATCTGCACGACACACCCTGGAATGGGTCGTCAATCCTCAAACTCCCCAGTTCCAACTCGAATGGGATCCCCAGGAACTCGACTGCATCCGCTGCTCCGACATCGGTAACGTCCCCGACGTCCGATTCGACAATATCGTACTCAACATCGAAAAAACCCGCGTCACCCCCGTTCAAGAGGGCAAACACTTCCTCTTCTACCTCCCACGAACACCTGCCATGGCCTCCATCCTCGCCAAAGGCAAGTTCGACGTGTTCCTCCGCATCGGCGACTTCTCCCAGACCTTCCCCTTTGACGCCAAGGACAAGTCCCGCCAGAACGGTCCCCCTGCCCTCTTCTCGCTCAACGGCATCACCCCGTTCCTCAACAACTTCGAGAACGGCTTCGTCGCCCCATTCCGTTTCACGGGCGGCAACCGCAACCTGCTCCGTTATTCCGATTCCGAACGCGGGCGTTTCCTCCATGTCCAAAACCGCGCCAATGGACACCGCCTCCAGAACGAATACACCGCAAAACTCTCCATGGCGCAATTCCCCGTCGCACAAATGCGCTACCGCGGAGATGACATGGCGCACGTCTCGCTCTCCCTCCGAGGACCCCAATTCCTCGAACTCTCCCCCAGCGACATCGACAGCAACCCCATCCGTCATTCCCGACAATTCATCCTCGATGAAAAATGGCACTCCTGGATTGGCATCGTTACCGACGCCTGCACCGATACCCCATTCTCCACCGAACGCTTCTCCCTCGACCGCTGCCGCATCGCCTCCCGAGGACAGCCCGACCAGACGGGCAGATACAGTTGGCTCGACCTCGATGACTTCTCTTTCGGACCGGCCATTCACACCCCCGAACAACTCAACTGCCAACCCGAATATTTCGACCTGGACGGCGTCTCCTTCCTCCAATGGGCCATCCTTCCCGGTGTCACCCCCTACGAGGAAATCAAACCCGAACAGCAGAAGGCCATCGTCTGGACCACCGCCACGCCTGGTCACAAAATCACCCCGAGCTTCCCACCAAACCTCCCCGACGGCATCGCCCATTTCCTCCTCCGGGCCACCGATATCCCCGGCAAAACCTCCCCCGTCACCGACATCCCGTTCCTACTCGACCGGCAGCCCATCACCGCTACCTCCGTCTACGAACCCGATGCCTCCCCATTCCGCAACAAAACCC
>JAFRLI010000303.1 GCA_017431255.1 Victivallales bacterium
GCCGTAAGACAGAACATATATGAGACGAACGATACAATTGCGGGGCATTTCCCGGCTATCACAGGACGACACGGTCCAATTGCAGTTCCATTTCCAGGATTCCGCACAGGAGCAGGAATCCATTTTGTTTTTCACGTTTCCTTGTTCTTGCGAAAAGGCTCTCGTCACGGATATCAGCGACGCCTTCCTGCTGGCATTGTACCCGATTTGCGCAAGAAAAGACATGGATTTAACTTCGGATATCCCAGCATCCAAGGAATTTTATCGCAAGTTGCAGGCGCTCAATACCTTTCTAGGACACCACAGCCAAGTTCTCCATGCCATTCACATTTCGGCAGAGACTACGGAGTTTGAACGAAAAGGGGAGCAGGAATGGCGTCTTGCGAGCGGTTCCCTGGGTGTGGATTGTCTTCATACACTGTACTGCGCGGAACACAATCCCCTGTATCCCCGCCCCACCCATCTGGTCTTCAACAATACAGGTTCCAACGAAGAAGGAGGCAAACAACAGAAGGAACTCCTCCAAGGACGGATTGCCAACACCCAGGCATTCTGCAAGGAATACGGTTATCAATTTCTGTTCGTGGATTCCAACTACAAATCCCTCTTCGGCGTGCGATATGTGCATACGCAACTCTATATCAATTCCGCCATTGCATTTATGCTAGGACACGAGGTTTCCGTATATTACGTCTCTTCCGCTGGACACCTTTTCCAAACCTTGGACTTCAATCATGCTCCCGGACACATCGACTTTCTCCTCTATCCCTTCCTAAACACCCATTCCCTCGATTTCTGCACCATTGAAGGCGATTGGACATCTCGCTTCTACAAAACAAAAGACCTCGTCTCCTATCCTCCCGCACAAAAATACCTGAATGTCTGTTTCGACCACGCCCAAAATTGCTGCATCTGCGAAAAATGCCGCCGCACCTTGATTACCTTGGAAGCACTGGACGCGGTGGATGGATTCGCCCCTTGTTTTTCCCTCAAAACATACGCCGACAACAAAGACCACATCTTCGCAGACTTCCTGCTGGACTACCAAAAGGGCGATGACTATGCCTTGGAAATCATCCCCTTCCTGAAGAAAAAACTGACCAGAAAACACCATCTGCTAGCCTGGTACAAACGCACGTATCTCGCCATTCGACACCTGCGGGGAGGCGTGGCATTGACCAAGTTGCTCCACCTGAAATGCTGGTGAGTATTGTCGCCCTGCCGTCTTGTCGTCATTTCCAGTTTTTTTGCAGGAAAGGCTATGCAAAAGTCATAAATTGCATTATATTAAAGAACTGGTTTTGAAAACGCCCATACGTGCAATCTCATTTGTTTTGAGCAAAACGTGCGGAATCCTGTCCGAAAGGTTCGGGCGGTCGTACGTTTGCTACAAGGTACCAAACAATTGGAGCAAAAAATGAACCAGTATGTTGAATCGGTGTGCCAGATTGTTGAGAAGCGCAATCCTGGTCAGAAAGAGTTCTTGCAGGCCGTTAGAGAAGTACTTGACACGCTCGCCCCTGCGTTGGATGCCAATCCAGTCTATCAGAAGAACGCCATTCTGGAGCGTCTTGTGGAACCTGAGCGCCAAATCATCTTCCGCGTTCCGTGGATGGATGACAAAGGTCAAGTGCAGGTCAACCGCGGATTCCGCGTGGAGTTCAACAGCGCCATTGGACCCTACAAGGGCGGTCTGCGCTTCCATCCGAGCGTCAATATCTCCATTCTGCGCTTCCTCGGTTTCGAGCAAATCTTCAAGAACGCACTGACCACCCTTCCGATGGGCGGCGGCAAAGGCGGTTCCGACTTTGACCCGAAGGGCAAGAGCGACAACGAAGTAATGCGCTTCTGCCAGTCCTTCATGACGGAACTCTTCCGCCATATCGACGCAGACACCGACGTTCCCGCCGGCGACATCGGCGTGGGCGGCCGCGAAATCGGTTTCATGTTTGGCCAATACAAGCGTCTCCGCAACGAGTTCACGGGCGTCCTCACGGGCAAAGGCCTGAACTGGGGCGGCTCCCTCATTCGTCCGGAAGCAACGGGCTACGGCTGCGTCTACTTCGGCGAGGAAATGCTCAAGACCCGTGGCGAAAACTACGCCGGAAAGACCTGCCTCGTGAGCGGTTCCGGCAATGTTGCACAGTATGCCGTTGAAAAACTTCTGCAACTGGGCGCGAAGGTCGTGACAATGTCCGACTCCAATGGTACCATCTACGACAAGGACGGCATCACCGCCGAAAAACTGGCGTGGATTATGGAACTGAAGAATGTCCGCCGCGGACGCATCAAGGAGTACGCAGAGAAGTTTGGCGTGCAGTACATGGAAAACGAGCGTCCCTGGAGCATTCCTGCGGATTGCGCATTCCCCTGCGCCACCCAGAACGAAATCAATGGCGAACAGGCCGCAACGCTCGTCAAGAACGGTGTCAAGATGGTCTGCGAAGGCGCGAACATGCCGACGGTTCCCGAGGGCATCGAACTGTTCCAGAAGAACGGTCTGCTCTACAGCCCTGGCAAAGCCTCGAATGCGGGCGGCGTTGCCACCTCCGGTCTGGAAATGAGCCAGAACTCCATGCGCCTCGCCTGGACGCGCGAAGAAGTGGATGAGAAACTTCACAACATCATGAAGACCATCCACAAGAACTGCTTCGAAACCGCCGCGAAGTACGGTCATCCCGGCAACTACGTGATGGGTGCCAATATTGCCTCCTTCACCAAGGTTGCGGACTCCATGCTGCAGCAGGGACTCGTCTAATTCGTGCTTGCCCATCCCCGCCCGCCCGCATCCTATCTTGCGGGCGGGCTTTTTTAGTGGCTAGTGGCTAGTGGCTAGTGGTTAGTGGTTAGTGGTTAGTGGTTAGTTGCGACTCTTAGAAGCACAACAATTAGGAACGTTTTTCCACCACTACTTTCTGCTTATCTTAAGAGTCACTAAGAGTTGTGCTCCTAAGAGTCGCA
>JAFRLI010000304.1 GCA_017431255.1 Victivallales bacterium
AGCCGATTGCGTCGTGATGAACGCCTACCATTCGCATCCCGTCGGCTCGTCTGTGAAGCAGAGCAGTCCCATCAACACGGGGCTCGCCTATTCCAGGAAGTTTGCTACGACGCGCATTACGGGGAAGCCGTTTGTCGTCTCCGAGCACAACGTCGCCTTCTGGAACCAGTACCGCTACGAGCAGGCATTCGGCATGGGTGCCCTTGCCGCCTTCCAGGACTTTGAGGTGCTCACCATCCATGGCGACGGCATCAACCTCACGGTGGAGCCAATCTGGAACTTCGCGAACTCCAAGGACCCTGTCGCCAGGGCCTGCGAGTTCCTCACCTATTTCCTATTCCGCAGACGGGATGTGAAACCCGGGCGTTCCGCCATCCGCGTTCGTGTCAAGGAATCCGACATCTTCTCGCCCAATGGTCCGAAAGGCGGCATGCCTGCGGAACAGGCCATCACCGGCCTCGTCTCAAAACTATCTTTGGAATGCGTCGGCAAGAATAGCAAGCCCCTTCCACTCCTCAAAAATGAAATATTGCTCAATCTCGACAAATCCTCCGCCGTCTCCATTGGACAGGGATTCATGGACTCCAAAGACGCCTCACAGGCTTCCATGGGTGCCATCCTGAAACTCCTCAGGCAACGCGGATGCCTCTCCGCTAAAAATCGCACCGATGGAGTTCACCTCTTCGAAGCCGATACGGACGAGTTCTTCCTTGACCTCGACCACTCCTACATGGAGGTCAATACTCCGCGCTTCCAGGGAATGTGCGGGTTCGCCGGTGCCACTGCGAAACTCCCCAACTTCCAAGTCCACAAAATGACAAAAAACGGCATCCTCTCGCTTGTCTCAGTCGACGGCAACGCTCCGTTGCAGGACGCAAAGCGCATGACGCTCGTCTACGCCACCAACGCCCTCAATACGGGAATGACCTTCCGCTCCGACGATATGACCCTCTGCACCAAGAAGGGCACGCTCCCCGTCCTGGTCCTTTGCGGTCAGTTCGAGGTCTCCATCACCAACAAAAATGCCGCCAAACTCAACCTCTACCCGCTCGACTTTGCCGGAAAACGCCTTAAGAAAATCGCCCCGTCCTCCGTTCAGGGAAATACCGCCCGCTTCGCTGTCGATATGCGCAACGACGGCCACGCCTTCTTCTATGAACTTAGCCTGAATTAGAGGGGCTAGAGGGTGGGCCGCAGGGCGTGCGGGCGTGTCGGTTTTGCAGGCCACGCTCCGCACGGCCATGTAGGGGAAGCGCACTACTTTTGGATACGGATGTTTCGAACAGCGAGGCCGCTCTTGTAGTCGCGCATTTGCTGGTATTGGAAGAAGAATCCCGTGATGCGTGTGTCAGGAGGGAGGTTGGCGGGGATGAGAGTGTCCAGTCGGAATCGAATCTCCTGCCAGGAGTCAGGGTCTTCGTCCACGGGAGTTCTCCAAGGACGCTTAGGGGATGGGATGCGTTCGCCGGTGGAATCTTCGAAACGAAAAGCGATTTGTGCGCGTTGTCCTCCTTGGTGCCGTCCCCATTCGTCTTTGAGGCCATTCACCTCGAAAACCAGGTATCCTTCGGCTGTTTTCGGGACTTCGTAGGTTTGTGCGAAGGAGATGTTGGCCCCGCACCAGTCTAGGCATTTGGGGGAAAGGAGTACGGAGAATGAGGACACGGCCTCGTCAAACTCCACGGTTGCCCCGCCCCAGGGACGCGGCCCCTTGTTGGTAAATACCAGAGGGAAGGAGGTCTCATCTGGTTTTTCCACCGTGATTCCGCCGATGAGACCGATGGCGTTGTTCCAGGAGGAGACAATGTCCAGGGAGGCGATTTCCACGTTCGGGGAGGGATTCGACCATGCAAACAGCCATAGACCGCGCCCGTCTCGATTGCTCCAGCCAGGTACCAGTGTGGGCGAGGTGATTTTTGCTCCCATCCAGTACCAGTCGCCGACATTTTGACCGCAGATCACGGGAATCTCCACGCGGGTTCCATCTGTGTAGTTCACAACATAGCGGAACACCTCTTCCCCACCGGAACCCCATGCATATCCTTGCAGGAAGAAAATCCGCGACGCCTTGCAATGGACAGGAATGCCGCGCAGTTCCCGTGGACCATGGAGCAGTTTTTGGGAACCCACCACAATACAGGAACGTCCGTCGTTCATGTCGGGTCGAATGAAGTCCACGGGAACGCCATTGCAGTCCGTCACTTCCCAGGGGACATTGCGGAGACAGTTTTCGCCCTGGTCGGTCCATCCGCCCTTGCCGTCACCAGCGACTCGATCCGTGTAGGAACTATTTGCGACAGCACGCAAATCGAGCATTTTGATGTTGTCCTTCTTGCAATGGAACGCGGTATTTTCCTGTTTGCGGGAGGCTTCTTCCGCCTGCAGGAAAGCCAGTGCCTGTTTCTTGCAATCGGCAACAGCCAGAGTGGTTTGCGGCGCATATTTGGCAAGAACCGCTTCCTCGCCGCCCACCAGAATCTTCGCTTCGCCTTTCTTCAGAAGAAGCACGATGCTGCCATCGGAATCGGGGCGAAGCAACGTCTTTTCGCCCGGGATGCACCAGGCGGGGCAACGTACGGAGGGAGTCAGGCGAACGCATCTGCTGCGCAAGGACTTGTTGACGAGGATGAACCCCCGTTCGGCACCACGGATGGCCGCATGCGGCTCAATGTCCAGACTACGCGTGCCAGTCTCTTCATCCCAAAGTTTGCAAGTCGCCTGGATGCCTTTGCCGTGGATGAACCACTGAAGGAAATCAGCGATGGAAGTATCTGGCAACTTGGTGGCCAGATACAGCATTTCTCCCTGTCCCAAACGCCGTTTCCAGACGGCTGGACTCTGCTGCCCCTTTCCCAGCACCTGCCACTGCGTTGCTTCCGCAAATCGCGGGGTTCGAACAATCGCTGCATGCAACGGCACATCTCCCAGCATAACCCGTTCCGATTTCGCCACTCGTTCCTCGCCAGGCTGGACACCCGGGAAGACGGTGCTCGGCAACGGATTGCCATATTCATCCAATTGCAGAGCTTCTTCGATAAAGACGGCCGTCCCGCCCTGAAGAACGTATTTTTCCAATGCGGCACGCGCCTCATCCGTCAAACAGGCGACTCCTGGCACCAGAATGACCTTGTATCGTGCGGCGCGTTGCGCCAATTGTCCCTCGAAGACAATATCGTAAGGCAGGGCAATCCGTTCGGCAGCCTGGGCGTAGTCGTAATAGAGATTGTAGGAGGAACGTCCCGTTGCGCGCGCCAGACGTCTGGCGGGTTGAGAATGCAAAACCGCGATCTGGGAGGCAATTCCGCGATTTCGAGGCGTGAACAGGTGCGACGTGAGCAAAATCTCCTCTTTGGCCTGGCGGATTCCCCGCAGTTCCTCCGTCTTCACGCAATATGGGTTCAGGAGCAGGAAGGAGAACTTGTCCGCCAGCCTTTTCCCACCGTCTTTCTGCTTCCAAAGAGGATCCCATGGACGCCTGTCCCATTTGAAGGCGAACGACGCATTCAACCCGCGCGCATATTGTGTAATCAGGTTGCTGCGCATGGTTTCTACGGAATGTCCCAAGTACGTCTCTCCGTCAAACACGGGTTTCCCGCCTTCCGCCATCGAAAGGAACTCCCTCGCATTGATGGCCGTTCCGCCTCCCGTGCAAGTGCAGACAGCATTCAGGTAGCGGTTGATTTCAAATTGGTTGACATTGCCCAGATTGGCTCGCAACGGCTGCACACAAATCAGGATTTCGGGGCGCGGATCCGCCTCGCGAACCGTCTTCACGCCCAGACGCACGGCATTGGTGAAACTTTCCTCCATGAACTTGATCCATTCCACCGCCAGCGCAGGATTTTCCACCTCATTCTTAAACTGTCCGAGCGCCTCGAAGGAGGGATAGGAGGTACTCCAGGCAGCATTGAGTTTCTCGATGGTCTTGTAACGCGCCCGCATCTTTTCCACGAAGAGGGCACGGCTGGTGGGGCTCAAGTCATTGAGACCAGGCTCGTTGAACAATTCATAGACAAAGGGCCTGGCACCCAGCGACAGCGCGTACTTCACCCCATGGCTCCACATCTCCTGGTACAGGCGCATCCCCTCGGGATGATTGGGATTGTAGTACATCCAGTGGTGGAAATTGTTCCCTGGCTGCGTGAACGCCTCCTTGCACGGCGACTGCCCCTCCACATATTTCAACTGCCCATGGTTCCAGCTTGCGGCCGTGAAGTCCACGTATAACGGCAAACCACTGCCGATGACAACCTTCAGAAAATCCTCTCCCATTTTGGCGAAACTACGATGCTTTCCAGGACGGTATTTGTCAATCCAGGCGTTGCTGGTGCACATGCCCGTCGCGTCAAACCCCGTCCGTTGGTGTGTCTCGTATCCATGCGGGTGCTCGTAGAGCCATGCCAGGGATTCGGGGTATCCGTCCGTCTTTACGGCAAACGTGTCCGCAACCCCTTCATAGAAAATCGTGCCAGGAAGATAGCGAGGCACGCCGTTGACCAGAAAATGACCCTCCGGCGAGACGGTCAGTTTCGCCCCACGAGGATACAGTGTCTCCGGCGACAATTCCGAAAACTCCGCCAGCGGGCCTCCGACAACCGAACCCAGCATCCCCAACACATACGCAATCCAAAACAATCGCATCGACTTCATCTTTTCATCGCTCTCTTGCTGAAAACATTCCGGAAACTGTTTCATAAATATACCCTTTGAAACTCGTGCTTGCCAATGCTAACGCCGACTTTTCTCCAATCTGCTTTGCAAACCAGCGAAAGAGACTTTATATTAGGGTGGTATTTTTTTCACACTTCTGTTTTCGAGGTAATTTTATGAAACAACTTGCCATGGCCATGTCCCCCGTTTCCATCCTTGCGGACGACTTTGAGGATGCCCTGAGGAAGTCCCACCTGCGCGCCATCGAGTTCAGCCAGGGAAAAGTCACCTCCGAGGAGGCCGTTGAACTGGAATTGACGAAGGCCGCCGCGAACAAGGCTCGTTCCTTGCACGAAGCAGGCCTCCTCCAGGTTCCCTCCATCCATCTGCCTTTCTGCCCGGAGAATCCCTGGAGTGTCACAAGCCTGGACGAAGCCGAGCGCGCGTCCAGCGTCCAAATGATTCGGCGCTACCTGGAATGCATGGAAGGACTGGATTTCCACTATATCACCATCCACTGCGGCATCGAATGCACCTCCAACGACCCCGCTTTCCGCAAGTCCTTGCGCCAGCAGATGAAGCGCACCTGCCTGGACCTTCTCCCCTTCCTCGAAAAAATCCAGGCTTCTCTCAACCTGGAACTCCTCCCGCGTCTCTGCATCGGCAACCACGAAGACGAACTCCTCGAAATCGCTTCCGACCTCCCGACGCAGTACATCAACCTCAATCTGGACATCAACCATTTCATGAACCGTGCGGCGGAGGTCCCCAACGTCATCCGCAAATGCGCCTCCCGCATTCGTGCATTCCACCTCTCCGACTACGATTCCGTCGATGAATGCCACTGGCAATTCGGCCACGGCGTTTTGGATTGGAGCGCCATTCTGGACGCCATCAACGAACTGCCTGACAATGTCCTCCTCATTGACGAAACCTCCGCACTGCTCCCGCCCGCCTACCGAAAAATCTCCGGCAACAACACACCGACTCCTCTCGCCGTTCGCTTCCACTCCGCAGAAGCCGACTTCGTCCGATTCCTCTGCGCACACGAATGGGACGCCCTCGTCGCAAAGGTCTTCCCCAACTAGCAACCAACTCGAACATCACAGGAGCGCAGCGCATGGCTTCCCCGAAATTTGTATTCCAGACCATCGGCATGTCGAAGAGTTATGGTGACCGTGTGGTTCTGCGCGACTTCAACCTGGCGTTCTTCCTCGGCGCGAAAATCGGAATCGTCGGCGAGAACGGTGCCGGCAAATCCACGTTGTTGCGCATTATGGCGGGACTGGACACGGATATCCAGGGAACCGCCTACATCGCAAAGGACTGCACCTCCCTTCTGGTTCCCCAGGAACCCCAACTCGACCCATCCACCGATGTCCGCGGCAACCTCCAGAAGGCCATGAAACGCGTGACCGACCTCATTGAACGATACGACGCCGTCATGGAAAAAATGGGAGACGACTCCCTCTCCGAAAAAGAACAGGATAAACTCAATAACGAGTTCGACTTCCTTCAAAACGAAATCGACCGCCTGGACGGATGGAACCTCGACCACCTCCTTGATGTCGCTGCATCGCGACTCTCCCTCCCGCCCATGGACGCCGATGTCACAAAACTTTCTGGCGGCGAACGGCGCCGCGTCGCCCTCTGCCAGGCACTTCTCACCAAACCGGACTTGCTCCTGCTGGACGAACCCACCAACCACCTCGACGCAGAGGCCATCTCCTGGCTCGAAAAAGAACTGCGCGCCTTCCCGGGCACCGTCATCATCGTCACTCACGACCGCTATTTCCTTGACCGCATCACAAAATGGATTCTGGAAATCGAAAACGGGCGTGGACTCCCCTTCGAGGGAAACTACTCCGACTGGCTCAAGCAGAAGCAGGAAATCCTCCGTGTAACGGAAAAGAAGGAAACCCTGCGGCAGCGCGTCCTAGCGCAGGAACTGGAATGGATTCGTTCTTCCGCCTCTGCGCGGCACCAGAAGAACCAGGCACGCGTCAAACGCTACAACGAACTGGCCAACCAGTCTTTCGAGGTGGTCGGCAACGACGACTACCGCATCCAGATTCCGCCAGGACCGCGCCTCGGCAACAAGGTTTTGGAGGTCGAGCACCTCTGCAAAGGGTTTGGTTCCCGGGAACTCATCAAGGATTGCTCCTTCCGCATTCCTGCGGGTGCGGTGGTTGGCGTCATCGGTCCCAACGGCACAGGCAAGACGACCCTCTTCAAGATGATTACGGGCGAGGAAAAGCCCGATTCTGGCAGCCTCACGCTGGGCGAGACCGTCCAACTCTCCTACGTCAGCCAGAACCGCGATGAATTGAACGACGACCTCACCGTTTTCGAGGAAATCTCAGGCGGGCAGGAGGACATTCTCCTCGGCTCCAAGAAAATCAACGCGCGTGCCTACATCTCCAAGTTCAACTTCCGCGGTCCTCAGCAGCAGAAGAAAGTCGGTCTGCTTTCGGGAGGCGAACGCAACCGCGTGCACCTCGCGAAACTCCTCAAGACCGCTGGCAACTTCCTGCTTCTGGACGAACCTACAAACGATTTGGATGTCAACACCATGCGCGTTCTGGAAAACGCCATTATGGACTTTACGGGGTGCGCAATGGTCATCAGCCACGACCGATTCTTCCTCAACCGCATCTGCTCCCATCTCCTCGTCTTCAAACCCGACCACACCGTCCAGTGGTTCGAGGGTGACTTTGAGGACTACGAAGCCGCCTACGGAACTTCCGACGAATAAATGGACACCGCTACGGACATCAAGCCTGCAGGCTACGAATACCTCCAACTGTGCGGCAAAGGCCGCTACGGGGAGGTCTGGCTTGCCAATGAACTGCCTGCAGGCAACCGCGTGGTCCTGAAAATCATCCGCAAGAATGCGGAGAACGAGGAATGGCGCACCGAACTCGAAGGCCTGCGAACCTACTGCGCCACCCTCGCGAAGATGTCCCCGGATGAACGACAGCACCTCGTCTCTATTCTCCATAACGGTGAAAACGAGCACTGCTTCTATTACACGATGGAACCGGCGGACAATCTTTCCCCGCTCCCCGGCAAATACCTCGCCAGCACCCTCGCCACACGAATGCAGGACCATCGCCTCGAATACCCTGAAATCGTGCACATCGCCCAGGAAATCCTGCAGGCACTTGTCGTACTGCGGCAGCACAACATCGTCCATCGCGACATCAAGCCAGAGAACATCTTCTTCTTCCAGGGAACCGCTCGCCTGGGCGACATCGGTCTGCTAGCAACTCAGGCCGACCACATCGACCTTCTTGGCACCCCCGCATTCGTTCCGCCGGAACTCTTCCAGAACGCCGACACCCTCCCCATCCAGGGCGGCGAATGGGACCTCTACGCCCTCGGAAAAGTCCTCTATTCCATGGACACGGGTCTCTACCCGGACAACTATCCCCTCACGAACAACACCAATCCGCGTCCCGAACTCCCCACGCTCGTCAATCTCTGGACCCGGATGGCCGCCGAAAAACGTTCCGAGCGTTTGAACGACATCCAGACCATCCAGACGGAACTCGACGCCATCGCGAACTCCCTCGCCCCACGTCCCCGCCGCTTGCGACGCTCCCTTCTCTACGGCGCAATCGCAGTTGTTCTGCTCTGTCTGCTGGGCACGCATCTCTTTTTCCGTTTCACCAGACGTCACCACGTCTACAATAGCCTTCTGGAAGCCATCGAAGCCAATGACCCCGCTGGTGTCTCCGCACGCCTCAAACAAGGGGATTCCCCCAGAACTCCAAATCCCGACGGTTCCTCCCCGCTCTCCGTTGCACTCCACATCCCAGGAATCTCACCCGCCATCGTGCAGGAACTGATTGCTCGCGGAGCCTATCTCCAAATTGACCCCAATGCTCCCGACGGGGCCCTGCCCACCGCCATTCGCCTCCGTCAACACCCGCAAATCATTCATTCTCTCCTCCTCGATACCCCGCGGCTGGATGAACTCCTCGCAACGCCAGGATGTCCCCTCCTGTTCGCCGCCATCGACGCCCACAATCCCGATGTGCTCAGGCAACTCCTCGAAAAGTCCTCCGCCCAAATGCCAGACGAGGCCGGACGCACCCCGCTCATGCTCGCACTCTTCCGCCGTGAACATGACCTCGCACATCTCCTTCTGGAACACGGTGCTGACCCCAATGCCGTGGATTCCGCAGGACTCGGTCCCCTTCACTGCATTCGTAACGACGATCCTGCCATCGTCCAGGAACTCCTCAAACGCGGCGCCGACCTGCACCACCACGCACAGGATGGAACCACGCCTCTTCTGGCAACCGTCCGTGCCAAACTTCATTCCCCCGATGGCCCTCGCGTCATTCGTGCCCTCCTGGAAGCGGGCGCAAAGGCAGATGAGTGCGACGCGCAGCACATCACCCCGCTCCACGAAGCCATCGCCCTGGGTTCGCGCGATGTCGCTGAACTGCTTCTTCAGAATGGGGCCAACCTGGAGGCACGCACCACGCGCGGCTTTACCCCTCTTCATATCGCCGTGCTCTACCGGCGTGAAGACCTCTGCCAATGGCTCCTGGAACGCGGCTGCTCCGTGGCCGCAACGGATGTCGCCGGCCGAACTCCCTTGCATCTTGCAGCCTTCCGAAATCTTCCCAATATCGTGAAAATCCTGCTTCAGGCATCCGCAATTCCAGAGGCAAAAGACAAACTCGCGCTCACGCCCGCCGACCTGGCCTTCATCTCCTCCGCAAAGGACGCCCTTGAACTCCTGCCTCCTCCCCAAGACAAATCCGACCTCTCCCAACGCTATCGCCTCCTCCTCAATCAATTCTCCTTGCGACGGGCTCCCATCTCTCCCGAACAACGACAGCGCCTCCTGACCGCCATCACCGCAAAGGAACTCAATCGCAGCGAAATCCTTATGGCTCTCGATGGTGCTCCCGACCTCAATCCCGTCAAACCCGACGACCCTGACTTCGTGCGTCTTGCAGTCGACACGGGACAACTCACCATTCTTCGCTCCGTCCTCGCCTCCTATCCCAAACTCGACATCCTTGGAAAAGACGGTCTTTCCCCCCTGCAGGCCGCTGCCCGTTCCGGTCGCGTCGACCTCTGCGAAACCCTCTGCGCCGCAGGTGCTCAGACAAACATCCACCAGGGACTCCCAGACTGGCTTGACGCCGCAATCCAGGCAAAGCAACCCCGCACTGCCTATTTCGCCGTCTACAGTCTCCCCGACCTGCTCGATTCCCCCTGTCCTGAACCTCTCAGCAAGGCACTCCCCTTTGCACTCACGGGAATCAACCAGAAATGGTCCCCCAATTCCCACGCACCTCACCCCATCCTCGAAACCTGGAAACGACAGGGAATCTTTGACGAATGGGACTTCGCACGCGTCAAGTGCCTTCGCCTCAATACCACGGCCGTGCGACGTGCGCTGGAACGCGGTTTCATCTCTCCCAATCTCGAGCGTTCTCCTGGAGAGCCCCTCCTCGCCGACCGCAAAATCCTCCATCCTATGATGTTCACACTCCTCCATAACGGCGCACAGCCAAATCTCTCCGGAATCGACGGAAATACCCCGCTCCTCGCCGCTATCCATGCGCGGCGGCAGTTCTATATCCTCAAACTCCTCCTCGACTTCGGCGCAGACCCCACATTCACTCCCCCGAATGGAAAATCCGCCATCGACTGCGCAAAAACCTACGGCATCAACGCACAAAACCTTATGCGATTCTACATCGGCCAAAAGGACCTTCCCAAAGACCGATAAAAACAGAAAAGCCTGCAGAATCCTGCAGGCTTTCCTGTAAAAACTGGTGCCGGGCAACGGACTTGAACCATTGACCCAGGGATTATGATTCCCTTGCTCTACCAACTGAGCTAGCCCGGCTTTCATCTATTAATTTACTCGCATAAATCGCTTTTGCAAGCCCGTACCCCCGATTTTTCCAGTTTTTTCACTCCGAGAACAACTACGGCTCTCCGGCCTCTGGCCAGGGGACCGCTGTTGTTCCTAAGAATAACTACGCTCAAGGCAGCGGTTCCAGAATCAAAGACTGGGGGATTTGCATCAGTTCTTGCGAATGGTATAGTAACTACATCGCAAATGGAATATCCTCTATTCGTTCCATCTCAACAAAGAAAGGAAAGAGTCAATGCAAACAATCGATGTAGTCAATGGGCCGCAAGGGGTGTCTCGTATCATTTTGGGTTGTATGCGGATGCCCGCGCTGTCTGTCCAGGATGCGGCGACGATGCTGCGCACCGCGTCTGAAGAAGGGATCAATTTCTACGACCATGCGACGTGCTACGGAATGGGTGAGGCGGAAACCCGCTTCGGGGACGCCTTCCAGGTTGCGGGATTGAAGCGGGAAGAGGTCGTCATCCAATCCAAATGCGGTCTGCATCATCGTGACCGTAAGGAGTTCGACTGGAGTCGGGACGACATTCTGGACAGCGTGGACGGCAGCCTGAGCCGCCTAAAAACCGATTACCTGGATGTTCTTCTTCTGCACCGCCCCGACCTCCTGTTTGAACCGGAGCAGGTGGCAGAGGCCTTTGAACGATTGGAAAAAAGCGGGAAAGTGCGCTTTTTCGGCGTCAGCAATGTGACGCCTGGCCAACTGATGCTCCTGAAGAAGTTTGTCCGCCAGCCGCTGGTGTTCAATCAACTCCAGTTCTCTCTGGATCAGACCCAGTTGATTGATGGCGGTCTTTATATGAACAACCTCAAGACGGAACGCTCCATCGACCGCGACAACGAGGTCCTGAACTACTGCCGACTGAACGACATCACGGTGCAGGCCTGGTCCCCGTTGCAGTTTGGAATGTTCAAGGGCTGCTTTGTCGACCATCCCGATTTCCCCGAATTGAACGAAGTCCTGGGACAACTGGGCGAGCAGTACCACGTCCCCAAGACGGCCATTGCCATCGCCTGGATTCTACGACATCCCGCGCATATGCAGGCCATCGCGGGCACGATGAATCCACAGCATTTGAAGGACATCTGCGCCGCCTCAAACGTCAACCTCACCCATCAGGAATGGTATCGCCTCTATCTGGCTTCGGGCAAGTTCCTCCCCTGACGCAACATTCCCCTGATCGCCATACGGCACGTTCCCAATGACATCCTAGCCGTGGGTTACCCTCGTGCTCCCACGGCTCGTCCACTCACGGCAATACGCTGGCCGCCGCTGTGCGGCTTCCCCTTTTCCTATGAAATGTAGCCCACTGAAACCGCAGGGGGAGATTCTCAAAATAGTCATTTCGTATCTCAAAAAGGTAGTGTTAACTGGTACTTCTTGCAGTATTTGGACAAAAATGCTTGACAAGGACCTTGACAAGTGCGATATTAGGGCCGGTACCCACCAGGGCGGGGGACCATCCTCCCCGCGCGCGTGAGACGTGCCCGTGCGCGAGAGCGGCACTGACAACTTCTTGTCATCCTCCCCGCGCGCGTGAGACGTGCGTTCCTTGTCGTATGAGATGGAGTCGCGGTGCCGTCATCCTCCCTGCGCGCGTGAGACGTGCCGTATGACAATCTTGCGCCGATAATAGAGAGACGTCATCCTCCCCGCGCGCGTGAGATGTGCGATCTACTATCTTCCCCGAAACCCAACCTGCAATCATCCTCCCCGCGCGCGTGAGACGTGCCTTCAGAGCCTGGGACCGCTGGGAGTGGTGATGTATGCTACCCGCGCGCGTGAGACGTGCCGCCGGAGAAGGACGAATGAGGATGGACGTTTTCATCCACCTCGCGCGCGAGGCGTGTCGGGTGGTGAGCGTTTTTGGGGGGTGCCCAGCACCGCATCCATCCCGCACGCGAGGCGTGTCGGGTGGTGAGCGTTTCGGGGGGCTGCCCAGCACCGCATCCATCCCACGCGTGAGAGATGTGCCGGAGGCCGAGGGCATCAGCTCCGAGCAGGACGCATCCACCTCGCGCGTTCCCGTCCCGGGGGACCGCGCTCCGCGTGGCCTGCAGAACCGACACGCAGCAACCCTTTTCTCCGCATGTCTAAGCCTGAGGCATCGTGGGGCGTGTTAGCGCGTCGGTTTTGCAGGGCTGCACTCCGCGCGGCCCAAGAGGGGGCGTTGCACCTGCATTCGCCCCCTGTGCGCGATGCATGCCGGCGGAGTTTGCTGAAATGCATGGTACCCGCTTCATCGGCTTCTCTTCTGCAGAATAACATTTTTGTATTTCTTCAGAATCCCAGACAGAGAAATGGCACGTTCTGGACTTCTGAATAGTTACCTTTTTTTTCAAAAATCACTTGAAAAGACTTGGGAAATATGGTATAATAGTAACTAATACGATTTAGTTTGTCTTTTGATTCGAATGGAAGTACCATTTTGCTAAGGAGTGGTAGACGAGATGAAAAAAGTGTTCACGTTGATTGAGTTGTTGGTAGTGATTGCGATCATTGCGATTTTGGCGGCGATGTTGTTGCCGGCGTTGGCGAAAGCGCGTGAGAAGGCGCGTGCGATTGCGTGCACGAACAACCTGAAGATGTACGGTACATCGATTATGATGTACGGGAGCGACTTCAATGATTATCTGGTGTACTACGATCGCGCGAACTATGAGACCATCGGCACGAAGATGCTGAATGCGGGGATTGTGCAGGTTTCGGACGCCTGCTCGTTCCGTTGCCCGAAGATGGGTTTTGCGCGCAAGGTGAGCAACTCCACGAATGCGGCGGAGTACAAGCGCAACTTTGAAAACACCTACGGTCTGAACATCAACCACAAGGCGGGGACCGGTATTCTCAAGTGGCACAATTTCTTCTGGGACTACAACAGCGCAACAAGCGAACCCAACCAATACTGCTACATTGTCATCTCCCAGGCCCCGACCTCCCCCTCCAGTTACGTCATGGCGGGCGACCAAATCACCAACGCTGGCGTCTGGCTTGGCGGCACCCTTTGGAAACCCGGTCAGCGCTGGTTCTGGCCAGGCACCGTCAGAACCATCGTCCTCGAGGGCAATGACGTAGGCGCCTGCTGGCACTCCGGCAGACAAAACTGCCTCTTCGGCGATGGACACGTCTTCAGCCACACCAGGCAGGAAATGGTCCAAACCCACGGTTTCATTGACGCCGGTCTGTAGTTTTTCACGCACGGCGTCGCCGTGCTGACACGTCCAAAAGAGACCTTCTGGGAATCCGCAGAACATCTGCGGATTCCCGGTTCCCCTTTCTCCATTTGCACTCTTTTGGATGTTCTAACCTAATACGTATTAGCCACTTGCATGCAAGAGGAGAGCATTGGAATGAGACGTGTGTTTTGGATGTTGTTGGTGTTGGGTTTGGGATGTTTGGGAGCGGAGATCAGCGGGAACGGGTATCGAGTGGCGATGGATTCGCAAGGGATGCGGATATACCATCGCGGGCAGTTGTTGCAGGCGACTGCGTATCCGAGTGTCGTGGAGGGCCCGAAATGGAAGCGGGTGTTGCTGAGTGATAAGAATTGGAGGACCGCGAAGCAGGCTGTGGAGAACGGGGAGTTGCGTTCGGAGTTTACGGGGGAGGACGCGAAAGCAGTTCTCACGGCAAAGATTGCGGGAGACGGGGTGGATATTTCGATGCAGTTTGATTCGGAGGTGCAGCCGTTGACCGTGGCGGAACTCTGGTTCGGTTCGCTGCCGCTGGAACGCTTTGCCGACTGCAAATACACCCTGCGTGGAAAAAAGGACGTCTACACGCTCCCGACCACGAAGGAAAAGGAACCCGAGCAGAAATCCAAATGGCGCATCTCCCCTGACGTGAAGGGGGTGTCCATCGAGACGGCGACAGGAACGCTGGAGGTCACCAGCGATACCTATTTTTCGTTGTTTGACGCGCGATTCCACCTCAGCGTTCCCGTCTTTGCTCGCACCATTGGCTTCCGTTCGATGGGCAAGATGGTCTCTGGCGAAACCTACACCTTCCATCTGAAGTTCACTGAAAATGAAACCGCGAAGAAGGGGAATACCGACTACCAGGTCAAGGCTGACCAGGAAGGCATGAGCATTACCTGGCGCGGACACGAAATCCAGACCACGGCGTGGCCGTCTGTCGTCGAAGGCCCCCAATGGAAAAAGTCCCGGATGGACAATGGGTTCTTCTGGAAGAATGCCAGCATCACGACTGAGGGCACACTCACCACGGTCAAAAGCGTCGCGAACGATGTCACGTCCATTCTGACGGCGGAAATCCAGGCGGATGGCGTGGAACTCACCTATCAGTATGACACGCAAGTGGAGCCGATTTTCGTGGCAGATTTCTGGTTCGCCTCCTTGCCTCTGGCGGACTTTGCGGGACGCACCTACCGCAGCGGGGAAAAGCCCGACGTGCTGACGCTCCCGCCCTCCCTGGAACGCGAATCCGTCCCCAAGTCCCGCTGGGACCTCTGGCCCAACACGCGCCGCCTCGAAATCGATGCCGACTACGGCACCCTGGTCATCACTGGCGAAACTCCATTCCACCTCTTCGATGCACGTTACCACGGCTATTTCCCCGTCCGTGCCCACACCATCGTCGTCCGTTCTGAAAAAGGGATGCAAAAGGCCCGTGTCTACCGCTACAAACTCCAGGTGAAAGAAACCAAGAAAGACATCACACCAGAAGCCTCCAACGAAAAGCAGCCCCTGCTTTTGAGACCGATGAAACAGGCCCCCGCAATCGATGGCAAACTCGCACAAAACGAGTGGGCCGATGCTGCGGAATACTCCCTCCACAAACTCGCGCTCCGCAAGGATATCACCGCCAACACCACCGTCTGGGCCGGCTATGACAACGAAAACCTCTACTTCGCATATCGCTGCGAAGACCCGCGCGGCCGTGAACTCCTCAAACAACCGCAGCAACGACATGTCTACGGCAACGATTGCATTGAAATCCTGCTCAACACCGATGGCGAAGTCGCCTACAAGCAAGTCCAGGCGGACGTGCTCGGGCGCCTGGATGTCAACCACCAGGGTGCCAAGGCCATCTACGAACTCAAAAACGAGCGCGTCAAGCATCAGGTGACGGTGGATGACACCGGCTGGAACATCGAAATCGCCATCCCGATGAAGGACCTTGGCATCACTCCCGATACGGATTGGCCCATGTTTGCCAACATCTCCCGCTCCCGACACTTTGGATTCGACCACGATTCCAAGAGCGAACACTCCACGCTGGCACCCTTGCAGAGTGCTTTTCAGGAACTTCACCGCCTTCTGCCGCTTCGCTTCGCGGGCCGCAAGAACGGAATCCCGTTCGCGGACAAGAAGCGAGAAATCCCCGTCGCCGCAGGTGATGGCTGGGTCGTCGCCTCCTTCGCTTCCCAGGAAGCCGCCGACGTGCTTCCCAAAATCCTTTGCGGTCAGGAGAAAAAACTGCGCGCCGTCAACGCGCAACCCCTAGCGCTCTCGCCTGCCCGTCCCTCCGTCGCGACTTTTCATTTTGATGTCACGAAGGACGACGAACTCTTCTACGTCCAGTGCTACGACAAATCGGGAACGTATCTGCTGGCCTCACGAGGCCCCTTTTTTTTTGCGCAGAAAAGCCTTGGCTCTGAACTTGTCCGATTCCAGAATGACATTCCCAATCTCGCCAAAACTTTTCAGGTGACCGATGGTCTCACCGCTCTCTCCGCCGAAATCCAGGAAATCGCGAAAAAATACGCAGCCAACCATGACGAAGCCATCACCGCGCAGGCGGAGGACCTCGCCAACACACGCAACCGCCTTCGCATTCTGGCTGCTCAAAAGAAGGCGGGGATGTTTCAGAAGCACTTGGCGTATTACCTTTGCTCTCCGATGATGAAAGTTCGACGCGTCCTGCCCGTCGCCGATTCCGTGAAGTTGGGCGGCACGCTGGAACTGGAAGGTGCCGGGGACGAAGTCGTCAACGGGCAAGTGGTGTTATTGCCGCTGGACCGTTCGCTGGGAACGATGGAAGCGAGCGCGAGCGATTTGCGCACGGCAGACGGGAAGGTCATCCCGGCAAGCCAGATTTCGCTGTATTTTGTGGAGGATGTTTCGCTGTATACGGTGATGTGGCCCGACCGGCTGAACCGCAAGCCCACGGCTCTGCCGCGCGCCGCCAACCAGCAACCCGCCTGGGTGGTCGTCAAAATCCCGAAGGGAACTCCTGCCGGGACCTACCAGGGCGCCCTCACGTACCGCGCACCGGAAGGAAGTACCGAGGTTCCGGTTACCCTTCGCACCTACGGATTCGACCTGCCGCATATCCGCAAGCCCGTCGCCTGGGCGGATGTCACCCCGGAGTTTTTCAAGAAGCCCGAACACTCCCGAGCCTTCCGAAAGGAACTCATCTCCCGCGACATTTTTCCCGGAGCCCCCGCCGCCAACCATCCACGATGGCTCGATACTGCCGACTTCCTGCTGGACGACATCAACTACGATGCACTTGCCAAGTTCGACCTCATCGTCCCTGCCATGTTCCCCTGGGTTGAGTGGCTTGAACGCTTCTACAAAAACGGAAAGTATCCCACGCCATCCGCTTATTACGACCACGTCTGCGAAATTGTCAAGTCGCAACTTCCCGAAATCCAGAAGCGCGGCGGCAAGAACGTCACCTACTTCTACTACGATGAAATCAACCTCGAACAGAAGTTGGTCTACGATATGTTCATGAAACTCAAGAAGGAGACGGGAGTCAAGGTCATCACCTGCTTCTGCACCCCGTCCCTCGGCACCTCCAAGGTCGATTACTACCGCGATATGGTCGATTTCTACGTCTTCAGCGGAAACCACTTCACCGACCCCATGTGGATTGACTACATTGACAAACTCCAGAAAAAAGGTAACAAAATCGGATGGTACTTCAATATGGCCTATCCGAAAATGCCCACCAGCAACGTCATCGACTGCCCGGGCGCCGTCAACCGCATCCAACTTTTCTTCCAGTGGAAATACCACGTGGACATGAGCCTGTACTGGTGCGCACACCACTGGAACAGCGACACCTACAAGAATCCCGTCCTTCACAAGAGCCGTGGCAACGGGATGTTCTTCTATCCCGATCAGGAAGATGGTTTCACCCCTTCCATCCGTTCCGAACTCCTTCGCGACGGCATCCAGGACTACCGCTACCTTCACTTCCTCGATACCCTCTTCCGCGAAAAGGGTGCCAAGGCCGACGCAAAACTCGCGTCCGAGGTGAAGGACATTCTTGCGGTCACCTGGGCCAAGTCCATCACAGATTATCCGGAGGATCCGGAGACTATCGAAGCGCAGCACCGCCGAATGGTCGCCGCAATCGCAAAACTTCGCGCGCTCTAGTGACGCACTGGTGGCAACGATGATTACGATGAAAGAACTTGGGAACCTGGCGGGCGTCAGCCAATCTACCATTTCAATTGTTCTCAATCACAAGGCAAAGCAGTACGGCATCAGCGAGGAAACGCAGAAACGTATTCACGCTCTGGCGCACCAGCATGGATTCCGCCCGAACATGATGGCGCGTTCCATGCGGGTCGGGCGCACGGGCATCGTCGGCCTCCTCGTTCACGAAGGCGCTATGCGGCAGTCGTTCGATCAGCAAGGAAACGAAAACTCCTACATGCGTCTCCAGGCCGCATTCCTCCTCGCAGGATACAAAATCATGCTTGAGGTCGTTACCGACGAAGACATCCGCACCCTCACCATACCCAAATTCGTCTCCGATGGCCTTGCGGATTTCCTCATCCTCATGGAGAACTTTGTCGATTCCACCCGTTCCACAAACTACATCGCCGCCCTTCATCGTTTCCTACCGCGTCTCATGCTCTACGATGACTGTTGCGATTTGCCAGACATCCCCACCCTCAGCCGCGACAACGCGGAGGCCGCCATCATCGCCGCAGACCATCTCTGGGAGCGTGGATACCGCTCTTTCGGCATCCTCTGCGATGCCTCGTTCCGCCTCGCGCACTCCCTCCGCGCCAAGGCATTCCAGACCCGCATCGCGGAACTGTCTGGCGGCGCGTCCCCCGTCGAACTCGTCACCGCTGGCGACCGTTGGACGCTCAACTGCGGGGGGCTTGCTGTCACGGAACTGCTGGAACGCATGCAAGGCAAATTGCCTGACGCATTGTTCTGCACGAACGACTACTTTGCCTACGGCGCAGAGCAGGAACTGCTCCAGCGGGGATACTCCATCCCCAAAGACACGGCGCTCATTGGGGTCGGGGAGTGGGGCATGTCGGAACAGGCGCAAATCCCGATTACGACGGTGTCCCAGGATGTCAAGGAACGAATCGAAGCGGCGGTGAAGCGCTGGAAGGACATCCAGGCGGGCGTGGCCCTTTCCGAGAAGATACCGCCTTTGCCGTCGCGTCTGCAAGTGCGTGCAAGTACGTAAGCGTTCGGAGGAACTCCCAAAATGTCTGCTGAACTCAAGGATAACTATTTCATCAAGGATTTGCCGAAGGGATATTTTGACCTGATTCCGCAAGAGGCCATCCGTGCGCAACGGGTTCCTTCGGACACCCGGCACAACGCCGCCTGGGACTTCATGCTTTGCCGGGACAAACGCACCGTCTATTTCCCCATTTGCGGCGAACTCTCCCAGCCTCTCTCTGCAAAACTCTACCGCTACGATTGCCGCACGGGCGAAATCACCCTCTGCTTCTCCTGCGACCGCGAATTCTTCGTCTCTCCGCGTGAAACCCCGCCCAGCAAAATCCATACCAGTCTCTGCGAAATGGAGGACGGCCGCATCCTCATGACCACCCACACCACCTCGCGCTCCCCCTCCCACCCATACTGGCTCTTCGAAGCATACTACGAACACGCCTACGAGGGATACCCTGGCTCCCACGTCCTGATCTACGACCCGCGCGACGGCTCCGTCAAAAACCTCGGCATCCCCGTCAATCGCGATTCCATCTATGGAGCCGTCTATGACGCCAAGCACAATGCCTACTTCTTCACGACCTTCCTGCGCGGAGAACTCTACCGGCTCGACCTCAATACCCTCGAAGTGAAGGATCTCGGCCAAATCACTGAGTTCGGCTCCTATTGCCTCTTCCTGGACGGACGCGGCGGCGTCATTACCTCCTCCCGCACAGGACACGTCTTCCGAATCGACACGGAAACGCTCGCCATCCGCGACCTGGGTCTCGTCGGCTCCGAGCCGGAAGATTACTACCGCTGGAGCGTGCACCGCGTCATTGCGCACCATGCGAAGGGACCAGACAACGCCATCTGGTTCACGATGCATTACAGCGAGAAAATCTACCGCCTGGATTTGAAGACGTTCGCCATCACCGAACATCCCCTCGGCATCCACGGCGAATGGGAAAACACGCCTCCGCTCATGGAGAAAGGGCATGTCTTTGATTCCCAAGGCATCCTCTGGTATTTCGAATCCCGCGAGGCTGCCAACAAGCATGCCGGCGGCGGACTTCATCTCTTTCGCAAGGATATCGTTCACGATGGCAAATCCGAGTACATGGGAATGGTCGGCGTCCCCGAACACGGTTGCGCCATCCTCTCCGAATGTGACATCGACGACCAGGACGTCGTTCATTTCCCCGACGGCAACCATTGCGAGGATATGGCTTGGATCATTTCCATTGACCTCCGCAAGGTTGCGGCACACGCCGGCGACCCGCGCGCCGTCTGCCGCGACCCGTTCGTCTACTCCCCCTTCGCCGATGGCGCGGACTTCTACCCGGGCAAGGACTACGCAAAGGACACGGAATCCTTCAACCACTTCCGCCAATACTGCCGCCAGGACGCGCAGTTCCGCGTCCGCTACGCCAATGTGGTCGTGAAATATCGTACCGCCGCCGTTGGACGCGTCTGGGAGGAAATCCCCTTTGAGGAAGACCACACCGTCCATGAAATCCATTTTACGGACGATGCGCACGTCTCCTGCCGTTGCGGCGACCAGGGAAAATACCGTTTCTCCCTCGGCCTCGAAGGCCTTTCCGCCCCCGAACTCTGCAATGAGCCTCTTGCGGCACCCGCCCTGGAACTCCCGCCTGACCTCGAACTCAGTTCCCTTCCCGCCCGCAGCGGGCGGCGTTGGCTTGCAGAGCAAATCTCCGCAGCCGTCCAAATGGCGGACGGACGCTGGCTCATTGCCAGCAAAGACGCCGTCTTTTCCCTCTTTGACCCCTCCACAAAAAATGTTTTCGCGCTCGGAGCCATCGGTGCACACGGTCCCGTCACCCTCGCCATTTCGGGCGACCGACAAGTCGTCTACGGTCTCAGTGGAGATCCCGAAGATTTGGCGCATCTTCTCCGCTACGACAACCGGCGCGGCCTTGTTGACCTCGGGCGCCCCATCCGCACCAATGTCGTGACCAATATCACAGGCGCAAAAGACCCTTCCGCGAACCTCATCATTCCACGGAACCGCAAGGCTCCCGACCTCGTGGTCGCCGCCAATGCGCAGTACTCCTGCCTCGCTGTCAACCAGGACGGCAGCGCCTGCGCGGTCGGCGCCGCCGGACGCCTCGCCACCTGCTACCTGTTCTTCTTCTAGCAATGAATAAACTGTGAACATACAAATGCTCTAGATGTTCTAGATGTTCTAGATGTTCTAGATGTTCTAGATGCTCTAGATGCTCTAGATGCTTTAGATGCGCTAGATGCTCTTGACGCTCTAGCCCCCTCACCCTCACCCCCAAAAATACCACCATGCACTGGATAGACTGGCTCATCGTCCTCGCCTCCCTTGTAATCCTGGCCGTCCTGGCTGTGCGTTCCATGAAATACATGCGCAAAGTCGCGGACTTCCTGGCCGCCGACCGTGCTGGCGGGCGGTACCTCATCACCTCGGCAGATGGCATGGCTGGCATCGGGCTCATTTCGCTCGTCGCCTATGCGCAGAAGTTCCGCCATGCAGGGTGGGCCATCTTCTGGTGGAACGAAATGGCGTGGTTGGTGTTGACCATTCTCAGCATCAGCGGATTCGTCTTCTATCGCTACCGCCAGACGCGTGCATTCACGATGGCGCAGTTCTTTGAAATGCGCTATGACCGCCGTTACCGCATCGTGATGGGAATCGTCTGCTGGTTTTCGGGAATCGTGAACTACGGGATATTCCCTGCCATTGGCGGGCGCTTCTTCGTCAGTTTCCTGGGATTGCCCGAGAAAGTCTGGGGGATTCCCTCGTATCCCCTCGTGATGTTCCTGTTCTTGGGTGGAGCGCTCCTCATTTCGGCGGGCGGCGGACAGGTTTTGAACATGGTCACGGACGCCATCCAGGCCCTCTTCACCTACACCATGTGCGTCGTTGTCGCCATCACCGTCCTTTGCATGTTCCACATCGACGACTTCCGCACCGCCCTTTGCTCCAATCCCTCCGGCCGCTCCTACATCAACCCCTTTGACACCGCGAACATGCCCGATTTCAACATCTGGTTCTTCCTGATAAACCTGTATATGTGCGTCGTCGGATACGGTTCCTGGCAGGGAAACCAGGGCTATGCGGCGTCTGCGATCAACCCGCATGAAGCCAAAATGGGCAACATCCTCTCCACCTGGCGCAAAATCTCCATCACCCACTTCAACACCGTCTTTGCCCTCGGCGCGTTCACGGTCCTGCTTGTCCCGCGGTTCGCCGACACTGCCGCAAATGCGCTCAACTCCATCGCGCACCTTCCTGCTGCCGTTGCCGACCAGATGCAGATGCCCATGGCCATCTCCCTCCTCCTCCCCATCGGAATCAAGGGAATGTTCGCCGCCGTCCTTTTCTACTATATGCTCTCCACCGACACCACCTACATCCACAGTTGGGGCTGCATCTTCGTGCAGGACATCGTGCTTCCCATCTATCACAAGCCGGTCAGCCAGAAAACCCATATCCTCTTGCTGCGCCTCTCGCTTGCTTGCGTCGCCATTTTCGCCTTCTTCTTCTCCTGGCTCTTCCAGCAAGGCGATTACATCAACATGTTCCAGATGGCCACGGGCGGCATCTTCAACGCCGCGGCCGGCTGCGCCATCATCGGGGGCCTCTACTGGCGACGCGCCACCCGCTGGGCCGCATGGGCCGCGCTCTGCGTCGGTGTCCCTCTCGCCCTCTTCAACATCTTCCTCATGGATGTCCGTGGCTGGCACTGGATGCGGGAACTCCTTCTCACCTGGTTCCCCACCAATCAAACTCTCCTCAACGCCGTTGACAAGTGCCCCATCGGTGCCGCATACCGCTCCCTGACCATTCTTCTCCTCTGCGAACTCTCCTACATCACCGTCTCCTTCCTCACCTGTAAAAAACCGTTCGACCTTGATAAAATGCTTCACCGCGGGAAATATGCTGACGAAGCCAGCCGCAAACTCGAACAATCCAACTCCGCCATCCCCTGGTACAAGCGTCTCTTCCTCGGATTCGACAACGAGTTCACCTTCGGCGACAAGATTATCTCCGTCTCGGCCTCCTGCTGGGCCTATTTCTGGGGCGGCGCCTTCCTCTTCATTTCCGGCTGGAACGTCCTCGGCTGGTTCTTCCCCAATGTCATCCCCATGTGGCCCGATTCCTGGTGGTTCAACTGGCTTATGTTCTATCTCACCATGTTCACCATCCTCGCTCCCATTACTGCCGTCTGGATGACTTGCTTCACCATCCGCGACCTTAAGAATATGTTCAAACTCCTTGACGAACGACAGAAAAACAACTCCCAGGACGACTCCGACGACGGCACCGTCCGAGAATAACCCTCCCTCCTCCCATCGCTCCCATAAAACGACTTTTGACGATAATGCCCGCTTTTATCGAGATATAGTCAAAAGTCATGCCAAAATTGCAGGGACTTTTGACTATAACTCCGTTTTTTGGGGGAGATATAGTCAAAAGTCAAGCAGATAGACTTGCAAAAAAAGGGAGACGTGTTATGTTTTTATGAGACGGGAAAAGGAGGAGAAACCTTTTCGTACTTTTACCCCTGGTCGGTCCCCTCGGTTCTTGAAATGGAGATGTTTCTATGATGGTAGGTCGAGAGAAAGAACGTGATATGCTGGAGCGTGCGCTTCGGAGTGAGAACTCGGAGTTTGTAGCGGTATATGGTCGTCGTCGCATAGGGAAGACGTATTTAATCCGGGAGACGTTTCATTCTCGATTCACGTTTCAGCATTCAGGCATTGCGAATGCAAACACACAGATTCAGCAGGAGCGGTTTCGTCAGTCTCTCATAGAGGCAGGGCACGTAAAATGTCCTGTTTTGCGCACTTGGTTTCAGGCGTTTGACGAATTGAAGGAACTGTTGAAAGCGTCACCTGCGAACAAGAAGATTTTGTTCATAGACGAAATGCCGTGGATGGACAAGCCGAATGCCAATTTTCTTCCAGCACTGGAGAATTTCTGGAATGCGTGGGCTTCGGATAGGAAAGACGTTCTGTTGATTATCTGCGGTTCTGCGACCTCATGGATGTTGAAGAATATGATTCACGCGCGAGGCGGGCTTCACAATCGTGTCACGATGCGAATCCATTTGAATCCGTTTACGCTGGCGGAATGTGAAAAGATGGCGGTCAATTTGGGGTTAGAAGTCTCGCGATATCAGCTGTTGCAGTATTATATGGCGTTGGGAGGGGTTCCATTTTACTGGACATTTCTGCAGCGTGGCTTGAGTGTTGCGCAAAATATGGACGCATTGTTTTTTTTGTCCAATGCCAATTTGGAAGGAGAGTTTCAGGATTTGTATTCGTCCTTGTTTTCCAAGGAGGCTCCTTATATTCAAATCGTTTCGGCGCTAGGGAAAAAGCGGATGGGAATGAACCGTGAAGAGATTGCGGCGGAAACTGGCATCGCGACTTCAGGAACGCTGACGAAATATCTGGAAGAACTGCAACAATGTGGATTCCTGCGGAAGTACCATCTTCCTGGAAAGAACATTCGGGATGCCATATATCAGTTGATTGACAACTATACCCTCTTTTATTTCCGTTTCATTCGCGATAATACTGCGCAAGACCCTCATTTCTGGACATCATCCGTGGACACCAGTCGTTTCCGCACTTGGCAAGGGCTTGCCTTCGAACTGGTTTGCCTCCAACACGTGGATAATATCCGCAATGCTCTCCAAATCAGTGGCATGCAATCTGCCGTCTATGCCTGGCAGGCAAGCGCTACTTCGAAAACAGGCGGTGCCCAAATTGATCTTGTCATTGATCGCAAGGACGGCGTCATCAATCTTTGTGAAATGAAATACGCGGCTGACAAATATGCCATCACCGCCAAGGACAACACTGCTTTGATGCAAAAAAAAGAGGCATTTCTACAGCAAATGCCACGTCGCAAGGCCTGCCATATTACAATGGTCACAACATTCGGACTGGTCCACAACGCCTATTGGAACAATGTTCAATCCGAAATTACACTCAATGACCTATTCAAGGAGCTGAGGTAATTGCAAAACTACCGCCCAATCGCCAAACCGCCGCAAGCGAGGGCGAAGAACGAAAGCGAAGCGTGGTGACCACGCCTAGTTAGAGCGATGAAGCCATTGCGCCTCGCCGTGAAGGCGGTTGGGATGAGAGGTTTGCAATTCCCTCAGCTGAGAAGAACCGCCCCCTGTTTTTGCAGGCCACGACGGAAAAGGAAAAGGACGGGCAGGGCGAAAACTCGTCCTGCCCGTCCCGTTTATGCGAAGAGAACAGAGGAAGGGGATTGCTTAGGGGAACTCAGGAGTGGCGGCGGGAGCACCCCAGAAGTAGCCATCGGCGGCGTAGCGGTTCTTGGGGAGCGCAGAAGCCTTCTGGTTCTGGACGTGTCCATCCGCAAAGAGATTGTTGACGGTGGTGTTGCCGCCGTGGTGGGGGAGTCCGCCATTGCCTAGACCCAAGTCGACGCTCTGGTAGACGGCGGGGGTGGGATAACTGCCATTGTAGGTATCTCGTTCCGTAAGAGCAAGGCGTTCACTGGGCTTACGGATACGTCCGATGAGTCGGATTTCGTTGCCGTTGTCTCTCGGCAGGCTGCAATATCCCGTGGAGGAGTTGGGGGCGTAGTGGTAGTAATCCTTGGTGTAGTCGCAGGGGGTGGGACGGTTGGGGCAGGCGTACGGGGCGACGGGAATCCATTTTCTCACGGATCCTTCCAGCACTTTCTTGCCTTTCGTCATGAAGATATAGTCCCAGCCGGATTGCAGTTGCAAGTTATACGCTTGCATGCACAGCACATCCAGGAACTTTCCCTGCGATTTGTGGTTCAAGTTTCCGTTCGCGCACGGAATGGCACCACCATCATCCTCAAGATAAAATGCGATTTGCAGACCAATCTGCTTCTCATTGTTGATGCAACTGATTTCGCGCGCCTTTTCACGCGCCTTCGCCAGCGCCGGCAGCAGCATGGCCGCCAGAATCGCGATAATCGCAATCACGACCAGCAACTCAATCAGGGTGAAGTGCTTGTTTTCAGAGGATGGGGGGGTAAATTGTTTTTTCATGGGGAATGCCTCTTTGGGGTTTGGTGGTGGTATTATGTTACGAAACGAAAAATGTTCACATTTGAAGGATGTTCTTTTCAAATCTAAACACATTATACCGATATTTTCCCCCTTTTCAAGAGTTTTCCCCTTAAAAATTTCATTTCTGAAAAAAATTTGCAAAAATCTTCGGATTGTGGTTAGGAAAGGGGGTTTTTCAAGGGAGTGCTCTTGACAAAGGGGGGAATGGGGTTAGATTATTCTAGTTCACAACTGAAAAGAGCGAGGTTCACATATGAAAAACACAATCCCTGCTGTAGACAAGACGCTGCATGTACTGGAACTTTTGAGTACTGGTGCGCTGGGTCAGACGGAACTGGCGAAGCGGACGGGTGCGAGCACCTCGACGTGCTACCGCATTCTGCAGACGTTGTTGAGTAGGAGGTGGGTGATTCGGGACGAGTCGGGTCGGTATGCGCTGTCGACGGTTTTCTTCATGATGTCGAAGCGCAGTCCATTGGCGATGTTTGAGGGATTGGAGCCATTGATGGTGGAGCTGTCCCAAAAGTCGGGTTTGGCGTGTAAGATATCGGTTCGTCAAGGAGGGGAGCAGGTAACGATTTTGCGGGTAGACAGTCCGTTAGGAGTCGGGTTTTCCTTTTCTGTGGGGGCGAGGTTTCCGTTAATAGAAGGCACAGTTGGAGCGGCGTTGTTGAGCAAGGAGACGGACGAAACTCTGGAACTCTTGCGGCAGCGTTGCCATTCCGATATTGTGGAAGTGCGCGAGCCGGGATTGCTGGAGCGTCGCGTGGCGACGGTTCGCAAGGATGGCTATGTGCTAAGCGAGCGGGAAACTCGCTGGAAAATCAATGCCATTTCGGCGCCATTGCATGGAGAGGGCGGTTTGGTTGTCGCGGCCCTCACTCTCATCGGGAATGCGAAGGATTTTGAGCCGGAGCATCTTCCGTTCATTTGCAGGGAACTCAAGACAACAGTCCGTCACATGGAGGCAAGACTTTCGTGAAAATTGACCCATCGCAGCTGAAGATTACGGATGTCCGTTTTGCGGACATCGATGGCGCGCCGAAGCGGTGCACGCTCATCAAGGTGTACACGAACCAGGGGCTGGTGGGATACGGCGAGGTGCGTGACGCATCGAGTCGTACCTACGCCGCCATGCTGAAGAGCCGCATCCTGGGCGAGAATCCATGCAATGTGGAGAAGATTTTCCGCCGCATCAAGCAATTTGGCGGAGATTCGCGGCAGGCTGGCGGCGTGTGCGGGCTGGAGGTCGCGTGCTGGGATTTGGCCGGGAAGGCGTGGGGCGTGCCCGTCTGGCAGTTGCTCGGCGGCAGATTCCGCGACCGCGTCCGCGTCTACTGCGACACCGATTCGGAAGGCGGTGGACGCGACATGGGCAAGGCACTCAAGGAGCGCATGGCCAAGGGATTTACTTTCCTCAAGATGGATTTGGGCATTGAGTTGCTTACCGATGTTCCCGGCGCCCTCTCCGCGCCGCTCGGCTTCCTGGAAAAGATGCGCGAGTACAAGCACACCGTCTTCAGCACACCGCACGGCTCCATCGACCCACGCGCCATGCGCGGCGAAGCCTATGACCTCTTCAACACGGCACACCCCTTCACGGGAATCCACATCACCGAAAAGGGACTGGACTTCCTCGAAAAATATATGGCGGACGTGCGCGCCGAGGTCGGCTATGAAATCCCCATCGCCATCGACCACCTCGGCCATATCCCCCTCGAAGACTGCATCAAGCTCGGACGTCGCCTCGAGAAGTATAACCTCGCCTGGATGGAAGACCCCATTCCCTGGCAGATGACCGACCAGTACGTGCGCCTCGCAAACGCCACCACCACCCCACTCGGCACGGGCGAAGACATCTACCTCAAGGAGAACTTCCTACCGTTGCTCAAGTCAGGCGCGCTTGCCGTCGTCCATCCCGACATTCTGACGGCGGGCGGCATCCTCGAAACCAAGAAGATTGGTGATTTGGCCGAAGAGTACGGCGTCCAGATGAACATTCACATGGCGGAGAGTCCGATTGCGTGCCTGGCGGCCGTCCACGTCGCCGCAGCGACGCGCAACTTCATGTCGCTGGAGATTCATTCAGTGGACGTGCCGTGGTGGGCCGACCTCGTGAACCCGCGCCTCGAAATCCAGGATGGCTACGTCGCCGTCCCGAACACGCCCGGTCTCGGAATCGAATCTCTTAACGAACCCCTCATTCAGGAAAAACTTCACGCCGACTTCCCCGAGGCCTGGGCACCCACCGACGCCTGGGACAAGGAGTGGGCAAACGATCGTCAGTGGTCCTAACCAATCAAACCAAAAGAGGTAATTGCAATACACTCTAAAGTCCACAGAACACACGGAATACACTGAAATGTTTGTCCGCGCTTCGCGCGGCCAAACACTTGATGTATCATAAAATACAAAGTGCAAGCCACCGCGGAGCAGCGGATTACTTTCTGTTTGTTCTGTGTATTCTGTGGACTAAAAAGTTTTTTGCAATTGCCTCAACAGGAGAACAACATGAGCGAACGACAAGCAGTCCTCAAGGAATTCCACCGCCAAAGCCTCTACATGGAAGGTCGCATTCGCGACGGAATCGAAGCCAATCGCAAGGGCTATGCCCAAATCAAACTCGTTGACGCCGACGGCAACCCCGTCCCCAGCGCCCACATCAAAGCAACCCAACTGACGCACGACTTCCGCCTCGGCGCAAACTGCTTCATGCTGGGCGAACTCGAAACCCCCGAAAAGAACGTCGCCTACGAACAATATTTCAAGGACGCCTTCAACCTTGCGACGATTCCGTTCTACTGGAGCGACCTCGAACCTGAGCAGGGAAAGCCGCGTTTCGCCAAAGACAGCCCCCGCATCTACCGCCGTCCGCCCACCGACCGCTGCGTCGAGTTCTGCGAGCAGAACGGCATTGAACCCAAGTGCCACTGCCTCCATTACGTCGCGTTCCATCCCAAGTGGCTTCCGCTGGGAGACCTCACCGCGCAGAAATACTTCCTGGAGAAGCGCATGAGGGAACTTTCCGAACGCTATGCGGCCCGCATCCCCTCCTGGGAGGTCCTCAACGAAAGTTACTGGGGCACCCATCGCTTCCAGGGATCGCTTTATCATGAGCCCGACTTTGTGGATTGGTCCTTCTCCACGGCTGACCGCTACTTCCACAGCAACCGTCTCATCATCAACGATGATTCTCACACCGTCTGGTGCAATTACAAAGACTTCCGTTCCGCGTACTACATGGAGATCAAGCAGGCCATCGACCACGGCGCGCACCTCGATTCCATCGGAATGCAGTACCACATGTTCATGCGCCGCGAAAACGAAATCGAAAACCTCGAGCACTTCTACAATCCCCGCCGCCTCTTCAACGTGATGGACACCTATGCCACCCTTGGACGCAAACTCCAAATCACGGAAATGACCATCTCCGCTTACGGCGATTCCCAGGAAGACGAGGAAATCCAGGCCGAACTCGCCTACAACCTCTACCGCATCTTCTTCTCCCATCCCGCGATGGAAGCCATCATCTACTGGAATCTCGCCGATGGATATGCGCATCGCGCCGTCCCCGGCGACATGACTGCCGGCGAAAACTACTACTACGGCGGCCTCATCCACTTCGACTTTACCCCGAAGCCTGCCTACAAAGTCATCAAAGACCTCTTCCAAAAAGAGTTCCGCACCGATGCCGAGGCGCAGGGAGACGACGAGGGATTCGCCTTCTTCAAGGGATTCTACGGCAACTACGCCCTCGAAATCACTACTCCCGACCGCGTCTTCAAAACCAATTTCCACCTGAACAAAGTATTCACGGAACCCATCACCATCACGATTCCAAAGGAGTAAAGAGTATGCCCTCCCTGAAAGATATGAAACGTGAAATCGGCAACGAAGCGGGCCTGATGAAGGTCGAAAAACTTGTCGAACTCCGCGAGAAAGTTTCCAACACCGAATTCCCCATCCCCACCGAGGAACTCTGTGCACGATTCGCCAAACTCTACAGCGGCTGCATCAACGACGTGCTCCGTGAGTTCACTCTCCTCAACCAGGCACTGCCGAGCGACATCATGCCCCTGCGCGAGGGGATGGTGATGTGCGGCGAGGCGTTCACCGTCAAAAGCGCTCCAAATGCGATGATTCGCGGCGAAATGACGTTCCGTGCGCAGATGCTGGACGACTTCAAGCCCGGCTGCATCGTCGTCTGGGACACGAGCAATGACCAGGATGGTTCGCTGTGGGGCGGCGTGATGACCGCCACTGCAAAGACCAAAGGCATCAAAGGCGCTGTCATTGCAGGCGGCATTCGCGACACCAAGCAGATTCTGGAGCAGGACTTCCCCATCTTCTACCGCTACCGCACCTCCAATGGCTCCCTCGGACGCTGCATGATTACCCACTACCAGACCACCATCCTCATCGGAAAAACCCTCATCCGACCGGGCGATATCATCTTCGGCGACATCGACGGCGTCCTTTGCATCCCACGCGACATCGCTTACCCCGTCCTCCAACGCGCCGAACATATCGCCAGCAATGAAGTCGATATTTTCGACTGGGTCCACCAGGGCGACACCATCTCCGAAATCATCGCCAAGGGAGGATACTTCTAATGACAGTCATCGATGAGATGTTCTCTCTGAAAGGGCGTCTGGCACTCGTGACGGGGTCCTCGCGCGGAATTGGGCGCGCCATCGCCGTCGCCTTCGCGCAGGCGGGAGCACGCGTCATTCTGCACGCCAGCAAGCCTGCGCCGCGCCTGGACGAGGCACTCGCCGAGGTCCGCGACATCGGCGCGGACGCGACTGCCGTCACTTGCGACCTCACGGATGCCGACGCGCTCCGCCAGGCCATACAGGCCATGCCCGAACACCCTGACATTCTCGTGCTCAACGCTTCCTGCCAGCAATATATGCCTATGGAACTGTTTGAGGAGGAGGAATTTGACAAAGAATACGCTGCCAATGTGCGGGCCAGTTTCACGCTCTGCAAGGCGTTTCTGCCGAAGATGGTAGAATCGCGCTGGGGGCGTGTCATCGCCATCGGCAGTGTAAACGAGTGGAAGCAGTCTCCGCGTCTGCCCGTATATGCTTCCAGCAAAAGTGCGCAGACTGGGATGATTATGAGCATTGCGCGGACCCATTCGCAGTACGGAATCACCGCGAACTCCATTGCCCCGGGAATTATTACGACCGACCGCAACGTCAAGACGCTTTCTGACCCGGAAAAGGTGAAGATGCTCCTCGCCGGCATCCCCGCAGGGTTCTTCGGCAAGCCGAAGGACATCGCGGGAACCGCACTCCTGCTCGCTTCCGACGCTGGCGCCTACATCAACGGCGCCAACATCCCCGTCACCGGCGGCATGCACCTCTGATACAGCTACGACCGCGCGGAGCGCGGCTTGCAAAACCGACACGAGGCATTCCTACATAAACAAACGGACTCCAAGGTTGCCTGGAGTCCGTTTGTCGCGTGTAAGGGAAATGCCCGGATTAGAGTTTCTGGTAGATACCGCCGGCGTGTCCGAAGTGGTTCACAGTATTGAAGCCACTGCGGAGTTCGCCTGCGAGGTTGGTGTTGACGTGACCATCGAACCAGCCCACGTTAGCCTTGTCGCCATGGCGAAGACCGACCGCATAGTGCTTGCTAGTGTCAAAGGAACTGTAGCGATAGACGATTTGGCTGCGCTGATAACCAACATATTCGGGGGTGGTGCAAGCCGTGAGTACCATGGAGTCGCCGATCAGTTGCGTATCGGACGGGCGCTTCATCATAGAGGCAACCCAGACCATACCGCGTTCCTTTCCGTCTGACGGATTGTTGATTTTGATCCAAAATTTACCACCAATTTCATCCTTGGGGCTGAAGGCGTGTGCATACATGCCATAGCAGAAGTAGCGGTATTTGCCAGTATCGCAACCGACAGGCATTCGGTCGGGAGTGGTGGGGCAGAAGAGGGTCGGAGGGCACTGAGTGGTATTCGTATATCCCTCGCGACGGTCACGCATTGCGATGGTTTCCATATACTTTGGACCGCCATTGTAGCCGACCATCGTGTCGAGGTAAGTCAAGGACGCGCCATAGTCTGCGCGTGGCATAGTCACGCCAGGCATCATGTTCGGGAAGTCGGATTCGTAGAAGGAATTGGCAAGGATGTACTGCTTCAGGTTGTTGATGCATGATGTGGTGCGTGCCTTTTCGCGTGCCTTCGCCAGCGCAGGCAAGAGCATCGCCGCCAAAATCGCAATGATCGCTATGACCACCAGTAACTCAATCAGGGTGAACTCTTTCTGTTTCATCTGGGGATTCCTTCGGGGTTGGGGAGGGTAAAAACACTTTTTTAATTCATTAAGAAAAACTTACATATTATTTAATATATCTCTTCCAATGAAAAATCAAGTATAAATATCAAAAAAAAGTAAATTTTATAGGTATTTTACAAAATCCGCACTTCCTCAGGGTTTGGCAGCGCGGAGCGTGGCTTGCAAAACTGACACGAGGCATTCCTACATAAACAAACGGACTCCAAGGTTGCCTGGAGTCCGTTTGTCGCGTGTAAGGGAAATGCCAGAATTAGAGTTTCTGGTAGATGCCGCCAGCGTGTCCGAAGTGGTTGCAGTAGTTGGCGCAACTGCGGAGTTCGCTTGCGAGGTTGGTGTTGACGTGACCATCGAACCAGCCCACGTTAGCCTTGTCGCCATGGCGAAGACCGACCGCATAGTTCTTGCTAGTGTCAAAGGAATTGTAGCGATAGACGATTTGGCTGCGCTGATAACCAACATATTCGGGGGTGGTGCAAGCCGTGAGTACCATGGAGTCGCCGATGAGTTGCGTATCGGACGGGCGCTTCAGCAGAGAGGCAACCCAGACCATACCGCGTTCCTTTCCATCTGACGGATTGTTGATTTTAAGTTCTTTTCCGTTCAGGCGAACGGATCCGGATTCTCTTCGTCTGCCTCCGAAAACGGTTTTGCAAAATTCCGTTTTGCCTGCGCCTACAAGTCCGTCAATTCCTACTATCTCGCCTTTTCTTACCGTGATCGATGCATCTTTGACCATACCTTCTGCATCGC
>JAFRLI010000305.1 GCA_017431255.1 Victivallales bacterium
AGGCATTACACCTCTAACTGTTCTAGCAATAACAAAGAATCAATCTACAAAATTTCAGTCTCCGCGTTTTTTTGTGGGGCGAGCGACTTGCAAAGGAGGCCACCAGGGTGTAAGGTATTGTGCCGCCGTGCACACCAATTTTCAGAGTAGTGTCTGATGCGATTGTCGGTATGCGGGCGGCTTTTCTGCTCTCAATTGTGCCGAACCGAACCTGGAATGACGCACGGGACGCGGCATCGAGGAACTGCGTAAGTTGATTGCATAAGCACAAGGAGGTTGCAAATGGGAAAGAAAGAAATTACCGTATACGAGTTCTGGAGACTCACCGACTATGAGCGTGATGAACTTGTCCGCAAGAAATACGGATGGGGATATGACAAGTTCGTGGATTTCTGCCGTGAAATGATGAAAGACGTCGGGCCAATTATTTCCTCAATCACTTTAATTAATTGCTTTGCGGACATCCAGTCCTTCTACTACTGCGTGGAACCTGAAGAGGTTTCCCGCTATTTTGAACTCAAACGAGAAGAAACCGGCAACTTCGAGAGCCAATGGCTTGTGGAAAACAATGCCTCCGCCCTATTTCAAATCCTCTACCCAATTTGCAAGTTTCTGCTTGACGGATGGGGACTGATTATTTTGGCATTTGGCGAATTGTTCTGGTTTATTTATCTTATGTACCAATTAAGTTTTAATGGACTGCGTGCTCGTTATTTTTTACTTTTGAACCTATTGGGTCTTGTCGCCATGTTCTTTTATGTAGGAGTAGTGCAAACATATTCCATGCCTCCTGGAGGCGATGAACTTCACGACAAAAAACTCAAACAATACTTGAAGGAATCAAGTTTCGGAAAGTTCCGTGACAGCCTTTACAGAAGAGCGTACAATCGCCATTTGAACAGTTGGAATCCAAACTACGTTGCAGAACAGGATAATCTTTTAAAGAGTATCTTTCAAGTCAAGAAACTCTAATAAGATACACTCTCTTCCAAGTGATGCCAGGACGACAGATTATCCCTTCACCTCGTGTTCGGTGTCCTTCGCAAACTCATCCGCGCTGTCGTATGAGAAATGCCCCATCCCGGATGAGTTTTTGCAAAGCAGACCAAGGAAATCGAGAAGCCGTTTTGGGCAAGACACGCATTGTATTGCATGATGAAAGTAATTTGCTGTCATAGTACATACGCAAGTTTGAGTCCGTTATTTCTTCAAGTTGCGGGGCCGAGATGACAAGCCTATTTTGATTGACGGATTTTTGCACCTCCGCCAAATATCGCTTGCCATAGTCTTTCGAAATGTTTATCTTTGGTTCGGGTAATAAAAATGCGGTTTTTGCCGCCTTAGAGAGATTGGATATTTCATTTAAGTATTGCGACATTTCCTCATTGGATGGCTTTGTGAACTGAACAGACGGCAAAACCATAATATTTTGCGAAACCTTCTGTGAAAGTGATGACAAGCTGTCAGTTATTATCTTTTGTATTTCTTCCATCGCATTGGAAACTTTAGTTTTTGCAGATTCAATTTCATTATTTGGTAGATTTAATGTCGCATGAAGTTTTGTGATTTTTTCAAGCTGTCCTTTTGCAACTTCAACAGACTCTTGGAACTCTTGAATCAATGGTTTGTTGAACCCAATAGCAAAGAATCAAACTGCTAGGTTGTTAATTTGAATTTTCCTCTGAAGACGGGGTAGAGTCGTTTGAACTTCCCTCACGCCTCACCTGCCAATCGACCTTGCACTGGGCCATGTCACATTCCTTTTGCCTATGGAAATGTCCTGCCGCAAACGGGAATGCAAGATAACCGCAAAAGGGAAAATTCAAATTGACAATCTACTAGGGAGTGAGCCTGACATGACGGATGGCGACGCCAGACTTGTAGTCTCGCATGCGCCAGTATTGCAGGTTGACTCCATTGATGTAGCACCCCTGTGGGAGATTGGCCGGGATGATGGCCTCCAGTGGGATACGGACCTCCTGCCAGGAAACCGGGTCGTCATCGACGATGATATTCCAGGAGTGTTTGGGATTGGCAAGCGTATTGCCGTCAGGCTTCATGAACTTGACACCGGCCTGCCCCTGCTGCCCTCCCTGGTGTTTGCCCCATTCATCGGGGAGACCATTCAATTCGAAGATGAGCGTACGTCCGGCAAGTTTGGTGCAATCCAGCGTCTCTGACATGGGGATGAAGCAACCGGCCCAGTCCTGGCACTTGGGCGAGATGGCGACCGCAAGGGAGCCTTCCTTCTCATTCCAGGTCAGCTTTGCGCCGCCCCAGCCGCGCGCCTCGGAGTATGCAAGTGGCATCATCCAGGATTGGTCGGGACGCTCCACCGTGATGCCACCAATCAGCCCAATGGCGTCATTCCAGGCGGAGACAATGTCCAGGGACGCGATTTCGAGGGTTGGATGAGGGTTCTTCCAGGCAAAGAGCCAAAGTCCACGCCTCTCCCCATTGACCCATCCCGGCACAAGCACGGGCGAAGCAATGCGGTCCCCCATCCGATACCAGTCGCCCGCCGCGAGGTCACAGATGATGGGAATCTCCACCTGCATCCCATTCGCATAGCGCACAATGTAGCGGAATGCTTCTTCCCCGCCACGCCCCCAGGCGTATCCCTGCAGGAAAAAGAGGCGGTCAGCCTTCTCATGCACGGGGATCCCACGCACTTCCCTTGCCCCATGCAACAACTTACGCGAGCCAAGAACGATGCAGGAGCGTCCGTGGTTCATGTCAGGACGGATGAAGTCTATCGGGACCCCATTGCAATCCGTGACCTCCCAGGGAACATTGCGAAGGCAGTTTTCCCCTTGGTCCGTCCAGCCGCCTTGCCCATCACCACCCACCTTGTCCGTGTAGCAACTATTGGCCACATCCCGCAGGTCGAGCATCTTCATCGCATCCATCTGGCAAAGGAAAGCCTTGTTTTGGGTCTTGACAGCGGCACGCTCCGTCTGCAGGAACGCCAAGGCCTGGCGTTTGCTCTCCGCAATGGTGCGTGTTTCCTTCCATTCATACCGGCGCAGGGCGTTCTCGGTCCCTCCTGTCAGAATGACAGCGTCATCCTTTTTCAGCAGAAGGACCAGACTGCCGTCGGCATCGGGCGTCAGCCGCAGCTTTTCACCAGGAATGCCCCAGGCTTGGCAAGGCACGTCAGGCTGAAAGCGAATGCATTTGCTGCCGAGGGATTTGTTGAGGAAGATATAACCTCGCTCCTCGCCGCGCAAGGCCGCCGCCGTCTCAATGTCCAAACTGCGGACACCAGTTTCCTCATTGCGCAACTGACAGACTGGACGCGCGGTCTTCCCCTCCAAACACCACAGCACAAAGTCCGCCACGGACTCTTCCGGAAGCTGGCATCCCAGATAAAGCATCCCCCCGGCCCCCAGCGTACGATGCCACAGCGCAGGTGCCTTGCCCCCGCAAACCACCTTCCACGCGGCTTCCTCGTGGAACACTGGCGCACGAACCACGGACGCACGCCACGTTTTGCCACTCAACTGGAGACTTTCCGCCTCCGACACACGACTCTCCCCTGGAACAATCCCCGGAAACAATGAGGCCTCCTGCGCAAAACCATACTCATTGAACTGCAACGCCTCCTGCACAAACACCAATGTACCACCATGACGCACGTATGACTCCAGCTCATGACGAGCCCCCTCGCCTACACACGTCACACCAGCCGCAAAAATCACATCATAGCGACCACTCCGCTCTGCCAACTGCTCCTCGTACACAATGTCGTATGGCAACGCCAGACGCTCCAAGGCCATAGCGTAGTCGTCGTACAAATGATACGACAGCACCCCCGTCGCACGTGCCAGACGACGGGTCGGCTGCGAATACAACACCGCCACCCTCGGGGAAATCCCGCGATTGCGTGGAGCGAACAAATGAGACACAAGAAGAATTTCCTCCTTTGCCTGCCGAATCCCATTCAATTCCTCCGCCTTCACGCAGTAGGGATTGAGCAACAGCCAGGGAAACTTGTCTGCCAGCTTCCGACCGCCATTCTCCTGTTTCCAAAGAGGGTCCCAAGCACGGCGAGACCACTTGAAGACAAAGGAGGCATTGAGACCACGCGCGAATTGCTTCACCAGACTCCGGCGCATGGACTGCGCCGTGTGCCCCATGTAGGTCTCCCCATCAAACACGGGTTTGCCACCTTCTGCCATCGAAAGGTATTCGCGGACATTCACACCGTTGCCGCCTCCCGTGCACGCACAGACGGCGTTCAACTGGCGGTTGACCTCATACTGGTTCACATTGGACAGGTTTCCCTTCGCGGGCTGCACGCAGATGAGCACCTCGGGGCGCGGGTCGTGCTTGCGCACCGTCTGCACCCCATGGCGCACTGCCTCCACAAAGCTATCCTCCATGAACTTGATCCACTCCACAGCAAGCGCAGCATTCTCCATCTCATTCCGAAAACCACCCACAGACGCAAAGTCCATGTAATTCGTGCGCCAGGCTGCATTCAACGCCTGGATGTTCCCGTACTTCTTCCGCAACCTCTCCACAAACACTGCACGACTTGAAGCGCTGACATCGTTGAGGCCAGGCTCGTTAAACAACTCGTAAATCAATGGCTTCGCCCCAAGGGACAGGACATATTGCACCCCATGGCGCCACATGTCCTCGTACAAACGCATCCCCTCTGGATGATTCGGATTATAGAACATCCAGTGATGATACCCTTTCCCCGGCTCCGTAAAGGCACCCTTGCCCGGATGCATGCCCTCCACGTATTTCAGCTGCCCATGATGCCAATGCGCCGCCGTGAAATCCACATACAGCGGCAGACCGCTGTCAATGGCAGCACGAAGCACATCTTCACCCATCGCCGCAAAACTACGTTTCATGCCGGGACGATACGCTTCAATCCAGGCGTTGCTCGTGCTCATCCCCGTGGCATCAAAACCTACTCGCTGATGCGTTTCATATCCATGGGGCTTTTCATACAGCCAGGACAATTCCTCTGGATAGCCGTCCGTCTTCTGGCCCCACGACGATGGAACACCCTCGTACAAGAGCGAACCCGCCATATAACGAGCCACCCCATTCACCAGAAAATGACCTTCGGGAGACACCGTCACACGCCCCCCCTGAGGAAACAGCGTCTCCTTCCGCAACTCCGAAAACTCTGGCAATCCCCCACCGCACACAACCACGCACAAGAGGGCCATGCCTACGCACAATCTCAATTCCCACTGCCAGAGTTTCATCTTCGCCTCATTCTCCTTCCACGTTTTCCTTCACATGCTCCATTATTTCTTCATGTTCTGACCCCAGGCATAATTGTTCCATGCCGACATGCTTATGGAATCCCCTGGACGACATGCCTCCACATGACCATCGATCATCAGCAAATTCGCCGCCCTACCATGACGATGGTCCAACGACGTGTAATAATAATATCGTCCAAAATGCCCCGCACTTCCAGTCTGTTTCGTGTAAATGACAGGCTGACCGTCTTGACGGCAGTCCCCATACCAAATACGCTGCGACGGCTTCTGTATCTGCAACACGCTCCGAAATCCATGGCCATCGTACAGAGAATTGTACTCCCCGCCAAAGCCATAGCAGTTGTACCCATAGTGACCCTGCGCCTTGTTCACACTGTCACTCCGAGACGGACATCTGAATACCTCCTTCGGCTTGTAGTCCGGATTCCCCGATGTGTAGATCCCCTGCTTCAACGTCGTGCTCCCGTACATCTGTACGTATACGATGTCCGTCGCCTCCATGTTGTTGCTGCTCGCTCCTCCGATGCTTGACATCTTATCCGACGAATCAGCCCAGTACATCAGCCACCCAACGCCGATCTGCTTCAAATTGTTGATGCACGCAACCTGACGTGCTTTTTCACGCGCCTTCGACAAGGCAGGCAACAGCATCGCTGCCAAGATCGCTATGATCGCGATCACGACCAACAACTCAATGAGCGTGAACTTTTGTCTCTTCTTCATCTTCTTTCTCTCCTTGACTTTTGACCTTCTGTTTTGTCCTTCTGTGTGAACCGAAGGACGTTTGATTAAAACGTTTTAACAACTTAAAAAAAACGGTCAAGCGAGTCCCTGGCAGGCGGTTGTGAAGCCCGCCAGGGGACGCGCGTTTCGATGGTCTTGTCAACCACTTTCCTGGAGCCACTCCTTCTTCACGCTTTCCCCCATGCAAAGTGTGGTGGGAAGGATGATGTTCTGGCAGCCATTTCGCTCATGAATGAGGCGAATCAGCTCCTGAATGCCCGCCTCTGCCATCAGCGTGACATCCTGGCGGATGGAGGTCAGGGGAGGGTTGTACAATTGGAAGAACTGCGTGCCATCCAACGAGATGACAGAAAAGTCCTCCGGCACACGGAGACCGACCCGTCCCGCTGAGGAAATGACGCGGGCTGCAAACAAATCAGAGGAGGTTATCAGGACCTGTGGCGGCTCTTTCAGAATCTGGGCAATGCAATCCTGGACAGTTGCGCTGCTCTGGAAAAGAAAATCAAAATAGCGAGGCGTGATTCCATATTGCCGGCATGCCGCGGCGTATGCGGTATGCTTCAACGTGTATTGCTGTAAGGCAAACGGCGTCTTTGCATCCTGCGGACGTGGAATGCCCAGCGTCCTGTCATCGGCAATGGCTATGTCATGGACACCATGGCGCACCAGACGCGAAAACAGCTCCCGCATGCCGCTCCCAAAGTCAAAGCACACCGAGCTAAAGTCCGGCAGGTCGGAAATCCCTAGAACCACCAGCGGAGCATGCTCCCCGCACATCTGCAAAATCCGTGACGACTCGTTCTCGAATATGCGGCTGAAAATCAAGATGCCATCCAGAGCACGGCTCAGTAGCATCTCCAACGCCTCCATCTCCTTCTTCTTGTCCCAACGTGTCTCCTTCAACAACAGCTGATACCCATGGCTCTCCGCGGTCCACGTCAAGGATTCCATCAATTCCGAATAGTACGGGGTGCTCCCTATCCCACCACAAATGAACCCCAACGTCTGCGTCATCTGCGTTACCATCGCCTTCGCTAGATGATTCGGATGATAATTGAGCTTCTTCGCCAGCATTCGAACCTTCTCACGAGTCGACGGCGACAGGCGTACCGCCAAGGGACGGTCATTCAACACAATCGACACCGTCGTCGGAGATACCCCCGCCTGACGAGCCAATTCGTTGATTGAAACCTGATTGTTCATTCACACGTATTTCCTATGAGAACACTTGTGTTAAAATGATTTAATCAAGATAATATAGCTTATTTTCCGCAAAAAAACAACCGACATCCGTGAAATTTTTCGTCAAAACGAGAGAAAGGCGAGCGAAAACATTGCAGTCGAACCAGTCGAAGATCTGCGTGAGCAAACGCTGCTCCAGCCAGTTGAGGAGCCCTTGTGGTTTACCAGCGGCTTGCACAAAAAAACGTTTCCGGACAAGAAAAAAACGTCCGTATCTCTACGGAGCCAAGATTCTGACCACCAAAAAGCCCGATCAGATGCAAATCAGCAGGAAAATTCAAGCGTTAAACTTGATTCTTTGCTCTTGCTGTTCTAGCGGAACCTTTTGTAGGGTGTTGATTTGCAAAAAGGGAAAATGAGTTTATTTTATTATTTTACATTTCCGTTGAAAGGCTTACAAGGTGTTGCTCCTCAAGTCTGTTTAGAAAAAAACGAACCACCAACCACAAACCATGATGAAAAAGATTTGCCTGCTGATGTGTATGATGCTGGTTTTGTGCCAGCTTCCGTTGTTTGCCCAGGAGAAGGAATCCGGTGCGCCAACCCGGTCTGAGATGGCGGAACTCAAGGCGGAAATCTCCTCCCTGAAAGACGAACTCCATTCGCTGCATGATGACGTCAAGCAACTCCTCCAGGAACAAGCGAAAGATACCTTCATGGATAAGTTGGGCTCCCTCATTACGAGTTTTGACGACCTCCTCTGGGGCTGGCCCCTGATTATTCTTCTTGGTGCCGCGCACATTTTCCTTACGTTCCGCCTCCGTTTCATCCAACGATATATCCCGTTGGGCGTGCGGCTTAGCGTTACACGCGATGATTCTTCCAGCGGTGACATCTCCCAGTTCGGCGCTCTCTCCATTGCCCTGGCAGCCACTATCGGCACCGGAAACATCATCGGTGTGGCAACGGCGATCGTGAAAGGCGGTCCTGGCGCCGTGATGTGGTGCTGGCTGTTTGGCGTGCTGGGAATTGCCACAAAGTACTCGGAGGCGCTGCTTTCCGTCAAGTATCGTGTTCGTGATGCGGAAGGGCTGACGCACGGCGGTCCGATGTACGCGATTGAGCGCGGGATGAAAAACAAGCCGCTGGCCATTATGTTTGCCGTGTTTACGGTCATTGCCTGCTTTGGCATCGGCAACATGACCCAGAGCAACGCCGTTGCGGAAAACATGGTGAAGACCCTGGGCGTGGCGCAGGAAGCCATTCCGACGTGGAAAGGGTACATTGGCCTTGCGGAAACCGTGCTGATTGCCATCGTCGTGATGGGCGGTTTGAAGGCCGTTTCTCGTCTTTGCGAGGCACTGGTTCCCTTTATGGCGGCGTTCTACGTGATTGGGTGCATCATCGTTATGATCATTTGCGGTGCCTACGTGTTCCCTGCCATCAAGTTGATTGTCTCGGAAGCGTTCAGCCTGCGGGCCGTCACGGGCGGTGCCTTGGGAACTGCGATGATGATTGCGTTGCGCTACGGTGTTGCGCGCGGTCTCTTCTCCAACGAATCTGGTTTGGGGTCGGCGCCCATCATTGCGGCGAATGCCCGTACGCGCAATGCCGTCCGCCAGGCGTTGATTTCCTCCACCGGTACCTTCTGGGACACGGTCATCATCTGCGCCATGACGGGCATCTGCGTGATTGCTGCAATGCTCAAGAAGAATGGTGGTGTCGAACCCGTCTGGAGCGAGTTCAGCGCGCCGGCACTCACCAGTGGTGCCTTTGAATATATCCCGGTGATCGGGAAGTACATTCTGATGGTAGCGCTGGTCATCTTCGCATATACCACCATTCTCGGTTGGTACTGCTATGGCGAGCAGGCATTCCACTACCTCGGCGGCAAATGGGGACTTCCGATTTTCCGCGTCATCTTCGTCATCGCAATCTTCTTTGGCGCCGTCTGCAGCCTGGATATGGTCTGGAACATTTCCGACATCGGAAACGGTCTCATGGCCATCCCGAATCTCATCTGCCTCTTCGCCCTCAGCAAGGTCCTTGTCTCCGAAACAAACGCCTATCTCTGGCACGGAGACATCAACAAGAAGGACCCCGAATGCTCGGCAGACTAGCCTTTTCTAAGGAGGCAATTGCAAAACTCCTTTTTTGAGTCCACAGAATACACAGAATACACAGAAGGCAATCCGCCGCCTCGCGGCGGATTGCACTTTGTATTCTGTTTTATATCAAGTATTTAGCCGCGCGTTGGCGCGGACAAACCATTCTGTGTATTCTGTGTGTTTTGTGGACTCCCATAGGGTTTTGCAATTACCTCTAAGGAGAAAATCGTGTAAAGAAACCTATGAAGAACTTTCTTGCATACCGTCTTCCCTACGGACCGAGCATTCATCGTGATTGGGCAACTCTGGAAGCAATGAACCGAATCGGCGTGGATGTGATCTGCATCTCGCCGATGAACACCAGGAACAACGCCGGCGACCCCTATTCCGATTATCCTCCGATCTGGCAGTGGTACGACGGATACGATTTCTCCTCGCTGGACCGTCAGATTCAGGATGTGCTGGAGCATCATCCGAACGCAAAGATCCTGTCGGTGGTCGACCTGAACACGCCTGACTGGCTTTCGCGTAGTTTGCTATGCGACAGTTTCCTTAATTTTACCGAAGCCGTAGCACATCCGGACTGGAAGCAGAATGCGTTCCAATATATGCGCGCATTCGTCGAATACTGCGAAATGCATTATGGGGACCATATGTTCGGCTACATTCCTGCGGCAGGCAAGACGCTGGAATGGTTGGATGCCGTCCTCTCCACGCCTGGCAAACACAAAAGCCTCCTCTATCCGGAATACTGCAAGGCGCACGGATGGCCGGAACTTCCTATCCCTGACTTCGGAAAAGTCTGTCATACCGAGCACGATTTCATCCGCGACCCCGAAACAGAAGCGGATGTCATTCAGTTTACCCGTTACGGAAACCACCTATGCGGAGATTTCGCGGTCGAAGTGATACGGGAAATGCGGAAACTAATCCGCAAGGACGAGGTCATTGGAATGTTCTTCGGCTATGTGTTCGGGATAGCGCTGAATGGACATTGCGAGTTCGAGCGCGTGTTCGACCAGGAAAAACCCGATTTTGTGATAGGCGCCGCGTGCAATTGCGACCGCCTCCTCGGACACAGCGGCGGCTATGTCGCAATGCTCCATGCTCTGAAGCGGCGCGGTATCGCGTTCCTTCATGAAATCGACCGCATCACAAACTCCACCGAACTGAGAGTCTCCAAGTTCAAGACCTACCAAGGAGATATCTGGGACAGATGGAACACTCCCGAGGAAAGCGTCGCTGGACTGCGTCGGGAAATCGGAATGTCTCTGATCAATGGTTTTTCCGCGTGGCTTTTCAATATCTGGGGAAAGAGCTACGCCGATCCCGCCATCATTGGCGACCTAAAGCGCACAAGCGAAATCTGGAAGCAGTATGCGGAGCGCTCCAGTGGAAGCACTGCGGAGGTCCTGTTCGTCATCGATACGGAAAGCAATTATCACGTGAAAGCGATGGCCGCCCCCAGTTGGCACCGTCTCCAGAACCGACTTGCCCATCTGGTCCGAAACAACATTTCAGCAGCGGGACTTGGATGCGACCAGACCTTGTTCAGCGATCTGGAACATACGGATCTTTCCCAATACAAAGTCATCGTCTTCCAGAATCTAACCGTGCTGAACGAGGAAAGAATCCGTTTCCTGCGCGAAAAGGTGCTGACTTCTGGCCGGACCATTGTCTGGGGAATCGCACCTGGAACCATCCTCAACGGGAAATACACCGGGAAAGCGTATGATTTCGGCAAGGGCAATTTCACCGAAGTCCGGCCGTCAGATCCAGAAGAACTGACCGAGAATGTGATGCGGGACCTGATCCTGAAAGCGGGAGTGCATCTGTATGCTCCTGGCTGCGCGCAGTGGGCGTCAGAGGAGTTCTTGCTTCTGAATCGCGCTTCGGACGCGGAACCCGGTGAACTGGAAGTCACCCTGCGCAAGGACGCGAAACAGGTCACGGAACTCTTTTCCGGCAAGGTGATCCCTGTCGCGAATCGAAAGTTCAAAGACGTGTTTGCCTCACCCGAAACGAAACTTTACCTGATCGACTGAGAACCTCCAGAAACACAGGCAGAGATAAGACCGCAAGTCTCTGTCCTTTCTGTTCTTTCGTTCTCGCTCAAGTTTTCAGGCCTCGAAACGGAATGCCAGCACCATCGATGTCAGCAGTTCGTGCGCGGCATCGACTTTAACGTCAAGCGTGGCGTCCTGCGGCAGTTCCTGCACCGCCTGCCAAGCCTCCTTCAAACGCGTCTGCAGGTCGAAGTTGCCTTGCGCCTGGGCCAAGGCACGCTCATAGATGTTGGTGTTCTTGCGGTCGGTAAGGGTGCCCAGCATCTGCTCGACGCCCTTGGCGTTGCGGCACAGCCAGTTCTTGAAGGGCTGACCGCCGCCCGTCTGGCTGAGTCCCATCTCGCCAAACAGGAAATCCTCGCCTTTACCCAGAAGCATTGTGAGCGTGGGTTGCGGAAAATATTCCCGTTCCTTGACGGATTCCGTGACGGAATAGGAGATGTCGAAGCCGACTCCCAGACCCACGCCAACAGGATCCACATTGACGCCCATCGTGTTCTTCGTCTCCGAATGGACCGCAACCGATTCGAGCGCCCCATCGACAAAGTTCCACTTGATGACCTTGTTGCGCTCCGCCGCGCTCAGGCTTGACGTGCCCATTATGCTGCCGGCAACCTGAAGCGTCAAGTCGGGATGATCGGCAATAAACTCAACGGTGTTGCAAAGGAACTCAAAAGCATCGCCCGCGTGCTCAATCGCAAACACGACAAGTTTCAAGACATTCTCGGGATCCGAAAGCCACTTTTTGACGCCCGCAATGGCGGCCTCCTTGACGCCGGAAAGGATCAACCCCGGCATGACCGCTGACAACGTTCCCTTGACGGTATCTATGGCGATATCCTTCGCTGTTCCTTTGACAGTATCCTTCGCCACGTTCTCCGACTGGTTCTCAATCCGCTCGCCCTTGTTGACAACGGTGCGGGTAATGGCGTCGATGATGATGCGCGCTGGCGTCGAGGCGGTGACAGCCAGTTCGTGCGTGGTTCTGACGGTGTTTTCCCAGGGACGCGGATCCATTCCCGGTTGCGCTGGCTTTTCGGAGGAGAAACGGTACTGGAAGGTGGTGTCCAGTCCGATTTGATGGCGCATCTCCTTGACGGCACCGTTGGCGACAGACTTGAGAACGGAGTTGCCGACTCCCTGTGTCAGGCCATTGCTCCACCCCTTGAAGAAGGAGAAATTGATTTTTGCTGTGGCGCTGTTGCGTATCTTCGCAGGTTTGGCGACACCTGCGCCCTCCATAAAATACTCGCGGTAGATGGCTGGCGGGAACTTGACGGAAGGATTGGCATAGCGCGTGAGCAGGCGATCTGCGGCCTCACGGGAAATACGACCTTCGCAGGCGGCCAGTTCCGTCTCCAAAAGCAGCGTACGGAAGGTATTGGCGACCCGCGCAAACCCGACCGTATCCGTGAAATGGAAGAGCTTCGCGCTCCTCGACTCGACCTCCTCCGCCTCCTTCAAAGCATCGCTGAATTGCGCTTCGAGATTCTCCAGAACCTCCTGCGGCATCTCGCCCGCGCAACGGGGAATCTCTCCAGCCACGCCGCCTTCTGGTCCCGGACGCATCAGCGATTGGAGCGACGACTTGTCCGGAGCGTTCCGCATAACACGCGTGACGGAGGTAAAGGCCTGCGACTTCACCTTGAAGTCGCGCTCGTGCGAGGCATTTGCCCCAACCCCCACATTCACGAAGTCCGAGAGTTCAATGCCCGCATTGGCCCCGCCTTGGAGATGGTAGGTCCACCCACTGCGCTCCTCCACAATGACGGGGTTGGCGCGCTTGGCGAGTAGTTTGTCGAGCCAACCCGCAATGCCTCTGCTCTTCAAAGAACTCAGGTATTGGGAAGTATCCTGCTTGACCTCGCCAATCTTGCGTCCAATCCAACGGAATATCTTTGTGCAGAGTCTGCCGACGGAATGCCCCAGGGCTTTGAGTCCACCCACGATCACGCCGCCAAACGTCCGCGAGGTCGCAAGTTTGCAGCGGGATGCGTCAAGTATGAGATCATCCAGCGTCTCGTACGAGCGGGTCGTGAAGTGCGAAATCTCCGCGCCGCCCTTTGCCTCTGCCTTCGCGCCTGGAAGTTCGGATTCCGAACCGCCCTTGATGCCTAACTTGGCCTCCACGCCGCCTCCCAAACGGTAGGTGACGGAAATCGCACGCCCTTTCCCTTTCGCTTGGATGTCACCGATGACGCGGACTCGCGCACCCACCCTCGCTCCAGCGGTGACCGCCTCGGAGAAGCCAAGCCCGATCAGCGCTCCCACGCCGACCGTGAACTCGACCTTCCGCGAACCGCCCTTTTGCACCAGCGGCCCAACGATGCCGCGAAGCGTGGAGGTCGTGTAGTCCCTGTCTTGAAAGTCGCGTATCTGGTCATTGGTGCGGTGCGAAAGATCCAGCGTATCCCCAATGGTGTTCTTGAGCCAGAGATCTTCCGGAATGCGCGGCGGAATCGAGGGTGGTGGCACAACGCTTCGAGTGGCCTCGCGCAGACGATTGCGGATGTCGGAGATTTTGTCATCGAACTGATGCTCCAATTGCAGCAAGGCGGAAACATCCTCCTTGGTGATATGGTGATCGATGCCAAAGGTGAAGGCGTTCTGCAGAACGCGCAAGTTTCTTTCGCTGAAGCCCATCTTCCCCGCGTCACCAAACCGCTCACCCAGTGCCTGCTGGAACTCAAAACGGAATACGCGAAGTTCCTTGAGAATCTTCGACAGCGCCTGGCGGGGATCCTCGATGCCTTTGCCGCCACTGAGGCCAGCGGCAAGTTGTTTGCTCGCCGACTTGAGTTGCGAAGCCAACTGTTTGAGCGACGTCAGGTCCTCCGCAAGCACAGCGACATCTATCTCTGGATGGGCGTTCACCGTAATTGCGGCATATTTGGTGAGGTCATCGACGTATTTGTCGATCGTCTCGTTTCCCGCAATCTGCTTCTTGATGTGGGTGACGGATTTCTGGACGGTCTCAAGCATCCCTTCGGCGCTGTTCATATCCCAGTCGCGCCCCGCCGATACGTTGTGATTGGCGGAGAACTGCTCGACCTGTCCGTTTCCAGGCTGCAAATCAGGACCGACGCCGTTCTCGACCGCCTCGTTCATCGCGACGTCTGGCGGCGGCTGGATCTGCTGGGGCTGCTCCTGCTGCGGAATCTCCTCTGGGTTCTGCGGACCAATCTGGTCAGGCTGAAAGACACCAGGGGAAAGCGGGATCGTATTGGGATTGACCAGCATATTCGGTGCTGGCACCGGCATTTGTACATCAAGCGGCATAGTTACTCAACTTCCGGAAAGTGTTCGGCAAAGGTTTCACGGACAACACGAACAACACGGATGAGCGCCTCCAGCCACGAGGCAAGAGAATCGGCATAGGCGACATCCAGCGCAGAGCGCCGATCCATTGCCAGCACCAGATCCGCCTCCTCGTCCAAGGCAAGCGTGAAGCCCTCGCTTTGCCCACCTAACTCGCAGAAGCGCAGGAGCGCCAAGGCCTTTTTCCCGGCGTTCGGCGCATCCTTGCTACCAAAACTCCCGATGGGCGCAAAAATGACAATGAAATCCGATTCCTCCAGGTACTGGATGTTGATGATGAACTCGTCATCGACCGCGAAAGTCGCGGTCCCGTCTTCGTCAAGCACAAGTTTCTGCTTGACATAGCCGCCGAACTCGGAAAGAACCTCCTCGAATTGTTCCCTAAGCATAAAGGACGCTCCTTTCCCGCCAGTCGGCAAGGATGCTGGAGAAATCACTCAGGCAGTTCATAAAGGATTCGTCATCCATGAACTCATCCAGGAGGCGTCTTTCCGTGAGATAGAAGGCTTCGTCATCTGCGGAAATGGTCGCGCCGTCCGTACCGCTCCAGAAGAAGTTTCCCGCCAACGCCGCCTTGGCGAAATCGCCCGGACGGCGCAGTTCGCTGATATCCACGATTTTCGCGCGAATGAATACATTGCCGTCTGGGTCGCCATTCGCACGGAAGAAGGAGATGACGCCCGAATCGAGGACCAACATGAAGGAGTCGTATTCGCCAGGTACAAACCTCTCCCCGAAGCGACTCCTCGAGTGCTCTTCAAAATCCCTGAAATCTGTGTTCATCTTGAAAAATCAAAAAACTCCACCGTCCCATAATGGAACGGCAAACTTGAAAAAAACGCTGTTTCACGACAGCTGAATGGAAGCATCCCAGGCAACCATAGAAAAAGTCAATCATCCACAAGAATACATTATACTCATTTTTGCGTAGTATCAAACAGGATATCCATAAGAAAAGTCGTAAGAGGTAATTCGGTGAAATCTTCCAGGGGGCTCTACGCCGCCAACGCCAAGGGAAAGCAGGCGACCATCACGATCGCCATCACGAACAAGGCGCTGGAGTGAGTATTTTCACGCCAGTATGGAGATATCGGCGGCGAGAGCATAGTAAACACGAGACATCTCTCCGTAGACATCCCTGCGGCTTCCCCAGTAGGAGAAGCCGTATTTCTCATACAAACCAACATGGTCGGTGGCGAGGAAGACGAAAAGCGAACCCTTTTGCGCCGCGCACTTCCGCGCATGGTCAAGAAGGGTTCCGATGAGATGTCGGCCGCGGTATTCAGGAAAGGTGAAGACAAAGCCAATCCACGGGGTCATGCCTGGCGCGGCGATGCAATCTTGTGCTGTCAGCGTCAGGAAGGAGACAACCGCATTGCCGTCAAGCAGGAAAAAGAGTTTCCCTTCGCCTCCCAGTGTCTTGGCGAACATTCCCTCCTCCAGCAGGCGCATAAGAAAACCGCCAGCCGCCCAGTCGCATCGGCGCAGTTCCCGAAGCAGGCTCTGCCTTGTGGAAGCATCAGACTCAAAGTATTCGACAATCCTCATGAACCCTCTATAATGTACCGCAGGAAACTTTTGTTCTTCGCAATCGCACGTGGCATTATGTTAAACTCCCATTAACAAACTACACACTGTAATATACATCTTTCTCCCCCGATTCTCTAACCGTATGCCAATAAATCCAGCGCCCGCCGGGGGTGAGTCAAGCGCGGTGCGACAGATATCATGCTGTGTCTTCGCTCTTCGTCCTTGGTTGCGGCATTTTGGCGTTTGGGATGAAAGTTTTGCAATTACATTTTTGTTCACTATTGAACTAAAAAATCAGAGGAAGCCAATTGTAATATTCGGGTTAGAAAGATATTGTAAAGTGTTAGAGAGGAAACGGGGGATGTTTTTCGTTACCCAGCGAATTAAGGAACAAACGATGAAACGACTCTTTGCGCTTTGCGCCCTGTTCTGTATTGGACTCCTAGCAGACTACCAGATTGATTTCCGGAAGGAAGACGCCCGCCAAAGCGGATGGACCCTCACCTCAGGCGCAACCCAGCAGGGCGAACTCACCCTCGTCTGCAACAGCGACAAAAATACCGCAAGCGCCTCGCGCAATATGGAGTTGAATGCCTACGCAGGTCACACTGTCCGCCTCACCATAGAGGCCAAGGCCGAAAAGGTTGCCAGAGGCGAGTTGGACTACTATGCAGCCAAGGTCGAGTTCTGCGCCCAAACCCCGTGGGGACTCGAATACACCAAAATCCAGTTGCCGTTTGGCGACTCGGAGTGGAAAACCTATGAGAAGGTCGCCTCCTTTACGGCGGACGCCTCGGCCATCTCCCTCACGGCAATGGTCCAAAAGACCACGGGCACCTTCCGCATCCGCAACATCCGCGTCGAAGTCCTCAGCTATGCACTCCCCATCTCCGCCAAGGCAAATATGGGCCTCAAAGACGAAATCGAAGGCGACGGCAGAGGCGGCTGGACCGACCAGGGTCCCAGTCAAGACGGACGACACTTCTACAATTTCCTCGACAAAACCGATTTCGCCGGAATCCCCTTCCGCGTCGCCCGCAACGGCAAATGCGTCCTCGTCTTCAAATCCGACGACTACTTCCCGAAAGGCCTCCCCAGCGCGGACTTCCGCATCCCCGCTCCCGAAAAATACCGCTGCCTCTACCTTCTGCACACCATCGCCTGGAACTCCACACTGGCGGGGCGCGTCCGCGTCACCGACACAGCAGGCAAGTCTCACGTCTTTGAGGTGCAAAACAATCGCGACGTGGCGGACTGGTACCACGGAAAGACCGAACTCGCCAACGCCAGACCTGTCATCACCGCCCTCAACGCCGCCCGCAAAGACACCACCCTGTTCGCCAGCCGCTTCCCCATCCCCAACAAACTAGGCCCCATCGCAAGCGTCCGTTTCGAAAGTGCAAACAAGAGCATCTGGATGGTACTCGGCGCCACCCTCACCAAGGCCGACATCCCGCTGCCCGAAATCAAGTTCGTCACGATAAAGGAGGACGACGAATGGCGTCCCGCTGCATATGATTTCACAATGCGCGTCCAGCCCGGCTCCATCCTCGACCGCGCACCCTATTTCCTCGACAAGTCCGTGGATGAACTCGGGCGCATCATCATCCGCGACTCCCATTTCTGGTACGAAAAGGACCCCCAGCGCCGCGCCGTCTTCCAGGTGAACGCATTCCATCCCACGCAACTCCAGTACTTCACCCACAAGGACTGCGAGGACTTTGTCGACGAACTCGCCCGCAACGGCTACAATATGATTCGACCGCACTTCCTCGACGAGGGACTCCTCATTGGTGCCAAGGAACCCCTTCAGTTCAATGAAAAGGTCTGGGACAACTTCGAATACATCGTCTCCCTCTGCCGCAAACGCGGAATCTACATCATGTTTGACGCGATGACCAGCTGGCTCGGATACACCCCGGGAAGCATCTGGAGCAACGCCGGGCGCGACCCGCTCAAGGCCTTCAAGTGGCGCATCTCCGTGGATCCCGCCATCCGCGAGAACTGGTCCAAGGGCGTCGAAAAGATTATCATGCACAAGAACAAATACACGGGAAAACGCCTGGTAGACGACCCCATCCTCGCATTGGTCATCACCTACAACGAACAGGAGTTCGGCTTCCAGCGCCCGTTCGTGGCCAAAGAGGTGGCGCCATTTTGGCACGACTTCCTGAAAAAGAAGTACGGCACCATCGAGAAACTGAACAAGGCGTGGGGGGACGACGCCAACTTCAAGTCCTTCGAGAAGGTTCCCGTGTGGTCGCCGAGTGCCTACGCCGGTGTCAAGGGAAATGACGTGGCGCTCTGCCTCTATGAGCTGGAGGGCAAGATGCTGGGCTGGTGCATTTCGGAACTCCGCCGCTTCGGCTACAAGGGCCTCATCACTGGCTACAACTGCGGCAAGAGTATGCGCTTTAATATGCTGCGCCGCAACTACGTCGACTTTGTCTCGACGAACACCTACGCGTCGCATCCCGTCAACGGCAGGGTCTCCCAAGTGACCCCTTCCAGCACTGCGCTTTTGTATATGCGTCAATTACCTTCCGCACGCCTCGTAGGAAGGCCGTTCATCATCTCCGAGCACAATGTCGTCTTCTGGAACAAGTACCGCTATGAGCAGGCGTTCGGCTCCGCCGCCTTCTCCGCGTACCAGGACTTCGAGGCAATCACCGTCCACGCCGAAGCCATCAACCTTAAAAAGGGTGATTTGTGGTCCTTCCGCATCGCCAAAGACCCTGTGTTGCGCGCCTGCGAATACCTCACCTATTTCCTCCTCGTCCGACGCGACGTGCAGCCTGCCCGCGCCGCAATCCGCGTCCGCGTGAAAGAGGACGACGTCTTCGCCCCGAACGGTCCCAAGGGCGGTTTCCCGAGCAATTATTCGCTAGCGGCCCTCTTCTCGAAAATCTCCCTTGAATGCATCGGACGCGACGGCAAGACGATTCCTCTCCAGCCCAACGAGTTCCCGATCAAGTTGGACAAGACTTCGGCCGTCACGGTCGGCCAAGGCTTTATGGATATCAAGGAAAACGAAAACGCCTCCGCCGCCTCAATCGTCGCAGAGTTCAAGAAGCGTGGCCTCCTCTCCGATAAGAATCGCTCTGATGGTGTCACCTACTTCGAGTCCGACACCGACGAACTCTACCTCGACACGGAAAAGTCCTTTATGCAGGTCAACACCCCGCGCTTCCAGGGCATCTGCGGACTTGCCGGAACCACCTCCAACCTCCCCTCGCTCAAAATCCACAAGATGACCACCAACGCCACCCTCTGCCTCGTTTCCGTCGACGGCGAGGCCCCGCTCTCGCAGTCCCGCCGGATGGCTCTCGTCTTTGCGACGAACGCTCTCAACTCGGGAATGTCCTTCCAGGGCGAGGATATGAGCTACTGCATCGAGCGTGGCACCCAGCCCACCCTCATCCAGTGCGGCCAGTTCGAGGTCTCCATCACCAACAAGAACGCCGCCAAGCTCACGCTCTATCCGCTCGACTTCGCGGGGAAGCGCCTCAAGCAAATCAAGCCCCTCTCCGTCCAGGGGGATACCGCCCGCTTCGCCGTCGACATGCGCAACGACGGCCATGCCTTCTTCTACGAACTCTCAATGAACTGACATATGAACGCCGTTGCGATCTTTGTGGGAGGCGGCCTTGGCAGCCTCCTGCGCTACAGCGTCCAGCTCCTGATGGGAAGCCACGGAATCTGGGCGACATTCCTGGTGAATGTCGTCGGTTGTTTTCTCATCGGGGGCTTTGGTGCGGCCAGTGCGCGTTTTTCCTGGAACGAAACAACGCGTCTTCTTCTGACGACGGGGCTCTGCGGCGGCTTCACCACCTTCTCCACGTTCGGCAAGGAAACACTCTCCTTGCTGCAATCCGGCAATTACGCACAGGCCATCCTGTATGTGACGGGAAGCGTCGTGCTCGGTGTCGCTGCCGCCTTCTGCGGTTTTCTCGCCCTGCGATAATGGCATCAAACCCCACGAAGAATAGACCCAAACTACATTGAACGCATCCCCGAAGACGACATCTCCGATGGTGTCATCCACGGCGGCGCTTTCTTACGAGATACCATGGGGCGACTGCAACTATGGAATAAAGGATAAGCCATGAGTATCCAAACAACCTCAAAAGTTCCAATGGTCCTTCTGCTTCTTTATGTTGCAGAAGCATTGCTCCTTGGCATCGCTCCTGTTGACCGCGGCGTCTGGTGGGCGGAGAACCTCACAGCGTGGATCCCGATTGCGGTCATCGTCCTGATGTACTGGCGCGGCATCCGCTTCTCCAACACGGCATACTGCTTGATGTTCGTGTTCTTCGCCCTGCACACGGTTGGCGGGCACTACACCTTCGAGCAGGTCCCCATTGATGGAATCACACGCCTGTTCGGTTTCGAACGCAACCACTTCGACAGACTGTGCCATTTTCTGGTTGGCTTGTTTGCCTTCCCGACGCTGGAGTATCTGGAACAAAACAATCTCGTGCGCGGACGGCGACTGCTCTGCTTGCTGACCGTCATGAGCATCTTCGGCTTCGCCGCCATCTTCGAGTTGATTGAATGGTGCTATGCGGCAATGGCGGACACGCAGTCGGGAACGCTCTTCCTCGGCTCGCAAGGCGATGTCTGGGACGCACAGAAGGACATGCTGGCTGACGGCCTCGGCGCTATCTGCACGACAGCAGCCTACTGCCTCGTGCGCCACCCGACAAAGCCCAAGGAGGAAAACAACGAAAGCTAGCAGTTGGGTGATTTCAGATGAGGGAATTGCCCGATGCTCATTGTTTCTTCCGCTGTTCGCGCTTCTTCCGCCTCTGTTCGCGGTTGCCCTTTTCAGACTCGAACAACTCGACTGCGGCATCGGTCATTTCCTTGCTCCAGGTCTTTCCGGCGGGCTTGCTTTCCGCCATCCATGGGCAATAGATGGCGTAATCGTCGTCAAGGACAATGGTATATGGTGGACTGTAGCGGTCATTGACATGCGAATACAGGCGACGCCCGGATTGAATCAGTTCTTCCACTTGCGAACTGCTCATGTTTTTGTTGAGACTGTTAAAAACCGAGCCGGATATTTCATACAGGTTCCATGAGCCTTGAAACATGATCTCCGCTCCATAAACGCCTTTCTCTTCGTTAAAGCAGGCTTTCCAACCTAATCCTTCTTTCATTTTCATGTCTTTTTCTCCTGAGAGGTAGTTGCAAAACTCATTTTTGAGTCCACAGAACACACAGAACACACAGAATGCAATCCGCCGCTTCGCGGCGACTTACACTTTGTATTTTATTTGTTATTATTCAGAACCCTGGTTCATGGTAATGATTTTGAAACACTTTCTTCCACAAAATACACGAAATACGCAAAAATATTGGATACACCTGTCTCTTCAAAAGGTTCTAAAGAACCGTTGCTTCCTGCCTGTCCCCCTGCGGGAAAGGTCTATGACC
>JAFRLI010000029.1 GCA_017431255.1 Victivallales bacterium
CCACAGGCTCGGTGATCCACGATATAAGGCAGGTTTCATCCCGCCGTCGGTGGGAATGCAGAAGGACAAAGTGGTGGGTGCCCTGGTCAACCACCATGCCGGCATCACCAACATCGCCGCCAAAGCCGTTGTCGATGCATCGGGCAATGCGGACGTCGCAGCGGCAGCAGGTGCCGACTGCTCCATGGCCGCACCCGACGAACCAGCCGTCCAAGGCGCAGGACTCTCCTGGATTGTTCCTGGGAAATACAACACCAACTCCGATTTCCAGTTCATCTGCGACCATGACATCGCGGACACCACCCGCGCTTTCGTCATGGCCCGCTCCAAGTTCTCACAGAAGTTTGACGTCATCCAAATGCCAGGCACGCGCGAGCGCCGCCGCATCGTCGGCGACCTCACCTTGCAACCGCAAGACTTCTACGCCAACCGCTGCTATAACGACACCATCAACATCGCGCGCTCCAACTTTGACACGCATGGATTCGTCGTCCATCCGATGTTCCTGATTCAGCCGTCCGACAAGACGGCGCACTTCGCGAAGGTGCCGTTGCGGGCATTGCTTCCCAAGGGCGTGGAAGGCGTGGCCGTGACGGGTCTGGCGGTCTCTGCGCACCGTGACTGCATGCCCCTCATCCGCATGCAGCCAGACATTCAGAACCAAGGCTATGCCGCCGGCTACGCCGCCGCGATGGCGGTCAAAGGCAAGACGACATTCCGAGGGATTGATGTGCGCAAACTGCAGAAGCACCTGGTCCAGAAAGACATTCTACCGAAGGAGGTCCTCACGGAAACGGATGGCAGCCGAGGCGTGGACCCGAACGACTCCCACTACGAAATCGCCAATGCCTTCCTGAATCCCACGAAAACGCGCAAGACACTTCTGGCACGCTTCCAGAAGACTCCCGAACTGCGCGACGCCTTGATCCTCGCGTTCTTCGGGGAGGCTTCCGTGGCTCCCTTCCTGGAGAAGTTCGTGGCTGAGACGGAGTGGGACGAAGGCTGGGACTACTTCGGCATGGGTCAGTTTGGGATGTCCTCGTCCCAGCAGGACACTGCCATCCACGCGCTGAACCACCTCGGAAAAGGCTCGAAGGCGGTCCTGAAAAAACTCGCCGCACTCCAACCGCGTTCCCATTTCTCGCATTTCCGCGCCGTCTGCCGTTACCTCGCCCACCATCCCGTCGCCAGCGCGGCGGCAGGATTGCGCAACCTTCTGACACAACCAGAAATGACAGGCTACGCCCTGAACACTATGCAGGACACCATCGACGCAAACCGCAACGTCTTCGCCGCACCAAGCAGCTACACCGTCAACGAAAACACCTTCCGCAACGCACAGCTCAAGGAACTCTACCTTGCAGAGGCACTTCACGCATGCGCTCCCAAGGACAAGTTGGGCCGCGAAATCCTCGAACGCTATGCGTCCTCTTGGCAAGGCTACTACTCCATGGCCGCCAAACGCGCCCTGAAGTAATCCCAACCACTTTCCCTCGGATTTTTCCATCGCCACGCATTCAGAGATTTTCAGAGACATGCCGACACGATGTACCTACAACCCACAACATAAAAAGGAACAATCGACATGAGCACAATTCTGATTCTCGGTGCAGGCATGATGGGGTCTGCCATGGCTTGGCCTGCCACGGACAACGGGAACGCCGTCCGCCTCGTCGGAACCCATTTGGACAATGACATCATTGATTCCATCAAGGCGACTGGCTGGCACCCCACCCTCAAGTTCCAGATGCCGCAGGGAGTGACCGCATACCGCTACGAGGAACTGGGCCAGGCGCTGGACGGGGACATCGCGTTCGTCATCGGCGGGGTCTCCTCGTTTGGCGTGGAATGGTTTGCCAAGACCGCCCTGCCCCGCATCCCCGACACGCTGCCCATCCTCTCCATCACGAAGGGCATGCAGGATTTGGAAGACGGCACGCTCGTCTGCTTCCCACACTACATCAAGATGCTCAATCCGTCCCTGAAGCACAACCTCAATGCCGTCGGCGGTCCCTGCACCTCCTATGAACTCTCCTCCCGCAACCAGACCTGCGTCGATTTCTGCGGGGATGACATGGCGACGCTGGAGATGTTCAAGCGTACCTTGCAGACCTCGTACTACCACATCACACCGTCGACGGACGTCATCGGCGTCGAAGCCGCTGTCGCCATGAAGAATGCATATGCGCTCGCCATCACGATGTGCATTGGACTGGACGAGGCGGCACGAGGCGTTGGCTGCGTGGAGTCGAACAATCCGCAGGCGGCGGTGTTCGGTCAGGCCACACGGGAAATGACCCGCATCCTCAAAGTGACGGGCGGCGGGGTGGATTTGCTCCCGCTCGGTGCAGGTGACCTCTACGTGACCGTCTACGGCGGGCGCACCCGCAAACTCGGCATCCTCCTGGGACGCGGAATGTCCTACGCCGACGCACGCGAGCAACTCAAGGGAATCACCCTCGAATCCGTCGAAATCACCACTCGTGCAGCACGCGGCATCCGCCGCATGGCAGAACTCGGCAAAGTCAACCTTCAAGACTTTCCTCTGCTCATCTTCATTGACAACGTGCTCCACCACGGCGCCAAGCCCAACATCCCCTGGGACGACTTTCGTTAGTGGTTAGTGGTTAGTGGATAGTGGTTAGTGGATAGTGGTTAGTGGGGAGTGGTTAGTGGGGAGTGGTTAGTGGGGAGTGGTTAGTGGGTAGTTTTTAGTGGTTAGTGGTTAGCCACTTGAGGTAATTGCGAAACCACCGTCCAACCGCCAAAACGCCGCACGAAAAACGCCAGCAGAAGTTCCTCTCGGAGCAAAAAATCAGGAATCTTTTGCTAAATCACTTGTAAACTATAGATTTTCTAATACATTACAAGTGACACTCTTTTTTTCGGCAATTTCTGTTTGGAGTTTTTTCCTATGGCAAACGTACTTCCTTTCTGCGCAGTCTACCCGACCTTCGAAGACGCGCCCACCATTGCGACCCTCCCTTATGATGTCATGAACCGCGACGAGGCCGCCGCTATGGCTGCCAACAACCCGCGTTCCTTCCTCCGTGTCACACGTTCGGAAATCGAACTGCCCCCCGAAACCGATCCCTATGCGCCTGAGGTCTACGAACTGGCCGCGAAAAACTGGCAGGCACTCCGTGACAACACCCTCCAGAAGGACCCCATCGCCTCCTTCTACGTCTACTCCCTCGTGATGAACGGACGCCGCCAGACGGGCATCGTCGCCACGCCATCTGTCGCCGACTACGACAACGCCATCATCCTAAAGCACGAAAAGACCCGCAAGGAGAAGGAGGACGACCGCACGCGGCACATCTCCACCGTCCGTGCACAGACGGGGCCTGTCTTCCTCACCTATCCCGACAGCGACGCCATCAACAACATCGTGGCACGCACGATGGCACTCCCGCCGCTGTTCGACTTCACCGCCGAGGACGGCATCTCCCACACGGGCTGGCGCGTTCCCGCAGAGGACACCTCCGCCCTCCGCGCCGCATTCGCCGACATCCCGAAACTCTATATCGCAGACGGCCACCACCGCGCCGCCTCCGCCTCCCGCACCTGCGCCGCACTCCAGGCCGCCGGCGAATCGGACCGCTTCCTCGCCGTCATCTTCCCCGCCTCCCAACTCAAAATCCTCGCCTACAACCGCCTCATCCTGGACCTCAACGGCCTCTCCGAAGACGATTTCCTCGCCGCCGTTCAAAAAGTCGCGCCCTTGACGCCGACCGACCAGCCCGTCCCCGCAACCCAAGGCACCGCCTGCCTCTTCTGCAAGAACCAATGGTTCTCCTTCCCACTCCCCGCACCATCTGGAGACAGTGCCATCGACGACTTGGACGTCTCCCGTCTCCAAACTTCCATCCTCTCCCCCATCCTCGGAATTGACGACCCGCGTACCTCCAAGCGCATCGACTTCGTCGGGGGAATCCGCGGCACCGCCGAACTCGAACGACGCATCGCCTCCGGCGAAGCAAAAGCCGCTTTCTCCATGTATCCCACCACCCTCTCCCAACTGATGGACATCGCCGACCAGGGCGGTATCATGCCGCCAAAATCCACCTGGTTCGAACCAAAACTCCGCGATGGCCTCTTCGTACACGAAATCTAATTCACTCCCATGAAAATCGAACACGGTCAAATCTACATCGAGGACGTCCCCGTATCCGACCTGGCTCACCTCTACGGAACTCCTACCTACGTCTACGAGGAAAACCGAATCCGCGAAAACTTCCGTCGCGCCCTCAACGCATTCCGAAAATACTATCCCGACTTCCATTTCTTCTACGCCATCAAATGCAACAACAATCTCGCCATCGCCAACATCCTACGCCAGGAAGGCGCGGGCATTGACGCGGCGTCCGTCAACGAAATCCTTCTTGCCAAGCAACTCGGTCTCGGCGGCGAAAACGTCATGTTTTCAGGCAATTTCCTTTCCGACGAGGACATCCGCCAGGGCCTCGAATCGGGCGTCATCTTCAACCTGGACGACATCTCGCTGCTCCCGCGCGTCCTCCAAAAAGGCCTTCCCGAATTGCTCTGCTTCCGCGTCAATCCCGGCTACGGCAAATCCGAGGTTGGCGACTTCGTCACCAACGCGGGTCCCAAGGCCAAATTCGGCATCCATCCCGACCAGGTGATGGACGCCTTCCGCATGGCCAAGGATGCGGGCATCCGCCGCTTCGGCGTCCACATGATGCCAGGCTCCTGCATCTGCGACGCCGACTATTTCCGGTTCATCACCGAACTCCTCATGGACATCATCGGAAAAGTCGCACAAACCCTCCATATCGACATTGACTTCATCGACCTCGGCGGCGGTCTCGGCATCCCCTACCACCACGAAGACAAACCCCTGGACATCGACGAGGCCGCGCGCCTCGTCGCCGAGACCTTCAAGGCGAAAATCGCGCAATACGGTCTCAAGCCGCCGCGCCTGGGAATGGAACCCGCGCGGTACTTTGTGGGGGACGCGGGGTGGCTCATCGGAACCGTCCACGCCATCAAGGACAGTTACACGCGGATCGTGGGGACGGACATTTCGATGAACACGCTGGCGCGTCCCGCAATGTACGGAGCATACCACCACATCTACGTGAACGGTCGCGAAGATGAGCCGCGCAAGCCAGTCGGTCTTTGCGGGCAAGTATGCGAGAACACGGACTACTGGGTGAAAGAGCGTCCTTTGCCGGAGAGGATTTCGGTGGGCGACCTGGTAGTTGTGGAAAATGCCGGCGCGTACGGGTACGGGATGAGCTATCCGTACAACGGCCGTCTTCGCCCGGCGGAAGTGCTGGTGAACGGGAAGGAGCACTGGTTGATTCGGGACCGCGAGGTCTTTGAAGATATGATACGCAACGTCCACGTTCCACCGCATTTGCAAGCGTAGAGGGGGGCTATGCCACACCGGGAAGACGTCATTTTGGAGAAGAAAGTAGCGGAGCTTTTCCTTGCGAAAATGTCCCCGTTGCTGAACTATGCCCAGACGGCCTCTGACCTGCCGTTGGAGGAGTTCCATCTGACGCGTCCGCAACTGAACTTCGTCAAATCGCAATCCGAACGAGCGGAAGAGATGCTGGACGGTTTTGGTGCCAAGAACAACCGCATCTGGTATCCCATCCGCGAAAACATCGCCCTGCTCAAGAACTTCAGCGAGGCCGCCTACGACCTGCTCCACCTCCTCTACGCCTCCCAGCACTACAACCTCGGCGAGCAACTCGAACAATTCGTCGCAGACACCATCGTTCAAAAACGCTATCTCGCCAAAATCCTGCATCTCGGTCTGCGTGCATTCCTGCAGTACCTCGAACCCCTCGGAATCCCGTTGAAGACCACCCCGTTCGTCGCCGATTTCCAGGAAATTGACGCGTCGCTCCAACTCCCCTTTACGCGGCGTCTCACCGAAACGGGCAACGGCAAGCAGCAGGTCGATACGCTCGCCATCTCCATCCTCAACTCCACAGAAGAGGTCAACAACTTCCGCCATCTTGCGGCCGCGAAGCCCTCCGAATGGCGCAATCTGGACTTCGACTTCCTGTCCGAGACGCGCCTCCGCTCCATGGAAGTCAACATGCACGTCCTGCAATCGATGTACGACACCTACATCGCAAACTCCGAAATGGAGCGCAGCGACCCGGACCTCCCCATCCTGCGGGGACGCATCTCCACCGCACTCCATCTGCTCCGCGTCTCCACCATCTTCATCCATTTCTACGAACGGCACATGAAAATGCCCATCCCCAAGGATGAGGCATTCCTGGACCACACCGACTTCTTCCGCTGCGTTATCGAATACCTGGCTCGATACATCCACGTCGCCCTCTCCACAGGGCGCAAACTCTGCTCGGGCCTCCTGAAGAAATACTGCGTTGTCAAGACCGTCCAGGTCAAGGTCCCTCCCTACATCGGCTTCCACGTACGCCCCTCCTCCCTGGTGGCGGCCATCGTCCTGCACTATGGCTGCAACGTCACCATGACCATTGGCGATTCCTCCTATGACGCCTCCATCTTCTCCAACATCGCCATGGCCAACAACTACATCGACCAGAAAAAACGCGCATTCCTGCTCGGGAAACTCAATGAACTCGACCTGACGCCAATCGAGCAGAAAGTCGCCAACGGCACCCTCCCACTTTCCGAGGCCGTCACGCAAGTCATTCTGCACCTTGCCTCCCTCAACTACCTCCGCATCTACCAAATCCCGCTCCAAATCCAACACATTCCCGTTGACCAGGCCGACCGTTCCCTGAAGTCCGCAGTCTTCGAGACCATCCGATTCCTCATCAACAACGAACGGCAACTCGGCATCCTCTTCGATGTCACCGTCTCCTTCACCGGTCCGGAACAGGCCGTGGACGACATCGCCGCCCTCGCCAACGCCAACTACTGCGAAACCGAACGCGGCGAGGACCTCCCGCTCCCGCGACGCCTGGCCTACCTCAACTTCAAACGAAAAACCCTCAAGAAACCACAGCCGCAAAATGGATAAGACCAGAGGCAATTCCAAAACCATTATCGCAGCCACCTCCAATTCCCACAAGGTCCGCGAATTCCAAGAGATTCTCGGACCTTTCGGTTACCATGTCCTGTCCGCCAAAGAAGCGGGCGGCATGCCCGATGTCGTCGAGGACGCGGACACCTTTCTGGGCAACGCCACGAAAAAGGCCGTGGAGACGGCGCGAGCACTCGGGCAAATGGTCGTTGCGGACGATTCGGGGCTGGAGGTGCTTGCACTCAACGGCGAGCCTGGCGTCTTCTCCTCCCGCTATGCCGGCGAAGGCGGCAATGACGGACGCAATCTCGCAAAACTCCTGAACAAACTCCAGGGCATAGAAGACCGTCGCGCGCGCTTCGTCTGCGTCATCGCCGTAGCCACTCCCGACGGTCTCGTCGGCACCGCCGAGGGGCAGGTCACGGGAAGAATTGCGCTCGCTCCCGCCGGCAATGGCGGTTTCGGATATGACCCGGGTTTCATCCCGGACGGCTTCGACCAGACCTTCGGCGAACTCCCACCCGAAGTCAAAAACCGCCTCTCCCACCGCGCCAACGCACTCCAGAACGCCATCCAGAACCACCTTTTCTAATAAGAACGGATTCATGACACCCAAACGCTTCCTCATTTTTGGCGCACATCCCGACGATCCGGACATCTGTTTCGGCGGCACTGCGATTTCCCTGATTCGCGCCGGACATCTTGTGAAGTTCGTCTCGCTCACCAACGGCTGTTGCGGGCATCAATCCATGTCCTGTGAAGCCCTCGCACGACGACGCTACGAGGAAACCCAGGCCGCCAAAAAGACCATCGCTCTGGCGGAATACCAGGTCCTTCTCGAAAACAACGACTGCGAACTGGAACCGACGCTGGAAAACCGGCGCAAGGTCATTCGCATCATTCGCGATTTCCAACCCGACCTCGTGCTCTGCCACCGGCTCTGCGACTACCATGCCGACCACCGCGCCGCCGGACAACTCGTCCAGGATGCCGCCTACCTCACTCAGGTCCCCCTGTTCTGCCCGGACGCCCCCATCACTCCCAAGAATCCCGTCTTCGGTTGCGTCTACGACACCTTCCAGGACCCACGCCCGTTCCGCGTGGACGCAGCCGTCCCCATTGACGATGTCTTGGAGGAAAAATGCCGCCTGATGGACTGCCAGGTCTCCCAATTCTACGAATGGCTGCCCTACGACATGGGAATGCCGTTGCCCGACCCCGCCCAAATGACCTGGAACGAAAAACAGGCTTTCCTCAACGAGCACTGGGGCAACTTCTACCAAGTCACCAGCGACACCATGCGGCAGGTCCTGGCGGAATCCTACGGCGAAACGGGCAGGCATGCGCAATATGCGGAATGCTTCGAACTCTCCCCGTACGGCCGCAAGGTCACCGTTCAGGAGTTCCGCGACCTCCTCAAGCCGTGATTCCCTTCAAGAGCTCCTCGAAGGTGCGGCAGAGCGTGGGAATCGTTACCTTGTTTGGGACGGTTTTCACCTCGCATTGGACGCATTTCAAACGAGGTGCCTGACGGAGTCCCCGAAGGATGTGCGCCCAGTCGATGTTTCCCTTGCCTGGAAGATTGTGCAAATCGCGTTGCGCGTCGTTATCGTGCAGGTGGCAATTCACGATATGGGGTTGCATTTTCTCCAGGGCGCAATCTTCCCATTCCGGTTCCAAGCCGAATGGGACGGTCCAGCGGTCGCGTGCCGCGCATTCTTCGTACTGCTTTGCCTTGGAGGACAGGACATTCGCATGTCCCGAATCATAGCAAAGCCCCAGCGCCTCCGTCGGGAAGCAGGATTTGATTTTCAGGAGGTTGTCGGGGTGTCCCAGGCGAGTCCAGCTGTTTTCGATGCAGACCGTGACCCCGCACGCCTCTGCCTCGGGGAGAATGGCTTCCAACGCACGGAGAATGTTGGCGTTCTGCCGTTCCAAAGAGACCTCGGGAGTCCACGTGTCCGCGCCGACGTGCATCGTGATCGTGTCCACGCCCATTTCTGCGGCGATGGCAATCTGCAGTTTGTCCAACAGGATGACATGTTTGAGGCGCGTTTCATCCATTGTCCGCAAATCGTAGAAAGTGCCGAACAAGGCATGTGCGTCCACAAACGTGAGACCTTCCGCCTCCATCTCCTTCCTCACCTTGGACACCAGATTGCCATCTTTCAAGATTTCCGCCATCAGCCAATGGCACAGCACCAGATGCTTTGCCCCGCTTTCCGCAAAACAGTGCATCACATACGGACGCATCGCCTCGGATATGCTTCCCAGGTCAAACATGTAGGTCAAAGGAACATTCGTCATTCGCTTCCATCTCCTGGACTTTGCCATGGCCGGATTCCAATACAACCCTCTGGAACATCCCCCCCTATAGTTTATCCGCTTTTCCCCGAACATGCAAGCGGATTGATGGAAAAACAGCAGGATTTTGTAACAATAGAGGCAATTGCAAAACTCCTTTTTGAGTCCACAGAATACACAGAATACACAGAAGGCAATCCGCCGCTTGCTCGATGCGGTTGGGCGGTCGTTTTGCAATTGCCTCATACACTTTCGTTTAATGTAATGCCCCTCCCTCATTTGGCAAATCTCCCGTGGAACATTTTCTCGCATGGGGACAACTACGGGCACTAATACGCGGCCGACGGTGTCTACGGTGGATATCAGGTCGACTCGCGATCCCTGTCCCACGATCTTGAGCGAAGGGAAAAACTCTCATCCCAACCGTCTTCCCTGCGTTCCTCGATGTCTTCATCGCCTGCGGCGCATTGGCGGTTGGGCGGTGGTTTTGCAACGACCTCATTTTTCCTGATTCACCTCTGAGACGTCATCGGAAGAGTATCCGAATCCAGGAGCGTCGAGAAAATTCAGCCGGATGCACCCATTGCGTCTTTCATAGAGGCCAGGATGTCGTTTTTCAAAGGATAGGGAGGCGTCGGGATAAAATTGGGCGGCATTGCATTCAATGCCTTTGATGGTGCCGAAATGGGCGGCCAGCAGAGCATGGGGCATCATCGCAAGTCGAGGATTCGTAAGATCTTGGACCATAAGAGACATTCCGTGTGCCTTTGCCCAGCAGCCCGACAGAAGCGCGCCCGTTTGGCTTTTGCAGGTCTTGAGGGCAACACCATTCCAGCCCAGACGATATCCCTGCTCAACCCTTCGCCAGTCGTGGGCACTTTCATCCAGAAAAATCGGCTTGCGAATCGCACAGGAATGAACATCGACCGGAAAACGATCCAAATCTGACGGGAACGGTTGTTCGACATAAAGCAGCATCGCATAAATGGCCGGCTCGTTCGTCTTCAAGGAATCCAGGACTTCATTCACATAGGCCGGCTGGCGCACCATGCAGTTGAAATCCGCCGACAATCCCTCGACACCATGTTCCAAGGCGAGCCTGCCGACCGCAACCAGACGCTCGTAGTCCCATTGGGCGTCATTGCCCGTGAGCTTGATTTTTAGAAAGCGCAATCCGTCACGGGAAAGCCATTCCTCAAGCGAGACAGGATAGCCATCTTGGATCGCTTGTGGAGTTTGCCGGTTGTCCAGGAGGTCTTTTCCGCCAACCAGATGCCAGACGGGCAGGGAGGAAGGGACTGTCTTGACAAAAAAATCCCCGGGGTATTTCCCGCGAAAATCATCGTCTTGAAAAAAGAAACTCAAATCTTGCTGAAGGAACGAACGATTGTAGGTCTGGTAAACGGGAAGGTGAAGGGATCGTGCAAAGGCGTCGTGCACTGCGATGTCAAAGGAGGCGTAGGCAATGAGTGCGGCCAGATAGGGCATGTCCAGATGATGCCGGGCGTTGAATTGTTGACGCAGGCTCTCCAGGGTGCCATTGAGATATGACCATCCCCATTGCATCGGATCTTCCGAGGCAGGCATCTGGAAGCGCTCCGCGAGGAACTCGCAGAAGGCGCACATCCGTTCTTCGCGAAACGCGTGGGAAAGCGTTGAAGAAGGCCATCCCCATGCCGCCGAAAGAGGGGTTTCTCCGTAGCCTGTTGCCCCGTATGCCTGCAGCTCCACGTGACAAACGCGAAGGGAAGAAATGGTCTCTGCCCCGAACTTCAAGGGCAGGCGCATGTCAATGGAAAGGAAGGCAAGTTTTATCATGAGCGGTCCTATTGAGCAGAAATCCGCTCCTGATTTGCGTGGAAGGAGAAAGGCGTTCCCGATCGGATGGAATCATAGATCCCGAAGATGAGTTCCATGGTCTGGATGCCTTCCGAGACATCAATCAGGGGGCGCTTGCCTGTCAAGACGCTCGTGGCAATGTCTTCCATTTGGATTGTATGTTCTTCGAAGGTGATGTTTTCCGGAGCTGAACCACTGGCGTCATTGGCATGTCGCAACAGGGCACTGGGCGACGGGGCATCCTTTGATGGTTTTCCGGCGATGTTCCAGCGGCGAAAATGCTCTCCTTCCAGAATGGCGGAACCTTGCGTGCCAGTGAAGCAGAGACAGCGTGGGAAGCCAGGGCTGCAGGAGGTACTGGTCTCAAGAGTGCCGAACGAGCCGTTTTGGAATTGGATGGTGGCACAAAGGGTATCTTCCACTTCGATGGAATGGGTTCTCGTTGCAGAATAAGCGAAAACACTCTTGGGCGCACCATTGAGATAAAGCAACAGGTCGACCGTATGAATGCCCTGGTTGATGAGTGCACCGCCTCCATCCATTTTCCACGTCCCACGCCAGGAAGAACCGGAATAGTATTGCTCTTCACGAAACCAATGGATCTGCGCACTGGCAAAGATCATTTTCCCAAACAGACCGTCCGCAATCGCCTGGCGCAAACGTTGCACGGGACGCTTGAAACGATTTTGGAAGACTGGGACCAGCAACACCCGTGCGGCGCGGCAGGCCTCGGCCATCGCGTACACTTTCTCCCGCGTAACCTCCAGTGGCTTTTCACACAGGATATGTTTCCCCGCGCGAGCCGCCGCACAGACGAGCTCGCCGTGCGTCCCTGACGGCGTTGCAATTGTAACGACTTGCACTTTCGGGTCATCCAGCAGCTCTTCCAAAGAAGAGTACGCATGTGTCCCGCTAGCGGCGCATAGTTTCTCGGCGGCTGAGTGGTTGAGATCGAAGACGCCCCGCAGTTCCGCATGTGGTGCGGCGGCAATGGCGGCCATGTGAAATGAGGCGATTAATCCGCCCCCAATAATGGCAAAACCGACTTTTTCCTCCTTCATTTCAGCCTCCTAGTTTCGATGGGACTCTGCGAGTTGTTGCGCGCGTTTTCGATAAGTGGCGTAGTCTTCGATGTCGAATTCTTCCAGCATCTGGGAGGCGGAACGGTCTTCCCGCAGGCTGGAAAGCAGAACGGTTCCACAACGTCCCGGATCTCGGATGAGAACATCCCTTCCGTACATCC
>JAFRLI010000306.1 GCA_017431255.1 Victivallales bacterium
GAAAAGGAAAAAGGCCCGAAAACAAAGGACGGGGGGCTGCCGCTCCCCGCTCCCCCTGCCTCCGCCCGCCGCACCCCCGCCTCCGCTCGCTTGTGCCCCGCGCCCGTGCCCGCGCTCTTGCCCCCTGGCCCGCCTAGCCTGCGCCCTCAGTTTATCGGTTCCCTCGCTCGCCTACAGATTTCGGCGGCCAAGTCATTCATTTGCAAGCAATTTCGGCGAAATGCGTGCCCATCGTTTTGTACGGTTTGTGGGAAGCCGCTCAAAATCAGCAATCGGTGCGCCGCCAATTCACGGGAATCCTCGGTCGAAGGGTCATAACGAGGCGGGAGGGCATAAGGAAGCATTTTGATAAAACGGGTATTCGGTTCCATTTTTAGCCGTCGAAGTAACTCTTTTTCTCCTGGGGAGATGAAACCAGATACGGGAATCATTCCCATACGCGCCTTGTCCAGAATGTCTGCAATGGCATTTTGGTGTTCTTCCACTGTTTTCTTGAGCGTCAGACGCACATGAAACAGAAAAGGATTTCCCAATAGGGTGAGTTCTCCCATAGCGTCCCATTGTCGGTTTGCCTCAAGAACGCGTGCATGGACGTCGGATTGTCTCAGAAAACAATCCGAATGTTTCAGTTTCCAAAGATAGCGTGCTGGATTGAGGCGGATATATCGTCGAATGGCCTGTAATTGTCGGGAGTCAAACGAGAGTTCCAGCCAGAAAGAATCCTCCCAGCAAATCGAGTGATTCCCCAAAATGCGCCATTGTTCCTCGATGTTTCTTCGAAAATGGTGAATCCAATCCAGTAAATCGAACTGGGGACAGCGGTCAAAATCGATGATCAAGAGGAAATGTGCGTGGTCGGGCATGACGATGCGGGCGGACGGGATGAGCGCAGGATTCCAGGAATGTTGCCTGGCCCATTCTTCCAGAACCACAGCCCCAAGGGGTGTGGGGGTGGCAATGACATGATGGCGACCGTGTTCTTCCTCTTCAACGATGTTTGAAAGTACCTTCGGACGCCCTTTGAGGCAAAATGTGAGAAAAAAGAACTGCTTTCCACGATGATGAAATGGTAGGTGTATCATAAAGAGTAGGATGGGAATCAGTGAAGGTAAAACGCACGATGCAACGAAACCAAAGGACGGACGCACGAGTATGCGCCTCGCGCGTGCACGAGAATGCGTGCGAGCGCGAGCGTGTGTTTGGGAGATCCCGTGGATGTGTTTGGGGAGGACGCTACTCCTTAACCTTGCCGTTTCTGGGCAATCAAGGATAGGAGGCGGTCGGCCACTTGTTCTTTTGTGGCATTGGGGATGGCGGTGGCGGTGCCGTCTTTGTCGTAGACAGTGAGGGCATTGGTATCGACGCCGAAGCCGCATTTCGGATTGGAAATATCGTTGGCGCAGAGGAGGTCGCAGTGTTTCCCGAAGAGTTTTGCCTGGGCGTTCTGCTCGACGTCGTTGGTTTCGGCGGCGAAGCCGACGAGGAACGGGCGTTTTTGCAGTTTGCCGAGGGAGGCCAGGATGTCGGGAGTGCGCTTCATTTTGAGGTCGAATATGTCACTGTCGCCCTTTTTGATTTTGAAGGGAGTGAACTCGATGGGCTGGAAGTCGGCTACGGCCGCGCAAAGGATGGCGATATCGCAGTCTTCCTGAAGTTTCATGACGGTTGCGTGCATTTCCAGGGCGGAGCGCACCGGGAAAGGGAAGATGTTTTGGCAGGGGGGGATGGGCGCGGTCATGGGGCCGTGTACGAGGTACACGGTGGCGCCGCGTCGAGCGGCCGCGCGTGCCAGGGCGGTACCCATTTTGCCGGAGGAACGGTTGGAGATGAACCGGACGGGGTCGATGTCCTCGACCGTCGGCCCTGCGGTAATGAGGATGACCTGGTTTTCGAAGTCGTCGTCGGAGAATTGTCGGAGGATGACCTCCAGCATTCGTTCGGGGGAGGGAATCAGGAAGACGCCTTTGCGGCCCCAGTCAAAGAATTCATCCGCAGTTGCGGGCACGCCTTCCTCTGCATTTTGCGGAACCGTGACATTCGCATACGGGGTTTTCACTTCTCCCTTCTGGCCCTTCTTCGTAATCAATCCAGCCAACAGGGATGGATGGATGAACTTCGGGAGCACGAGGTCTTTCTGGAAGCAAGGATATACAACGGTCGGGCACGTGAGCAGATCAAATTGGTTCTTGAGCAAAGGGAGTTGCAGGGAGTCCTTCCAGACCCCTGAGGTTCTGGCGTCAAAACCATGCTGCTCCAGCAAGCGTGCCAGGCGAACGGTCCGTTCATCGAACATCGTTGGACCAGGAGCCAGGCACAGCGTCACTTTCTCTTTCTTCTTCATTGTGTTTCTCCTTTTTTTCATGGAACACAGGGGAAATGCACTGTTTCCTCTCAACGCATTTCCCTCTGTACGAAATTATTGCTTGACAATGCCCGTTACCACGAGGCGGGGCAGCGTCCAGTTTTTCGGCGTCTGAATCGGTCCTGACACCTCCACCAGCGTCTTTTCCCATTCGCTGAGGTCTATGAGATGCCCTTGCAGATAGCAGATGGGTTTGCGTGTGGACGTATCATAGAGCACATGCGTCGCATAGGGGGTCTTTTGCGGCAAGGCTCCCAACCATCCCTTGAACGATGGGAACTCCGGTTTCTTCGGCTCTGGTTTGGCTACGGGAATCACAAGCGTTTTTTGTTCTGCTACTTTCTTTTCTTCCGCCTTCTGTTTCTCCTCGGCCAGTTTCTTCTCTTCTGCCGCTTTCTTTTCGGCAGCCTTCTTCTTTTCCTCGGCCAGTTTCTTCTCCTCGGCCTTCTTCTTTTCCTCGGCGAGTTTCTTCTCTTCTGCGGCCTTCTTTTCTGCGGCCTTCTTTTCCTCTGCGAGTTTCTTCTCTTCTGCGGCCTTCTTTTCCTCGGCAAGTTTCTTTGCTGTTTCCTCGGCGGCCTTTTGTTCTTCCGCTAGTTTCTTTTCTGCGGACTTTTGGGCGACGAACTCTCCAACGATTCGCTGAGTGGCGGCGAGTTTCGCGGCCTTTTCCGCTTCGGCTGCGAGTTTTTCATCGGCTTCTCGTTTTTCGGCGGCGAGTTTGGCAGCCTTTGCGGCAGCTTCTGCCTTTTCTGCTTCTTCTTTCGCCTTTTGCTCATCGGCCAGCCGTTGTTCTTCTGCGGTTTTTGCAGCCTTGGCGGCCTCGGCAGCTAGTTTTTCATCGGCTTCGCGTTTTTCGGCGGCGAGTTTCGCGGCCTTGGCGGCGTCCTCGGCGAGTTTTTCATCGGCGGCGCGTTTTTCTGCGGCGAGTTTCGCGGCGACCGCCGCCTCTGCGGCGAGTTTTTCCTCCTCCGCGCGTTTTTCGGCGGCGAGTTTTGCGGACTTTGCGGCGGCCTCTGCCAGTTCGGCTTCCGCCTTTGCCTTCTGTTCGTCGGCGATGCGTTGCTCTTCTGCGGTCTTGGCGGCTTTTGCGGCGGCTTCGGCCTTTTCGGCCTCGGCCTTGGCCTTTTGTTCATCGGCCAGACGCTGTTCCTCGGCGGTCTTGGCGGCCTTGGCGGCGGCTTCCGCCTTTTCCGCTTCTTCTTTTGCCTTGAGTTCATCGGCCAGACGCTGTTCCTCGGCAGTCTTGGCGGCCTTGGCAGCGGCTTCGGACTTTTCCTTTTCCGCCTGTGCTAGTTTTTCGGCCTCTTCTCGCTTGGCGGCGGCTTCCTTCGCGGCCTGCAACGCGGCCTCCGCCTTGGCGAGTTCCTCCTTCACCTGCGCTTCGATGGCCTCGCGTTTTGCTTTCGCTTCGTCAATCAATTTCGCGGCGGCCAAGGCACGTTCTGCCTCCTGGGCAATTTGCGCCTCGATGGCCTGGCGCTTCTGCTCTGCCAACTTTGCGTTGGCCTCGACTTCCTGCACCTTCGCCGTCTCCTCTGCCAGACGCTTCTCCTCCGCAGCACGCTTCTCTGCGGAAACGCGTGCCGCCTCCGCAGCAGCCTCTGCGCGCGCCTTCTCTTCCTCCGCTTTCTTTTCCAAAGCATTGCGTGCCGTGATAACATCCTCCGTGGACAGTTCGGGCTTCGCAGGTTCCACCTCGGGCGCACCTTCCAACTTCACAAATGCACCATTCACCCATGCCGTCGCCTCCGCTGGAACCTTGACCTTGCGCCAATCCGCAACATCGCTCGGCACAATCGTCAAAACCGTTCCGCGTTTGACTTTGCTAAAGGCGGTGAAAACAATGCCAGGCCCGCAGTAGAGCGGGCAGGACTCCCGAAGTACCTCGCCCTTTTCGTCCACGGAATCTGCCGTCACGTAGGCTTCCAGGCGTTGCGGAAGACGCACCTCGTACCAGGTGTCATCCTGGGAGACGACTGTCACCTGCTCGCCCTTCTGGAAACTCCCGATGCGCTCGTAGTGGAGGCCCGGGCGGGCACGGATGGTCAAATCCTCGCCCGTGATGGTTCCCTGGCGGGGCCAGCCGCCCGTTTGGGCAAAGGCGAGCGATGCGGTCAGCAGGATGGTTGCGATGAAAGTGGAGCGGAGGAAATTGCGCATTTTGAGGTCTCCTCGTAGGCTAGTTTCAGTGGCAGGGATGCTTGCAGCATTTGCAGGCGCTCACGTTCTTCCCGTCCCAGCAGTAGGTGCAGAGTTTTTCCCTGGGCAGCCCGATGGCGTCAATGAGGTCTGGAAGGGTTTGGAAGCGGACGGAAGTCAAGCCGAGTTCCTGGCGGATGCCGTCCACCATTTTCGCGTACTTTTCCGTCGTATGGTCAATATACTCATCCAAGGGGATTTTTGCAAGTTTGGCATCGTCCACGGCGACTTCGCCAGTGAGTTCGATGCCCTCGAGGCGGGCAATCGCGCGGTAGGCAGCCAGGCCAGCCAGCCCCTTGGAGCGCGAGAAGTTCAGATAGCGGCAGTTGAAGAGAATGGGAGGACATGCGGAACGCACATGCACTTCGGAGGCACCGCAACGCGACAGACGTTTCAGCGTGTTTCCCAACTGCGTCCCGCGCACGATGGAATCCTCGCAGAACAGCAGACGCTTGTCATGGCTCAATTCCCGAATGGGAATCAGTTTCATCGTTGCAACATGGGCGCGGCTTGCCTGGTCCTGGGGAATGAAACTGCGCGCCCAGGTCGGCGTGTATTTCATGAATGGGCGCGTGTACGGAATCCCCGATTCATGCGAGTACCCGATGGCGTGACCCACGCCCGAATCGGGAATGCCCGACACGGAGTCCAGTTTCTCCAGAAGTCCGCTCCCACGGTCTTGCCGCGCCAGGCGTTTGCCGCATTCGTAGCGCACTTGCTCCACGTTGCGCCCTTCGAACGAAGAGGCGGGGAAACTGTAGTACACCCACAGGAACGAGCAGATTTTCATCTCTTCCCGGGGCGGAACCACCTGCCGATAGCCGTCAGGGGTCACTAAGACAGCCTCGCCTGGCCCGAGTTCATATTCCTGCGTGAAATCGACATTGAACATCGCGCACGGTTCCATGCTGATGCAGTAACTGCCCGGCTTGGAACCGATGAGGACGGGGGTGCGTCCGAGTGCGTCGCGGATTGCATAGATGCCGTCCTTGGTGAGGACCAGCATGGAGCAAGAGCCATCGATGCTGTCTTGCATGTTACGGATGCCGTCTTCGATGGTGTCGCCCGACGAGATGAGGGCGGCCGCGACCTCATTGGGGTTCATTCCGTCCTCGTAGAACTCGGAGAAGTGGAAGTTGTTGTTGCGACAGGCGTCTTCTGCGAGTTGCGCGAGGTTGTTGATGGCACCGACCATGACGGCACCGATGGAGCCGAGGTGGGAATGGTTGAGGATGGGCTGGTCGCCAGTGTCGCTGATGCAGCCGATGCCGAGATTGTTTCCGCGGAGGTTGCGGAGGTCGCCGTCAAACTTGGCGCGGAACGGTTCGCCCGTGATATCGTGGATGACGCGCCGCAGGCCTTTGCGTCCCCAGGTCATCATGCCGCCACGGAGGTTGCCGAGATGGGAGTGGTAGTCGGTTCCGTAGAACAGGTCATCCGCACATTCGCCTTTCGAGACCACACCAAAAAAACCGCCCATAAAATACCTCTTTTTGTTTGAAAAGAAAGTGGGGGAGGGGAGCCTCCCCGTGGGAACATCAGAACTCTGCGCTGAGAGGCGCGCGTGGGAACGGGATGACATCGCGGATGTTGCCCATGCCCGTGCAGAAGCGTACCATTCGCTCGAAGCCCAGACCGAATCCGGCATGCGGAACCGTTCCAAAACGCCGCAAATCCAGATACCACCAGTAGGTGTCGAGGTCCATGCCCAGTTCCTTCATGCGGGCTTCCAGACGGTCCAGACGCTCTTCGCGCTGGCTGCCACCGATGATTTCACCCACCTTCGGGAGCAGAACATCCATCGCGGCGACCGTCTTGCCATCGTCGTTCTGGCGCATGTAGAACGCCTTGATGTCCTTCGGATAGTTCATCACCGTCACCGGTCCATGGAAAATCTCCTCCGTCAGGTAGCGCTCATGCTCGGACTGTAAGTCAATTCCCCATTCGGGCTTGTACTCGAACTTGTCCGCGTGCTTTTTCAGGAGTTCGACCGCTTCCGTGTAGGAGATGCGGGTAAATGCGGATTCGGCGAGGCGCTGCAGGTCGGCATGGATGCCTTTTTCGACGCGCTTGTCGAAGAAGTCGAGGTCGTCGGGATTTTTATCGAGGACGGCCTGGAAGAGGGCGCGGAGGTAGTCTTCTGCGAGGTCGGCGTCGTCGTTGAGGTCGGCGAATGCGATTTCGGGTTCAATCATCCAGAATTCGGAGAGGTGACGCGTCGTGTTGGAGTTTTCCGCGCGGAAGGTCGGTCCGAAGGTGTAGACGCTGCCGAGTGCGCAGGCATAGGTTTCGGCTTCCAGTTGTCCCGAGACGGTGAGGTTGGCCTTGCGTCCGAAGAAGTCCTTGGAGTAGTCGACCTTGCCGGTCTCCTTGTCGATGGGGAGTTTGTCCAGGTTGAGGGTTGTGACCTGGAACATCTGTCCGGCACCCTCTGCGTCGCTGGCAGTGATTTCGGGTGCGTTGAAGTAGTAGAATCCTCGGCTCTGGAAGAACTGGTGCGTTGCCATGGCGAGCGTGTTGCGGACGCGCATGACCGCCCCGAACGTGTTGGTGCGCGGACGCAGGTGCGCGATTTCGCGCAGGCGATCAAAGGAGATTCTTCCTTTGTCCAGCGGATATTGCATCGGGTCGCAGAATCCCAGCACAATCAGTTCCTTTGCATGGATTTCAACCGCCTGCCCCGCCGCAGGAGACTTCTCCAGCGTTCCCACTACCTGGATGGCCGCGCCTGGATGCAGTCGCGGAACCTCGCTCGCGTAATTGGACAGCGTATTCGGCGCAATCACCTGCAAGTTCGCGAAACTGGAACCGTCGTTGATTTCGATGAACGAAAGACCGGCCTTGGAATCCCGACGGGTTTTCACCCAGCCGGCTACCACCATTTCGACGCCATACTGCGTGCTCGCAAGCGCGTCTTTCACAAATGTCTTTTTCATAGTGGTTAGGGGTTAGTGGTTTAAGGTTGGAAAAATCGGGGGCGGGGGTTTCTTGGAAAAAGAAACACTTCCCCGTATCATTAATATAATCGCTGTTATGCCGTTGGAAAAGAGACCGACACGTAAAAAAAATGATTTCTGCAAGATTGCGGACCAAATTACTGGTTTCTTTCCGTCTTTTCGCCAAGAAAAGAGTATATTAGTTTAATCTTCTTTCTCTTTTGCCCTAGCCCCATTCATGAATCCTTTTCCCCCCAATATCCATCGCATCGGTGTGTTTTCCTTGAGCGGCTATGCTCAGGATGACGACCCACGACCGGCACGCGGTCTGCAGCTCCTTCGCGACTGCGGCCTCGATTGCGTCGTGCCCGCCTTTGCGGGGCCTCGCCTGCGAGGCATGGCTGCTTCCGACCAGGAACGCGCCAACGCTTTCAACCAACTCCTCCAAGACCCTTCCATTGACGCCTTGCTCGCCATGCGCGGGGGCTACGGCATCACTCGCCTCCTCGACCGCATCGATTGGGAGACCCTCCGCTCCCGAGACCTTCCTCTCATTGGATACAGCGATGTCTCCGCGCTCCTGCTCACCGCCTACGCGCACGGCTGCCGCAACCTCATCCACGGGCCAATGGTGGTCTCCGAATTCGGCCGTGCAGAGAAAGATTCCGCGATGGACGCAACCCTTGCCTCCTGGGCACGCGCTTTGCGTGGCGATGCGTGCCCCCTTCCCGAAGACGTCCCCTGGCAGGTCCTGCAGAGCGGGAGTGTTGCGGGACCACTCGTGCCCACCAATCTCTCCTTGCTGACCGCATTGGTCGGAACGGGACGCCTTCCTTCCCTCGAGGGCACCATCCTCGCCGTCGAAGATGTCGGGGAACCGACGCATGCCATCGACCGAATGTTCACGCAATTGTTCGATTCGGGGACCCTTGACGGCGTTGCCGGCCTTCTCTTTGGTCAGTTTTCAAATGGCGAGGACGCGGAGTTCCTTCCGAGCCTGCTGTCGGAGGTCGCGGAACGCATTGCAGGTCCAGTCGTGGCCGGTTTGCCGTTCGGTCACGTCTTCCCAACGATTTCCCTGCGCGTGGGTTCTCCCGTGCAACTGGATACCTCTTCTCCCAAGATTCTCACTTCCCTCAACCCAATCGCCTGATTATGCTCCCGTATCTTGCGCAATTCCTGAAAAATGTCTGGGGTCCCTTCCGTTTGCTCGAATCCTATCTGATGCTTGCAGGACTCGGTGCATTCCTCGCCGCGCTCTTCTCCTGGCTTCTCCTCCCGCGCCTGTGGGACCACCTCCCGCACGACCAGGGCAAGGCATTCGTCAAGGATTCCGAAAAAGCCAAGGGAAAGCCGACGGGCGCGGGTGCCATCATCGTCCCCATCTGCTGCCTCGTGACCCTTCTCATTCTTCCCCTGTCGCGGCAGTTCGCCGTCCTCCTCTGCTGCCTCTTCCTCAGTATGCTCACGGGATATCTTGACGACCGTAGCGAACGCCCCTGGGGCCGACTCAAAAAAGGTCTCCTGGACGCCCTCATCACCATTCTCGCCGCCGCCGCCCTCTGCTGGGGCAAGCCGGCTCCCATCTGGCTTCCCGTTTTCAAAGGACCTGGGCCTGGCGGCAGTTTCCTGATGCCCGTCTGGGCATACATCCCTGTCGCGGCCTTCCTCCTCTGGTTCGCCATCAATGCCGTCAATTGCAGCGATGGCGTGGATGGCCTCGCCGGCTCCCTCGCGCTCCTGACGCTTGTGATCCTCGGATTCTTCCTCTACATCGTCATGGGGCACTCCGTCATTGCAAAATATCTCCTCCTCCCGCACTATCCCGATGGTGCTCGCTGGGCACTGCTCCTCTTTACCGCCAGCGGAATGCTCTGCGGATACCTCTGGCACAATGCCAGTCCCAGTGCCGTCCTCATGGGCGACGCAGGCTCCCGATTCCTCGGACTCCTCATCGGAATGGCGGCACTTGCCACGGGAAACCCCCTCTTCCTACTCATCACCGCCCCCATCCTCATCATCAACGGCGGCACGGGACTCGTCAAAATCCTCTTCTTCCAATTCCTTCGAAAACTCGGATTTGACATTCGACAGCCCCTCCGAAATGTCCCCAATCCCATCAATCCCAAAAACTTCGCCACCGATGAGGAGGTCCAGAAACAACTCCCCATCGTTCGCGCCTTCCACCGGGTCCGGTTCCCCCTCCACGACCAGTGCCGTAAAAACTGGCACTGGTCCGATACCCAGGTCCTCGTGCGCTTCGTACTCCTCCAGGCACTCCTCGTCCCATTCCTCATGCTCCTATTCATCAAGGTCCGATAGTTTAGGGGGAAGGACAGAAAGGACAGACCAGCCCCCGGATGGCTTTCCCAGCAGAGATGGAGACGGCACACAGGAGGTTGCCAGTCACGCCTTGCCTATTGTTTCGCCTTCTCGTAGACGCGAATGTAGTCGATGTAGTATTTGGCAGGGAATTTGGTGCTGTCGATGTTCGGACCGCCCCAGTTGCCGCCGATGGCGAGGTTGAGTAGGAGGTAGTGAGGCTGTCGGAAGGGGTTGGAGCCGTCTGGCTGGTCGGCGAGGGAGACGTCGTAGGTGAGATAGGGCTTGTCATCGTAGAAGATGACGATTTTCTTTTCGTCCCATTCGATGGCATAGATGTGGAAGTCGTCATACGTCGCGGCGGGCGTTGGATTTTTGACGTGGGTGCCCTTGCTGGTATACTTGGTGTCATTTGCGCTGGGCCAGTGGATGGTTGCGTAGATGTTCAACGGCTCCTTGCCGACGTGCTCCATAATATCGATTTCCCCGCAATCCGGCCAGTGCTTGGATTCGCCCATCATCCAGATGGCCGGCCATAACCCCATTCCGGCGGGAATCTTCGCCCGGACTTCGATGCGTCCGTATTGCCAGAATTTCTTGTGGTGCGTGTTGATGCTGCCTGAGGTGTATTCCGCGAATTCCGCCCTTTGCCATTCTGTCGATTCCGGGTCGAATCGTGGGTTCTTGAACTGCTCTTTGCGTCCTTCGATGACCAGCATTCCGTTCTCGATGCGAACGTTTTCCGAACGCTTGTATGTGTAGAACTGCTTCTCATTGTTCCGCACATACCCGAACTCATAGTTCCAGACCGTCGGGTCGGGCATCTTCCCCTTGTCAAACTCTTCGGACCAGACCAGTTTCCAGCCAGGACGCTCTTGGGCACCCGCCGCCATCGCCAAAGACATCGTCAAAGCCGCCAGTGTTCGCATTGCTTGCTCCTTTATATTCTAGTTCCTCCTCGTCTTTCTGTTTTCTTCAATGTAGTTTCATTCCACTGTTTTGCAAGCGCATACCCTTGTCGACTCACCGATTTACGCCTTTTCCTCGTTTTCCCCTTCCTCTTATTTGATTTCTGCCGTTTACGTATTACCTTATTAAGTTAACAGTTCGAGAAACAGACCCAAATCTTTTGGAGCAACGATGTCGTTTTTGCAGGAAATATTAAATACAGGTGCGCCCATCAGTTATGTGATTCTGGGGGGATTCCTGATTGCCACATTCTTGTTTTTCCACCGATTTTTCTATTTGCATCGCATCAACATCGACAGCGAGAACTTCCTTCTGGGCATCAAGAACAACCTGAGAAATGCCCAGGACAAGCGTCGCATCGAGGCGATTTCCATCTGTGCAGATACGCATTCCCCGATTGCAGCGGTTGCGCGTGAGATTCTGAGCCGCTACACGCATTCCGAGGCGGCGATGCGTCACGCAGCGGATGGTGCGGCAACGACCGAGATTCCGCGCTTACAGCGCAATGCAAGTTTGATTGCAGCCATCGGGCAACTTTCTCCACTTCTGGGACTCTTCGGGACAGTCATCAGTATCATGAGCATGTTCCAGAAGTTGGGCGGTGGACAGGAAGGGGTATCGCTGAGTATTCAGTCCATTGCGACGCATTTGCGTGCGGCACTCATCACGACCGCATTGGGCATTTCGGCAGGAATGGTGATCCACCTGTACAATGTCATTTTGATGGAGCGGTGCCGTGTGATTGTGTTTAGCATGGAGAAGGTGGCTGCGGAGTTGATTAGTTTCCTGGCCGAGCCAGAGGACTTGGCGCAGGAGATGAATGCGGCGTTGCTGGAGCCCTCCAATGGCGGCAAAGGGGAAAGCAAGGGATGATGCATTGGCAGGAAAAATTGAAGCCCATGCGGTGCGCTGACACGCGCATTGTCCTGCTGGATTTGTTTTTCATCCTGCTGGTTGTCATTATGGTCAGCAGCAACTATGTCTTTCTGCCAGGTGTCGAAGGCGCCACGTTGCCGAAGATGCCGGAAGCGGAGGTCATGCGGGCCAATAAATTGATTGTCACCATTACTGACGAGGGCAACTATGTCTTCAACGGCCAGGAAAAAATCAGCAAGGAAGATCTGAAAAGCACTCTGAGGGACAAACTCAACGATGGCAGTATCGCCGCTCAAAACCGACAAAAACTCGATGAACCCGATACGCCCATCATCGTCCTTCGTGCAGGCAAAAGAATCTCCTACGAGACAATCATGGATTTTTTCGCGTTCGCCCGTTCCATGAACGCCGATGTCTTCCTCGTCTCCGAACCGCAGAAGGAAGTTGCTCCCCAGGTCAAACCTGATCCCGACGAGGATTGACATGCCACAACTCGCAGCAGACAAGTCCCATTCTGAACTTCTGGTGCAACTTCTGCACTGGGGAATGGTGCTTTGTGCCACGGTGGTGGTCTTCTTGCCCTTGTTTCTCATCAAGGTGTTTCCTGCAGGTGCCCGGCGAGAAGAAGGCAGTGCCCCCAAAAGAAACCACCTGGTCTTCCTGCCAAGTTCCGAACAGCCCAATCTTTCCCCGGCCATAGCCAACATTTATGCCTGGCTCGACTTGCGCGACCCCTTCCTTATTCTGAAGCCAAACAGGCCCAACGGCTTCCAGCCCAACGAACCACATCTGCAGCCGCGCAACTTCCACGCTCTGCCGCAAGTGCCTGCAGAACGTCCCTTCGACAAGGACGCAGAACCCCCCGTTGCAGGAAAACCACCCGTCTTTGACGACCAGCCGCTGCGACGCGCCATCCGCGAACAACGCGACCCTCGAATGACGATCATCATGCCTTCTTTGCCCGAACGTAAGCCCCCAGTCGGTATCTTTTGGAAAGACACCGCCGGGCGATCTCTCGAACAACCCCCTGAAATCGATCTGATGTTGGTGCTCAAAATGGTTGAGACGCAACGTCCTGAAAAAGAGACATGCCTGGAACTGGATGAACATTTTTCCATTCCACGCATCCTGGTGCGAGAAAGTTGCGGCATTCCCGATTTGGACCGTATGGCCGTGGAAGCACTTCGCGAGTTTGCGAGGAAGCGACAGAAGAAGAGACTCCTGGCCTCCGAGCCTTTGCCGGAACGGCAGATTTTGAAAGTCTGCTGGAGACTCCCGTGAGGTGAAAGAATGCTAGCGGAGATGCTCATATCGGAGGCTTTGCAATCCTACACATTGATTGTGATGGGAGTGCTGGTGGTTGTGTTGCTGGCGGGAGTGTTTTACGAACGGGCGCACAACTGGCAGTTGTCGCGCTTGCGGTTGCGCACGTGCAAGCAATGCGGGCTGGTATTTGCCGTCGGTCGATTCCAGAGACGTTACTCCAACGTGATTTGTCCGCGCTGCCAGTGTAAACTGAGTGCGGCCAAGAAGGAGAAGTCGAAATGAGAATCATAGGCGGCGTGGCGAGTGGGATTCGCCTGACGGCTCCCGAGGGGAGGGACGTTCGGCCGACTGAGGATCGCGTCAAGGAGAGCATGTTCGGGACGGTGGGGGATTTGACAGGGAAGACGGTGGTGGACTTGTTTTCGGGGACTGGTGCTTTGGGACTGGAGGCGCTGAGCCGCGGGGCCGCGCGCGTGGTGCTGGTCGAGCGGGAGAATGCGCATGTGGAGTACATTCGCAGGAATCTGGCGGCGGTCCTCAAGTCGATGAACCATCAGGCCGGGAAAGTCGAGATTCTCTGTCAGGACGTGAAGACCGCGCACACGCAACTGTCGTTGTTGGCGGGGACGGTGGATTTCGTGTTTGCGGACCCGCCCTACAATCCTGCACCTGGCGGCTATGGCGGTCCAGAACTCCTGCGAGACGAGCAGTTCGCGGCCTGGGCGTTGCCTGGCACGATTCTTGTCTTGGAACATGCCTCTGCGAACGTGATGCCCTGGACGCCCGCCTCGCCCTGGCGGCCTCTCCGGGAACGCCAGTACGGCATCCGTGCCGTTTCTTTCGCGGCACGCGCCTGACTTTTGAACCTATTGCAAAACTCATTTTTGAATCCACAGAATGCACAGAATACACAGAAGGCAATCCGCCGCTGCGCGGCGGCTTGCACTTTATATTTTGTTTCATATCAACAATTTGGCCGCGCGTCAGCGCGGACAAACTGTTCTGTGTATTCTGTGGACTCTGAATGGGCTTTGCAATTCTTTTTCAACATCGGCGGGAACTTTTTTCGCCCGCAGGTGTCAATTACTAGGATTTCCTGAAAACCAATTGAACCC
>JAFRLI010000307.1 GCA_017431255.1 Victivallales bacterium
CACATTGGAGGAGTACAATGGTCAGGAGCACAATCAGCCACCGGGGCCCCTGCTGCGTCCTGCCGTGCAGGCGGACCACTTGTCGAGCCTGCTGTTCTACGGTCCCCCTGGAACGGGGAAGACGACGCTTGCGAGTGTGATTGCAAACACGACGAAATCGACGTTTGTGACGCTGAATGCGGTCATGGCGGGCATTGCGGATTTGAAGGATGTCACGCAGGCAGCGCAGCGCCGCAAGGAGGATTTGGGGTTGCGGACGATTCTGTTCGTGGACGAGGTACACCGCTGGAACAAGGCACAGCAGGACGCCTTGCTGCCCTGGGTGGAGAACGGCACCGTGATTCTCATTGGGGCGACCACGGAAAACCCGTATTTCACGGTCAACCGCGCACTTGTCTCCCGTTCCCGTATCTTCCAACTCAAGCCACTGGAAGAGAGCCACATCCGACGCATCATCCAACAGGCGCTCCAAGACAAGGAACGCGGCTACGGGAACCTGAACGTCCAACTGGACGAGGACGCGCTCGCGCACCTGGCCAACGTCGCCAACGGCGATGCACGCGCCGCCCTCAACGCCATCGAACTGGCAGTCGAAACCACCCAGCCCGACGAAACGGGGCGCATCCACGTCACGATGTCCGTCGCCGAGGAATCCATCCAACGTCGCGCCGTCCTTTATGACCGTGAAGGCGACTACCATTTCGACACGATTTCCGCATTCATCAAATCCATGCGCGGTTCCGACCCCGACGCCACCTTCTACTGGCTCTCCAAGATGGTCTACGCTGGCGAAGACCCACGCTTTCTCTTTCGACGCATGATCATCTTCGCCAGCGAAGACATTGGCATGGCGGACCCGCACGCCCTCCCCTTCGTTATGGCCGCCGCCGAGGCGTTCGACCGCGTCGGTCTCCCCGAAGGCCATTTTCCCCTCGCGCACGCTGCGCTCTACTGCGCGACCGCCCCTAAATCCAACTCCGTCATGGGGTTCTTCGACGCACTCAAGGCCGTCGAACAGGAGCAGGAAGGCGAAGTTCCCAACCATCTCAAGGACGGAAGCCGTGACAAGGAGAGTTTCGGGCACGGCGTCGGCTACCAGTATCCGCATGCGTTCAAGGACCACTGGGTCGCCCAGCAGTATCTTCCTGGTTCTCTCCAGGGAAAGGTCTTCTACGAGCCAGGTGTCATTGGCTACGAAAAATCCCTCGCCGACCTCGTTCGCCAGCGACGCGAACTCCAACTCGCCGCCCTCCGCGAAAACGACGGGGCCACCGCACCGCCCGAGGTCCTCACGTTCGCGAAAACCAATACCCTCGCGGACAAATGGCTCGCGCGCGCCGTCGACAATCTCACGGGCACCCTCGCCACCATCCGCGACCGCCTGTTCGCCACACGTCCGCTACGCCGCCACGAACTCGTGCTCGACCTCACCGCCGACACGGGCGAACTCACTTGGCAAGCCGTTCGTTCCGTCCCAGAAGGCGGTGTCTGGTCCCTCACCTCCAGCGTGCAGGCTGGAACCGCGCTCCATGACATGGCGGCAAACCTCCCGCAACTCCGCAGCCCAGCCATCCTCGTCGGTGCCCCTGAACAAATCGCGGACCTGCTCGCGGCCGCCCGCGCGGGAGATGTCCGATTCGACTTCATCACAGGACGGAACCTCCTCGCACGTTGCGCCAACCGCACCGCCTGCCTCACCGTCCTGAAGTCCCTTCTGCGCTCCGGCGGGACGCTTGCTCTGGCAGAAAATCTTCCGCGCCGCAGTCAGCGGCTCACCGCCCTGTTGCCGCCGCCTGGCAACGACGAAGAATCCGCGCTCCGCCAGCGTCTTGCCTCTGCGGAAGAGACCGTCTACGCGAACCCGGACGACCCACGTGTCAACTGGGACACGCAGGAGATTTCGCAGGCTTTTCTGGAGGCAGGGTTCCCTGCGCCTTCGCAGGAACTGCTGCCCGTGCAACGTCCCATGGTGCTCACACAGCAGCATCTGGAGCATTGGTTCCACGGTCCAAACTCCTTTGCGTCCTCTCTGACCGCGCACGGCTTGTCCCAAGAGGACCTGCAATCCTTCCGCGAGGCACTCTCCAGAAATGTCCTGAACCGCACCGTCCCTTGGCACAATACCACCGCCATCTTCCATATCACCCTCTAACCCAGACACTTCCTTATGTCCCCGACCCTCCGCACCGTCTTCCTGCTCATCTGCTCCAACTGCTTCATGACCATGGCCTGGTATGGACACCTCCGCAATATGGCGGACAAGAAATGGTACATCGCCGCCCTTGTCAGTTGGGCCATCGCCCTCTTCGAGTACCTGCTCCAGGTCCCCGCCAACCGCATTGGACACCAGGTCATGTCCGTCGCCCAACTGAAAATCCTTCAGGAAGTCATCACCCTTTCCATCTTCGTTCCCTTCTCCCTTTTCTTCCTCAAGGAAAAGTTCAACTGGAACTTCGTCTGGGCCGGTCTCTGCATGGTCGGTGCCGTCTTCTTCATGTTCCGTAAGTAATTCTCCTGAATTGGAATGGACACCCCGCGCAACGAAACCTGGTTCTTCTGGGACGACAATGCTGATTCCCCTGCCATGAACATGGCGGCGGATGAAGCGTTACTCGTTTGCGCCCAAGATCATCCGCACCCCGTCCTGCGCTTCTACCAGTGGGACCGCCCCGCCGTCTCCATCGGTCTCTACCAGACCTGGAACGCTGCCCCAAAAGGCCTTGATTTTGTGCGGCGCCCCACTGGTGGCGGTGTTGTATTCCACGACTACGACTTTACTTACAGCGTTGCAGCACCCCCGTCTCACTGGCTGGCCGAACTTCCCCCGCAGGAAAGTTATGCTCCTCTCAACCAAGTCATCCAGCGTGCGCTCCAAACCCTGCAACAACCTGCGCAACTCTCCCAGGACCTCATCCCCAGCGAAGTCGATCGCGCCACCATGGTCTGCTTCCAGCACCCGACTCGATACGATGTCCTCGCAAATGGACGAAAGGTCGCCGGCGCCGCACAACGACGCACGCCCGACGGACTCCTCCATCAAGGCTCCCTCCACTTCGGCACCCCCCTCCCCTTCCCTCGAAACCTTCTCCAAAATGCGCTCCTCGATGCATTCCACGAACTCCACCACATCTCCTTCCTCCCATTCGAACCCTCCCCTGACTTCCTCTCCAGACGCGACACTCTTGCCGTAAAATATGGTTCCAGCGAATGGAACCTCAAACGATAATCCTTCCCACTATGATTCCAGACGAACGCGAATATGGTCCCCAGCCACTCGATTCCCTTATGAACGAACGGGATATGCCAAACCATACCCTCGTCGCCGCCTCCACCGAGCAACTCACTCACAAGATGGTCTCAAAGGCAAGACGCGGCAGATTCCTCTCCGTCCAGGTCCGCCTCAAAATCCTCCGCGCCTGGAACAAGGCCACCCAGCAAAACGCCACTCTGAAGGACCTTTTTTCCTATTGACGACGCCTGCCGTGTAGCTAGGCAGGTTTTGCTGGACCGTGCGTCGTTTTTTTTGCGTCTACTCTTGAAAATGAGAAAATATTTGGTATAATTTATAGGTTAGTACAAAAGAGGACGTTAACCAGAGTGGAAGTGACAGTCCGTCCGCGAGGCAATGCACCGCCTGCGAGGACGAGGAGCGAGGTTTCGCCAAGTGCGCTGGCGATACCGATGGCGACGACTCCGCCGCAGAAGCATTGCAAGGCCGAGGATTGGTCTGCCATTTCCCTCATAACCATAAGGAGGTACATTATTATGAGACGTCTTAAAAAAAAGTCCTACTCTGAAGAAATTGCCGAAGTTGTGAAGGAATTCTTTCATTCCATAGACTGGAAGTATGATTTCGACGAAGAGAAGGGGGTTTTCACCTACGGTGTCACGATTGACGCCAAAGTTCCTCACGTCGAATGCTCTCTCCGAGTCAATGAGGATTCCGTGCATGTTCGTGCCCGCATTCGCCTGAACGCCGACAAACAGGTCCGTCCCCAGATTTCCGAGTTTCTGCATATGTTGAACTTCGGTCTGCTGGAAGGCTGCTTTCTCTTTGACCCCCACGATGGAGAAATCGGATTCCGTACTTCCTATTATTGCGGCTCCGAGATTCCCTCCATAGAACAAATCCACCACGTCATCTCCCATCCCTGCAATATGTTCGAGCATTTCCAGACGGCCATTCTCAGTGTTCTCTTCGGGATGCTGACCCCAGACAAGGCACTCGAACAAATTGAAAACCATCGTTCAACCGGCTAATTCCATCCCCAAGGAGAGTTCTTCCATGAGAAGCGAATCCACCCTGCTTATGCCACCCCGCACCATCGGCGCAAGCGAAGCACCATCCACCCGCAAGCACCAGGGCATCCCGGGTGTGGAACGCCTCTCATCAGGACGCCTCTTCGCCGTCTACTACACAGGTACTCTCCAAGGCGAAGGACCGGGAAACTACGTTGTTCTTTCCACCAGCACGGATGATGGGCGTTCCTGGCGCGAAATCCAGGTAGTCGGTCCACAAGGCGACGACGCTCTGAACCAGCGCGCGTTCGATTCCACGCTCTGGCTGGACCCGTCTGGACGCCTCTGGTGGTTCTGGAGCCAGGCATACAGCAATGGTCTCTGGGACAACACCGCCCCCGGCAACGTCTGGGCTTCCATCTGCGACGCTCCCGACACCGATTCTCCACAATGGTCTTCCCCACGGTGAATCGGTGCCGGCATTATGCTCAACAAGCCTACCGTCCTGAATGACGGGACCTGGCTCCTGCCGACCGCCATCTGGACCTTCAAGCCAGACGAACTCCCAGAATCCCTTCGCGGTCTCGGTGGTCCCAATCTCCTCCGTTCCCGTGACCAGGGACAAACCTTCGAGTTCCTGCACGTTCCCCAGGCTCCCCAGGATATCTGCCTCTTCGATGAACACTGGGTCGTCCAGCTCGCCGACGGCACCCTCCAGATTCTCCTACGCACAAAAATCGGTCCGTGGCTCACGCGCAGCAAAGACGGCGGCACCACCTGGACTTCACCCGCACCTGCCAACCTCGGCTCTGTCAACTCCCGTTTCGTGTTCCGGAAACTCCGTTCCGGACGCCTTCTCTTTGTATTCCACCACACGCAACATGCCCTCCCCGGCTGTCCCATCAACCCCAATACCGACTCATTCGGTCCACGCGAAAACATCACCGCGTGGCTTTCCGATGACGATGGAACCACTTGGCGTGGACAACTTTCCATCGACAGAAGAACCGATATTTCCTATCCCGATGTCACCGAAGGCAACGATGGATTCCTCTATTTGATCTATGACAGAAACCGCCGGAACCTCGGGCAAATCCTTCTGGCCCGTTTCACGGAATCCGACATTCTTGCAGGGGAAATGCTTACACCGGGCTCCTTCGCCTCCGCCATCGCTTCCGCCTTCCCGCAGAGAGTGGGGAAAGGCTAGAAGCACTCTTTATTTCCATCGCCAGAATGCGGGATTGAACAACACAAGGATGGTGTAGAGTTCAAGGCGACCCGCAATCATCGTGAGGGTCAAGAGAAACTTGGCGAATGGAGAAAATCCGGCAAAAGAGCCGGCGGGTCCGACTGCGCCGAAACCAGGGCCGACGTTGCTGAGGCAGGTCAAGGCAGCACCGCACGCGGTATCGAAGGGGGAACCATCCACAATGGCCAGAAGAAATGCAACTACGCAGAAGCATGAGACATACAATGCCACGAAGGCAACCGTCTTTCCCACAAGTGCCTGCGAAATACGCTCTCCATTGAGGCGCACGTCCGGAACCATCCGCGGACTCAGGCAATGGCGGATTTCATAAAGCAAGTGCTTGAATAGGACAATCAGGCGGGACATTTTGATGCCGCCAGCAGTGGAGCCACCACAACCGCAAGGCCACATCAGAAAACAGAACAAGAGCAGGACGCTTGGGATTTTCCAAGTCTGATAGTCGGATGTACAGAAACCCGTTGTGGACAAGACTGTTATGACTTGGAACGCGGCAGTTCGCAAATACGTCTCCAGACCGCGTGGAATCAAGGTGGAGGAGCCGAGTTGGTTGAGACCATCAGGGCATTTTACATAAAGCATGGTAGCGGTGAACAGGGTCGCCACCACGAAGATGCCGAAGAAAACACGGAACTCCTCATCTTGAAAGAAGGGAAATTTTCGAGTGGTGAAAAGTTTCACCATCAAGGAGAAGTTACAGGCAGAGACAAACATATAGAAAATCACGATCCACTGGAGAGTAGGAAGGTTGTTGTA
>JAFRLI010000308.1 GCA_017431255.1 Victivallales bacterium
CCTGTTTTGAGGGAACTTGCGGCGAAAAGGAAGCGCCCCGCAGTGGTTGAGTTCACTGCGGGGCGCGAATAGTTGGGTGGTGGAGTCAGCGGGCGCGACAGACCACCTCAAAATGAGCTTTTCAAGCACAAATGAGACTGATTGATACCACACTCCTGCTCCGATTTTTTAGGCACGAATGCCAAAAAATGCCCAAAAGCCTTTCGACCTCAATGGCTCGATTCCCCCCTGGCTTCACACAGAGGAATCCTAAGGTTACTATAACGGCGTGGTGGCAAAAATCCAGCGTCTTTGCTTTTTTCGCTGTAAAGCAAATACACAAGGTATTCATTGGGATGAAATGTAAATCTCACAGCAACACGTGGATTTTTAACCCTATGAGACACGGGGCTTTTTATTCCGACGACGGCGAGGAACGTCACCACTACCAACCGGAGTGTGCGTCATCCATCTGGTGTGATGAAGACCTGGAATTTTTCTACACAAAACAAGACTTTTTTGTCAAGTTTGCGTTTCAAATCACACAAACTTTGTTGAAAACTGAAGTTTGCGGGCTATATTAAGAACAAGTCAATGATACCATCAACAGGAGAGTGCAAATGAGGATAGAACGCAAGGAATATATGGAGCGTCTGCGCGCCTGGCGCGACAGGCAGGTCATCAAGGTCATAACCGGCGTCCGCCGTTGCGGCAAGTCGGTCCTTCTGGAAATGCACCAGGAGTGGCTCCGCTCGCAGGGCGTCCCCGCGGAGCGCATCGTGTATGTGAACCTGGAGGACAGGGACAACAGGCCGCTGCGTAATCCCGACGCCCTCCATTCCCACATCAAAGGCAGGCTGAAGGCGGACGAGATGACATACGTGTTCGTGGACGAAGTGCAGCTGTGCGAAGATTTCCCCGAGGTCATCGACAGCATCTACATCCGCCCGAACGTCGATGTCTACGTCACAGGGTCGAACGCGAACCTCCTCTCCCACGAGATCGCCACGATGCTTTCCGGACGCTATGTGGAGATAAAGATGCTGCCGCTGTCGTTCCGCGAGTTCGTGGAGATGCGGGGAGGCGGCGAACCCTCCCGCCTGTATGCGGAGTATGTCGGCGGAAGCTCCTTCCCATACGCGGTGGCGCTGATCGACTCGCCGAGGGAACTGGAGGACTACCTGGAGGGAATCTACAGCACCATCCTGCTCAAGGACATCGTCCAGAGGCGGAAGATACCCGACCCAATGATGCTGGACAGCGTGGCGAAATTCGTGTTCGACAGCATCGGCAGCGAGCTTTCGACGCGTCGAATCGCCGGCACGCTGACGTCAGACGGGCGCAAGTCCGATTCGAGGACAATCAAGAGGTATCTGGACGCGCTGCTGGAGAGTTTCCTCATCTACAAGGCGGAGAGGTACGACGTGAAGGGGAAGCAGTTGCTGAAGACGCTGGAGAAGTACTACGTGGTGGACCCCGGCCTCCGCCGCCATCTCCTGTCGGGGCGCTCACAGGACGTCGGCCACGTCCTTGAGAACGTCGTCTTCCTGGAGCTGCTCCGCCGCGGGTACAAGGTGCGCATCGGCAAGGTCGGCTCGCTGGAGGTCGATTTCGTGGCGGAGAACTCCAACGGCACGGAATACTACCAGATCGCAGCGACGGTGCGCGAATCCGAGACGCTCCGGCGCGAACTTGCACCGCTTCAGAAAATCCACGACCACTACCCGAAGTTCCTGCTGACCCTTGACGAGGACCCGTCGGACGACTTCGACGGCATACGGAAGCTCAATGCCCTGGAATGGCTGCTGCGCTGATGTCAAATGGCTGCTGCGCTGATGTCAATTGGCAGTCTCGAAACAGGTGGCGAAACCCCTCGGCGAGAGGCCGCTGGAAAAGCTGACGCGCTGGGCATCGACAGCTCCCGCGTCTCGCGGACGCTCCGGCTGGCGACGCTATCGCCCAGGATCGTGCATCGCATCGTGTCGGGCGACATTCCGACGACGCTGAACGACCGGCGGCTGCGCGAAAGCATCCCCCTCGACTGGGACGAGCAGGAGCGCGAACTGCTCGGAGAATAGGACCGCAAATGGAACACAAAGCCGTCGGGCAGCGATGTCCGGCGGCCTTTATCTCGCGCATTTCAACCGCGTGGCACGGAATTGAAAAGGAGGCACAAGAATCGTTTTTGCCGTACTCCACCATTTATACCAGGCTTACTTGACTAATAGAACTATCAAGTATATTTTATTGGGACACTAGTGACATGATGTGAAAATGTCCCAACCATAAAGACATAATGATGATTTACTCTTATCAGCAAGTTCTACTTGTTCTGGCGCTATCCTTGTCGCTAACAGTGTCGGTTTCAGCTCAGTTCCCCCACCGCACTCTGTCCACCGTTGACACGGAACTCGCCATTATCTGCGAGAAGGAATCCTTGCCATACGCGGACGCGGAGCGCGTCAGGCTAATCCACCGCCTTCCGTACAACCTTGCGCCAGAGCAGCTGGAGCAAGGAATAAATGGGAAGTACCTAGAACCTGCCTTGGAATGGACGAAGAATCATAGTGAAATAGGAATTATTACTTCTCCTCCCGATACAAGGGGAAATGGAGGTTTTATTGGTTTTGTTCTGCCTACTTTAGAATCTTACATTTGAGATTTCGTTTTTCATTGGTAAGGTAAGAAAGAAGACTACCCCAGAAAAGCGAGACCGACAATGCCAAAAATCAGATTCACCTCAGAGGAGAAGGCCAAGGCGATTTTTCGCCACTTCCAGGACGGCATCCCCATCTCCACCATCTGCGCCGAACTTTCCATCCACCCCAATGTCTTCTATTCCTGGCAGAAGCAGTTTTTCTCCGAGGCGCACCTGGCGTTCGAGCACACTGGCAAGACCATCCAGCGGCAGCATGAGCGCAAGGTGGCCGAACTGGAGAAGCGGCTGAAGGACAAGGACACCGTCATCGCCGAACTGCTGGAGGAGTACACCACGCAAAAAAAAAAGCGCTTGGGGGCCGTTAGACGGCTGGGTGGAATACGACCTCCGGGACCAGATTGCCGCCTTCATAGACAAGTGGGCGGAGCGCACGGACACGACCGTCGGCCGCCTTTGCTCCCTGGTCGGCATCACCCGCCAGCGGTACCACTACTGGAAGGGGCGCATGGGCGTGGCGAACCGCCATGGCCGCAACGCCCCGCACTGCAACTGGCTCGAGGATTGGGAATGCAGACGCATCGTGGAGTTCTACCAGGAGCACTTCGAGGACGGCTACAGGCGATGCGCATACATGATGATGGACGCGGACATCGTCCACGTGAAGCCGTCGACGGTCTGCAAGGTCCTCTGCCGCTTCGGCGCCATCCGCCACTGGAGCAGAAAGCCGTCCCGGAAGGGAGGCGGTTTCGAGCAGCCTCTCCGTGTGCACGAGCACTGGCACATGGACATCACATACGTGCATGTCAGAGGGCATCCCTACTACATGATCACCATCATCGACGGGTGCAGCCGGTTCATTGTGGCATGGGGGCTCTTCGCGACCATGGAGGCGGGCGACGTGGGGATTGTGCATCAGAGAGCCAGGGAGGCGTTTCCGCAAGCCCGCCCAAGGTACGTCACGGACAACGGGAGGCAGTTTGTCGGAAAGGAGTTCAAGGAGTTCATCGCCATGCACGGCTACAGCCATGTGACCACTTCCGTCCACTACCCGCAGAGCAACGGCAAGATTGAGCGTTGGCACAAGTCCTTCAAGTCGGAGTGCATCAGCCGCACGGGTACTCTGTAAAAAGTATTGCCAAAAAGGCTGAGTTAAATTCAGTTATTCGCTTAATTCTTTTACGGAATTATCATCGCCGTTTATGCTCTGTACGCCCGAGAGTTTGCGCTGAATC
>JAFRLI010000309.1 GCA_017431255.1 Victivallales bacterium
GAGATGGAGCGGAGGCCTGGAAGACGACGGTGAACGTGGGAGGGTTGGTCGACGTCGCCAGCGGTGGCACGGCGAGCATTCTCTTCAATCCCTGGCAGGGCGAGGTCAATTCCAATACCGGGGCGACCGTGCTTTTCCTGGAACGCGAAAAGTCGGTCTACTACGGGGGAACGGAATCGGGAACCATCGGGAAGTGGAATGAAACATCGGGTCTGCAAGTGACGGATGGGAACAATCTGCTTGTGTACGAAGACGGTCTTGCGGAAAAGACGGAGGTGCAGTCAGGAGGACGTCTGATTCTGGAGCAAGGCGGCATGGCGTACGGGGGCACGGCGCGTGAGGGTGCGGAGGTGCAGGTGCAATCTGGCGGCGTGCTATCGGGGATGGCGTTGGAAGGAACGGGGACCTTGCAAGAGGGTGGTTCTGCAACAGGCGTGACACTGCAGTCTGGAGGGACACTGTTCGTCTCCAGCGCGGCAATCGCAAACAACGCCCAGGCACTGGACGGCGGCGCCGTTGTCGTTCTGGATGGCGGTTTGGCGACTGGAACGACGGTTTCTGCTGGTGGCTATGCCGCAGCGGAAAGCGGGGGAACTTTGTCTGGAACGCTGCTGGAAAGCGGTGCCGTCTCTGGGGGACGGGTTGCCTCTGGCGGGACCGCCTTGCGTACAACCGTCCAGGAAAGCGCCACCCTTCAAGTGGAAGGTGTTGCGTCGCAAACAACCCTTTTCGGTGGCGGTGTCATCGTCATCTCTTCGGGTGCCACGGCAACCAGGACGAATCTCCTGGAGAATGCGGCATTGGAAATCCTCGAGGGGGGAACACATTTGGGCGAACTTGCCATTGCCGAAGGAGCCATCGCGCATTCCGAACAAGGGGGCATCGTGGACTTTGCGCTGCAAGACATGTTCTACTCCGACGTGATTGTAACCAATCTGGACTTCCTTTCGGGAACCCCGACCTATCAACTCTCCGTCGCGGAGGATAACGGTACCGCAACCTATCTTCTGGCCTCTGGTGCTATGGATTTTGCGGGAACCATCCTCGTTCTTTCCCCAACGGAGAAACTTCTCACTGGCATTTCCCTCGACTGCGAAGATACCTTCGAAAACTACTCCTATTCTCTCTTCCTGGATGAAGACGGAAAACTCTTCTTCTCCATCGTGGACTCCGAAAATCCTGTCGATACCTGCCCGCCCGTCACGCCCATTATCGAGATGACAGACATCCAGAAGGAGAGCCAGAGCGTCCTCATCCAAGGGAAATTCTCCGCGGATTCCGTCATCCGCGAATACGCCATCGACGAAGGAGATTGGCTCCCGTACACGCAAGAGGGACTTGTCATCACAGAACCTTGCGTGGTCCGTATGCGTGCGACGGACACGGAGGGCAACTGCTCCGACATCGCGGAGTACCGTGTCGAAAATCTGGATTTCATCCCGCCGGAGGCACCGGTCGCGATTCCCAGCACCACGGGACCGACGAATCAGGATGTCACCGTCGGAGCCACCTTCTCGGAAGACAGCGTTGTGCGGCAATATTCTCTGGATGGACGACGCTGGTACGATTATGCGGAGCCGATTCGCTTCACGGACAACGGTGCCATCCAGTTCCGCGCGGAAGACGCGGCTGGAAATGCATCCGTCAGCAAGTACACCGTCAAGAACATCGACCGCGTTCCGCCCGCCGCACCCAAGGCGTCGCCAAGCACGACGAAGAGAACGAACAAGGATGTAATCGTTGCTGCGACGTATGCGTATGGAACCACGGTGAAGGAGTACTCTCTGGATGGAACGGAGTGGCTTCCTTACGAAGGAGGGATTTCAATGCACGAGAACGGCACGGTCTATTTCCGTGGCACCGATGCCGCCGGGAATTGCTCTCCTGTCACCCAATATGAGGTCAGCAACATTGACCGTGAAGCACCGGCGGCGCCCGTAGTCACTGCTTCCGAGACTCAACCGACGAATACCTCCCTCTACCTTTATCCCGTCTATGGCGAGGGAACGAGCGTCAAACAATACTCCCTGGACGGCGAGAACTGGTTGAAGTACAATGGGCAATACGTGAAAATTACCCAGAACACCCTGGTCTACTTCCGTGGAGGCGACAGCATCGGTAACTTCTCTGACATCGTTACCTACCTTGTGGACAATATCGACAAGACCGCCCCTGGCGCTCCCGTCGCCGAATTGGTTGCCAGCGAGGGAACGGAGAAGCGGATCATCGGAGCGACCTTCGCAGAGGATTGCGTGAAACGCCAATACAAATCAGCGGCGGTGCAACATGGCAAACCTACACGGAACCCTTGACCATCACCAAGAACTGCAGCATCACCTTCCGAGGATACGATGCCGCCGGGAATGTCTCTCCGACCATCACCTACAAAATCACGGACATCCGTTACCAAGCACCATCAATTCCCGTCTTGACGGCCAGTACCACCAGACCGACCAACCAGGATGTCACCGTCACGGCAGAGTTCTCCGCAAATGCCGTTGTGAAGGAGTATTCCTTTGACAAACTGACGTGGTACACGTACAACGAGGAAACAGGCGTGGTCATGACGGACAATGGAGTAGTCTACATTCGGGCGCAATCCGCGAATGGCTTGTATTCCGATATTGGCAAATGGACGGTCAGCAACATTGACAGGGTTGCCCCTGCGGCACCCAACGCTTCTGCAAACACCGTCAATATAACCAATAAGGATGTGACAGTCTCTGCCTCCTATGCCTACGGGACAACCGTGCGTGAGTACTCACGTGATGGTGAGACCTGGCTTCCCTATGAGACCCCCATTGTGATGGAACAAAACGGCACACTGTTCTTCCGGGGTGCAGATGAAGCGGGAAACTATACATCCGTCACTTCCTACGAGGTGGCCAATATCGACAAGGTCGCGCCCGACGCCCCTATCGTCACCGTGAGCAACACCAACCCAACCAATGGTGCCGTTCGTATTTTCGCAACCTATCCAGGGGACGCATATCGTAAGCAATACTCGTCAAACGGAGGGGAAAACTGGGGGAACTTCAGTTCCTATATTCAATGCAATCAGAACGGCACTTGGCTGTTCCGTTCGCAAGACGCCGCCGGAAACTACTCTGAACTCGTTGAGGTCAACATCACAAACATCGATAAGGTAGCACCGGACGCCCCCGTCATTACGGCGAATACAACGGAGGCCGCGGGAGAGGTCATTCTCACGGCAGAATCCGAACCAGAGGCATTGCTCTATTACTCGACCAACAAGACAAACTGGTATCGTACCATCAGCGGAACCGTGATTGTTCCCAAGAATCACACGGTCCATTTCTACGCAAAGGACGCCGCCGGCAACAAGTCTGCGGTCTCCAGTTATCAGGTGACAAATGTCGATTCCTCCCTCAACCCCAAGGCAACCTACAACGATACGGTAATCGGCACGGAAGAAAATGAGGTTTTTGACGTTCACACTGCCGAATGGGTCAAGGGCGGCGACGGGGACGACATCTACTTGCTCAATGCGCAAGGCTGGAACGACTCCCGTATTACCGATAAGGACGGACTGCTCGTCTTTGATACAACCTGCGAGAATGAACTTGTCTTGACTCCTCTTTCCAATGGAACGGCACGCATTACCTGCGGCGAAGATGTGCTCAACGTGGATTGGCGCGTGACCACCCAGCAGATTGCCTACGCAGACGTACAGTCGTTGGTCGGAATGGGAACGGAGGAACTCTTCGCCATGCTGGCGTAATATCCTTCAGAGATGAGGAAATCGCTAAACTACCGTCCAACCGCAAAAACGCAAGGGCGAAGAGCGAGGCCGAAACGTATAGGTTTGAGCGAGGAAGCCATCGCGGGGCGCCGTGAAGGCGGTTGGGATGAGAGTTTTGCAATTACCTCAGTTGGATGATGGCTCCCTTGTCATCGTACAGAATGAGTTCGATGCAAGGGAGTTCTCCCGCCCATTCCTGCAGGACGTGGTGCGCGATGGGATGGATGGCACGCAGAACTTCGAGGAAACGCTCGGGACCGATGGCGTGCGAAAGTTCTCCCATCGTGTCCATTCCACTCAAATTGACATCGGGCAAGTGGACGCCTAGCGCCTCCATGCGTTCTGGCGTGAGTTTGCATGTGTGCGCGTGCGTATAGGCCTCGCCGCAAGCATACTTGAAGAGTTTGCCAGGCATGCAGGCCACTATGAGACGTTCCAATTTCGACGCAGCGGCCGCATGGATGGCGACCTGGATGAAGTCCCCGATGCGGACAATGGCTTCGGGGGGGATCTCTGGAAAGTCGCGTGCAACGGCAGCGGCGGAGCGTCCCCCCGTTGCAAGGGCCGCAATGGTTCCCCCACAGGCTTTCACGCTTCGAAGTTGCAAGGCAATTGTGGCGGCGTAAGCAGCGTTGGAATAAGGATATACAATGCCGCTTGTGCCAATGATGGAAATCCCTCCAAGAATGCCCAAGGTGGGATTGAGGGTTTCTTTGGCAACGTCCTCCCCGCGTGGGACTTCGATGGTCACGAGAAAGTGCCCTCGTGCTCCCGTTGCGTGCAAGTTCTCCAGAAGCATTCGTCGCGGCACAGGATTGATGGCCCATTTGCCGACTGGCACCGACAAGCCGGGGCGCGTTACTTTACCTACTCCACGTCCTCCACGAACCACCAGCGTCAAATCCTCTCCGCTTACAAGGTAATCTTCCGGCAGCGGTGGTTCGTCCGTTTGTTTTACATGCACGATGATTTCGCAACCGCTGGTAACATCCGGGTCATCTCCACCGTCTTTCACAACCACAGCCGCGTCTCCCTCCAGACGCGCCACGGGAATCTCCAGATTCTTCCCGCCAGGCAACAGAAGCATAACGGGGGCTGCTGATTGGCGAAACGCCGCAACTGCCGCCGCGCTGGCTGCGCTTCCTGTCGTGAAGCCTGTTCGCAAGGGAGATGTCATTTGGGTAGGATGGTTTGTTGATTGTTGGCCACGCGGAGCGCGGCCTGCAGTACCTACAGGATAGCACGCTCTACACGACCAAGAGGGTGGCTACACAAGGCAGGGCGTTGCCTCGTGTCGGTTCAGCAGGCCCCGCTGGCCCCGCTAGACTCGATTGATTCGGGAGGCGGCGAAGGCCGCGCCGAATCCGTTATCGATGTTGACGACGGTGATTCCAGGTGCGCAACTGGAGAGCATCCCCAGCAGGGCAGTGATTCCGTGCAGGGACGCCCCGTATCCAACGGAGGTCGGGACCGCAATGATGGGACGCGAAACCAGCCCGCCCAGCACGGAAGGGAGCGCACCTTCCATCCCTGCAATGGCGATGATGACCTCGCACGCTTCCAATTCCTTTACACGCGCCAGCAGACGATGAATCCCGCAGATCCCGACGTCGTAGATGCGCGTCACGTGGTTTCCCATTACCTCCGCCGTGACAGCAGCCTCCTCGGCGACCGGAACATCCGTGCTCCCCGCCGTGACCACTCCAATCACTCCTCGCCCGCGAATGGTCTTGTCTTCGTGCAAAAACGCGCTTCTCGCAGTCGCATTGTACTGCACCCGCGCATCGATTTTCTGAAGTAATTGCGCCTGCTCCAGGGAACAACGGGACGCCAATACATTCTTGTGAGCCGAAAACAACGCGCTTGCCACGCTCGTCAACTGCTCGTCGGATTTGCCGGGACAGTAGATGACCTCCGCAAATCCCAAACGGCGTTCGCGCTCAAAATCAGGGGTACATTCAGGAGTAGACATGTTCCTTTCCATATCAAAAAACAATACAGATTTCCTCTATATCCTAAAATACACCTTTTTCTTCCATTTGAAAGCCACGCCCTTGTTTTTCTTCCAAATCTTATTACATTATTCGCATTTTGCCTCCTCTTTTTTCCTAAAAATTCACGTTTTGACGCAATAAAACACACGGATTCACGTTTCCTGTGTAGGAAATGACATGAAACAGGAACTTGCACAATTGACAGATAGCGAGTTGGTAGATCGTTGCCGACGACATGACGATGCCGCCTTCAACGTCCTATATAATCGTTATCGCCTGCAATTGTTCTCCTACCTCCATAAACTGCTGCCGGGAAATCGCTCCCTGGTGGATGATATCTTCCAGCAGGTCTGGATGAAGGCCCTCTCCTACTGGGACAGATACAACGACCAGCAGCGTTTCCTTGCCTGGCTTTGCCGAATTGGACACAATCTCGTCATGGACCACTACCGCTCCGAGGCCCGTGGCGAAAAAGTGGAACTCACGGACAATCTGCCGAGCGAGTACGTCGGCGCGGGCGAGCGTATCGACCGCGAAATCCTGGAGAAGGCACTGGGGAATGCGTTGGCAGATTTGTCCCCGGAGCAGCGGGAGGTAGTGGAACTACGGCAGAAAGGTGTGAGTTTCAAGGAGATTGCGGAGATCCAGAACTCGAATCTGAACACGGTTTTGGGGCGGATGCACTACGCAGTCAACAAGTTGAAAGTTTTGTTGCGGGATTATCTATAAGGAGGCTGCACAATGAAATGCCAAGATGTGGAATGGAAGATTGTTTCGGGCGAACCTCTGACTGGACAGGAAGGGTTGCATCTGCTCGAATGCGAAGAATGCCAGAAGTTTGCACATGCGCACCAGATGCTTCAAGACGGTGGTGAGGCAACGCCAGATGCGTCTTTGGACGAAGCGGTGGCGAGTGCCTGGCAGCGTGAGACTGTCTTGGAACGGCGTCTGCGGATTGCGCGTCGCGTTCTGATGCCAGTGGCGGCGGCGTTGCTGATGTTGCTGGGCGTGTGGGCGTTGCGCGGAGGAGCTGGAACGTCGAAGGTTGTCGAACCTCAGGTTGCCCAGACGGAAAGCGCCATGAAGACGGAATTGGTGGAAGACGCGTGGACGTTGGGATGGGAAACTGCGGAGCAGGAGTTGGATGAACTGGAAATCGGCTTGGCGTTGCTGGAGATGGACAAGGCGCTGTCTGGTCAGCAGACGAGCGTCGAAAGTCTGTCCTACGATATGCTTTCACTGGAATTTGGTTTGGAAGAACTATAAGGAGTACCTCAGATGAAATGTCAGACTTTTTTGTTGGCTGGACTCGTTTGGATGGCAGGAGGTCTTTGGGCTCAGGAAGCACCTGCTCCCAAAGCGGGTGGAATGCCGCCGAAGCTGGAGAATGGTCGTCGTGGCGGACGTCCGTTCCATCAGCCGATGGATTTCCGTGGCGAAGATATGCTGTTGCTGATGAACAAACTCAAGACAGAAAAGCCTGAGGAGTATGCACGTCTACAGGAATTGCGCAAGACGGACAGGTCGCAGTTCTTCAAGGAGTTGCGTCAGCACATGCCGAAGCGCAACAATGGAAACGGGGAACTTTGGAAATCCGAACGGGAGTGTCGTGAACTGGTTAAGAAAATCAAAGC
>JAFRLI010000310.1 GCA_017431255.1 Victivallales bacterium
ATAAGGAGGATATTGATATGTGCAAAGCAGTGAGTGACTTCAAACGTCAATGCAAAGCGGAAGGCAAAAAAGAAGGTTTAGAGGAAGGCTTAGCAAAAGGCAAAGAGGAAGGCTTAGCGATTGGCGAAAGAAACGGCCTCAAAAAAACAATCAAGATCCTTCTCGAATTGAAGATAAAATGGGAAGACATCAAAAAATACACACAGGCCTCGGATGACTTGATTCAAGAGATTGCCTTATCCTTAGGCAAGTAATTTCCTTGTACCCGTTCAGGAGGATAGCCGCATTGCCCGCGATGGATTTTTTGTTGTGAGTTACGCTTGTCGCGAATAAACAAGGAGAAGAGATGAAAACGAGAAGATTCCTGTCTTTTTCCATCTTGTTGCTGGTTTACGGCAGTATTCTTTCCCATACTTCTTTAGCGCAAGCAGAGGATGCTGCCATTCAGGCAGCGCTGGGCATCCGCACAGCACAGCAAGGCCGCTTCCTGCCGATTGACCTCCGCCAGGCGGCCAACAGCACTTTCTCCGATGAAATCGCAGAAGACGACAAGGGCGGCTGGACAGACCAAGGTTCCGCCAATGACTTGCGGATGTTCGAGCCAGGCCTCGTCACGAAATGCGGAGTGCCCTTCCAGACCATCGCCCCCAAGACCAACGGTGGGCGTGCCATCATCGGCCTCGCAGGACCTGACCGCGAAAAGACATTCGTTCCCGTCGAACAAACCCTGGAACTCCCGCAATCCGACTTGACGACGCTCCACCTCGTCCACACATCGGCCTGGACGCCATCCGCCAAGAAAAAAGTAGGCACAATGTTTGTCACCTACCAAGATGGCGACACGGGTGAAATCCCCGTCATCAGTGGAATCGATTGTGTCGACTGGTGGTTCCACGGAAGCAAGCCCAATGCAGGAGTCTTCTGGTTGACGGAAGGTACCGAGAGGCGTGTCGCTCTCTACGCGTCTTCCTTCTCCCTCGGCAAACCCGCGAAGTCCATCACTTTCCGCGTCGCCAAAGGCTTCTGGCTGATTGTGGCAGCAACCCTCGGCGAACGCCACGTCTCCTTCCAAGAGGTAGAGGTTCCATTGACTCTCCAGGAAGGCCCCGATTGGGCAGTCCTGGATTTCAACCGCGACACCATTCCGGGTTCCCCACTCGACTTCTCGGGCACAAACCACACGCCCGCAGGAAAATACGGCTGGATGATTGCCGACAAGGACGGGCATTTCGTCTTCGAGAACGCGCCCGACAAGCGCATCCGCCTGCACGGCACCAACCTTTGCTTCAACGCCAACACCCTCGAACACGCAGACGCGGACGCCCTCGTCCGCAGACTAGTCAGCACCGGCTACAATTCCCTCCGCTTCCACCACATGGAACGCGAAATCTGCAAGCCCAAACCCGCAAAATCCACCGATTTGCGCCCTGAGCAAGTGGACAAGTTCCACTACCTTGTCAACGCCTGCAAGCAGGCGGGACTCTACATCACGCTCGACCTCTACTGCAGCCGTGCCCTCTCCCCTGCCGACGGCATCACGAGCATCGACGAGTTCACCCGATTCGAGATGAAGTCGCTCGCCCCCGTCGACAAATCGGCGATGGAGAATTGGAAGGAGTATACACGCGTGCTGCTTCTTACCCCGAACAAGTACACAGGATTGCCGTTGGCGCAGGATCCTTGCGTCGCCTTCCTTAATCTGATGAACGAGGATGGTACCATTGCCTGTCACACGCAATTCCCCAAGATCAAGGCGATTTACGACCGTCTCTGGGACGAGTACAAAGCGCAAAACCGCATCGATGAGACAAAATATCCCGGTGCCCACAACAAGTGGCTCTCCGACCTCCAAATCAAATGCATCCAGGAGATGACTCGGTTTCTGCGCGAGGAAATCAAGACCAAGGCCCTCATCACCGACTTGAACTGGCTGAACTCCATCAGCCACTCCATCGGACGCGACTACTTGGATGTCGTGGACAACCACCATTACCACGACCATCCTTCTTTCATCGGAAAAAACTGGGCACTCCCGTATGGTTTCCACCAGTCCTCCGCCATCAAGAACAGCGCCATCCTGCCACGAGACCTGATGGGGGCGCGGCTGTTCGGCAAGCCGTATACCGTCACGGAATGGAACTACTGCAACCCAAACGTCAATCGTTCGCAGCAGGCCGCGCTCGTCGGTGGCTACGCCGCCCTCCAGGACTGGGACGGACTCTATCGCTTCGCCTGGTCCCACAACTCTCAAAGCATTGTCGAGAACTCGCCTGCAATTCGGTTCGATTCCGCCAACGATCCGGCTGCCCAACTCGCGGACCGCATCATCTGGGCCCTCTTCGTCCGCGGTGACGTGCAAAGTGCCAAAGGTGCCGTTGCCGCACGCATCCTCGAGGAGAAAATGCTCGGCAGAAACAGCAATATGCAAATATCCGGCGACTTCACCCTGCTGGGACTGCTGACGCGCATCGGCTCGCTCAACAATCAAAAACAGTTCCAGAACATCCCCGAAGTTCCCTTCCAAAACCCCAATTGGACCGAATCGCTCCCAAAGGAACTCAGCCAATTCCTCAAGGACTTCAAACAGAACCGAAAAGCCACCAGTTCCACGGGGGAAATCTTCCTGGATTCCCTGGCCGACCTCATCGCCATTGACACGCCGCGCTCCCAGGTTCTCGCCTGCTCGGACGACGCACAGGGCGGCCTCCTTTCCGTCAAGAACATCCACCACCCGCAGTCCTTCGCGCTGATTTCACTGGACGGGCTGCCCGTCCAATCCAGCAAACGGATGCTCTTCCTCCACATCGCGAACATCGGCAACACGGGGATGACCTTCCGCAACCAGATGCGCACCGTCCTCACCGACTGGGGACAGCGCCCCCTGCTCGTCCAGAAGGCGGATGTTTTGGTCAACATCAAAATGCCAACGGCGAAAGTCCAGGCGCTTGCACTTGACGGTTCCCTCAACGGCGATGTCGAAGCCTCCTTCCAGAATGGGGTGCTCCAGTTCCACGCCAACAACGCTGCCCGCAAAGGCGGAACCCTCTGCTACCTCCTCACGCGGTAACCGGAACTCGTCGCATCAAGGCGGTTCGCCTCGCGGAAACCGCCGTCAATTGACGTGACGGGCCCCCCGCCCGTGATGTGCTTTGATTGTTTTGCCGTTATGGCTTACGGTAGTGGCGGAAGTTGTACCACTCGTAGGTGCCACTCATGCGGAAGGGCGGGTTGTTGATGGGGTCGAGCTTGTTGGGGATTTTAGTGGAGGCTGCGACGTGCCAGTCGCCGTAGAGGATGTTCACGGTGTCGTTGTGGCGGGCGGCCGGGACGCCGAACGCGTTGTTGGTCAAATGCCCCGTGTAGAAGGAGATGCGCCAGTATCCATAATTGGTGTCGGGGAAACCTGCGCCTTGGTCAGTATTCCGCCAGCAGTCCAACTGGAAATACAGCATCGACGGCATCACCCAGTTGGAGATCTTGTCGGATGCGCGGTTGCCGTCCGAGTAGACTTTGGGATGTGGCGCATAGATGTTAATACCGTAATCCATATAGGCGTAAGAGGCGTTCGGGGTGTTCATGCTGGGGCAACGGAAGACCTTGCGATCATACGGGCCTGTCGTGGTCGAAGTCAAAGCGTACATCGTGTAGTAGAAGCTCTTGGCGGCTACCCAGTCGCTCGGTGCGCCCTGGAAGTCGTTGAACTGCCCGCAAACCCAGTCATCATTGTCCAGCGTGTACTGCGCATTGATGAGACCAATCTGCTTCAGGTTGTTCACGCAGGCAATCGCACGCGCCTTTTCGCGCGCCTTCGCCAGTGCCGGCAACATCATCGCCGCCAAAATCGCAATAATCGCAAGTACAACCAACAACTCAATCAGGGTGAACGGATGCTATTTCATGTTGTCTCCTTTCTGTGAAATAGATGCCACTTCAACCTTATTGTAATTATACAATCTTTCCCCCGAAATATCAAGGCCCCCCCGTTTTTTTTTCAAAAAAAGTGGAGGGCAAGCCCCGCGAATGGGGATTGGCGTGCGTTGGAAGAACAGGGCACGACACAATTTTGAGGAAATGGACTGGATAAAACGAGGGAGGAGAGTATATTTATAGATGGAGGGGTGTAGGTATAAGAAATGAAGAAAGGATTTTTGTGATGGATAGTCTGTTGTTTTGGCTAGGGATGGCATGGAAAATACTGTTTATCGTGTTTTTCTTTGGGTTCTGCATTTTCATCCATGAGTTCGGGCATTTGCTGGCCGCGAAGAAATGCGGTTTGATAGTGGAGCGTTTTTCGATTGGGTTCGGACCCAAACTGTGGGGACGCACCATTCACGGCGTGGAGTGCATCCTCAGTTTGTTGCCGTTTGGAGGCTATGTTGCCCTACCGCAGATTGATTTGGCGGAGACACCGAACGACAAGGACGGCAAGCCCATCCCGCCAGCGAAGCCCATCCCGCGCGGCATCACGGCTTTCGCCGGGCCGTTCTTCAACATCCTGTTCGGATTTGCTCTTGCCACCATTATGTGGATCGCTGGCGTTTGGGTCGCACCCACAGCGGATTCCTGCATCGTCACAGCCGTGCCGCCCACCCTCCCCCTCTACGAGAACGGTCTCTCACTCAACGACCGCATCGTTGCCTTCGATGGCCAGGAAACTGACCTCTTCCTCGAAGAACTCTGCCAGGACATCCTTCCAGATTCGGGGCCACATGTCATTACCGTCCAGCGCGGTGAAGAACGCAAGGACATCGAGTTCCTCCCCAAGCCCAATCCCGAGTGGGCCGCGGGCCTGCGAAAAGGTGACCGCATCATCGCCATCAACGGCAAACGCTTCACCCGTGGCTCAGAGGAAATGCGCGAGGAATACGTCTACAACGGAGGTCCACGCGTCACTCTCACCATCGTACGCGACAACCAGACCAGCGACATCAGTTATTCCCCCATGCCGAATCCCCTGATGGAAAACCTTGGCGTCCCCTTCTTCGCCAGCCGGAACGCCATCGCCATCCGTCAGGTCTTCCCCAACTCCCAGGCCGCCAACGCCGGCCTTCTCGCAGGTGACCAAATCCTCCAACTTAACGAAGTCAACGTCATCAACGGAAACCATTTCTACGAACTGGCCACCGAGCGCATCGGCAAGCCGTTCACCATTCTCTACTCCCGCAACGGCAAGGACGCCCGCACCGAAGCCATCCTTTGCCCCGACCAAGCCGCCATCGATTCCTTCGGGGCCGCCTTCTCCGTCCTCATCAGCGAAGTCCTAAAAGGTTCCGCCGGCGAAGCCGCTGGCCTCAAGCAGGGAGACAACGTCATTGCCCTGAACGACGAACCCGTCTTCGACCGTTCCGAACTCTCCCGGCGCATCCGCTCCTCCCAGGGAAAGCCCATGAAACTCACCCTCATCCGCGACGGGAAAACCAAGGTCCTCGACAATGTCACCGCCCGCCTGACTCCCGAGGGCAACGGGAAAGAGGCCTACCTGCTCGGGGTCGTCCTCAGCGACACTGCGCCGAAGGTCATCGGACACCCCAGCCCCTGGGCGCAGTTCTGGAAGGTCGCCACGCAGACGGGACGCACCTTGAAACTCCTTTTCGCGCCCGTCACCTCCACCATCACGGGGCGCGAGCGCGGCAACGCGACCGTCTCCGTCAAGCACATGAGCGGTCCCGTCGGAATCGTTCTCATGCTCTGGTACTCCCTGAAGAACGAAGGCATCCGCGGCGGTCTTTCCCTCATCATCCTCATCACCTTCAGCCTCGCATTCATCAACCTCCTACCGCTCCCCGTCCTGGACGGCGGGCACATCCTCTTCGCCGTCATCGAAGTCATCCTGCGCAGACGCCTCCCCGTCAAACTCGTCTCCATTTTGCAGAACACCTTCGCCGTTCTCATCATCACCCTCTTCATGTACATCACCTTCTTTGACGGCAAACGCGTCGTCAAACTCACGCAATCCTGGTTCCGCACGCGTGAAGTCCCCAGCAAGGTCACACCAGTGCCAGAAGAGACGAAACCAGCAGAGGAGCCCACCAAATGAACCAATACCAAATTGCGATAGACGGACCAGCCGCCTCGGGGAAAAGCACGGTGGCGAAACTAGTGGCGAAGAAACTGGGGGCCTGCTATGTCAACACGGGTTCCATGTACCGCGCTGTCGCCCTCGCCGCCTTGAATGCAGGCATAAACCCGGCAAGTGAACCTGATAAAATCGCCGCGTCCCTTGCCTCCTGGAACATCGAAAGCGTTCCCGACGGGGAAGGTTCCACCTCTGTCGTGCTCAATGGCGTCCCCATTCCCGCCGCAGCATTGCGCACGCCCGAAGTCTCCAACGCCGCCAGCGATGTCGCAAAAATCCCCGCCGTCCGCGCCTATATGCTGGAATTGCAGCGTGCATGCCGTTCGCTGGGCCTCATCATCATGGAAGGACGGGACATCGGGACCGTCGTCCTCCCTGACGCCACCGCAAAATTCTTCGTGACGGCGTCCCCCGAAGAGCGCGCAAGACGCCGCCTGGCACAAACGGGCGAGGTCGCAGAAGGCGCTACGCTCGCCTCCGTCGCAGCGGAAATCGCCCGGCGCGACTTCCAGGATTCCCACCGCGCCATCGCGCCGCTGAAACCTGCGGAAGACGCAGAAACCATTGTCACGGACGGCATGACCCCGGAACAGGTCGCCGACCGCATCATCACAACCTTCGAGCAAAAACGCAAATGACCTGGCACCTCACATATCTTCTTGCCTGGCTCGCCGCCATGACCTTCGCGGCGTTCTTCGTGCGCGTATGCATCGCGGTGGCACCTCGCTGGGGCTATGTGGACAAGCCAAAGAACGAGGCCCACAAAAACCACCGCCAAGCCACTCCCGTAATGGGCGGTGCGGGAATGCTCTGCGGCTGGCTCAGCGCACTCTTCTGCGGCTTTCTCGCTATCCAACTCTTCCCCAACCTGCTTCCTGCAGAACAACGCGAGGTCCTCCCCGGCATTGCCTCTGTTCTGAAGCGTCTTGCCGTGCTGGCCTGCGGCGCCATCGTCGTCACCTTCCTGGGAATGTGCGACGACCGCAAGGCGATGAAAGCAGGACCCAAGTTCCTCTGCCAGGCACTTGTCGCCGCCGCCACCGTCGCCTGCGGACTCAAGTTCAGTTTCCTGCACGCCATTCCGGGTGCCAACTGGATTCTCTCCGCGCTCTGGATTATGACCGTCATGAATGCCCTCAACTTCTTCGACAACATGGACGGCCTCGCCGCAGGCGCCACCGCCCTGGCCGCATTCTTCCTCCTCTTCGTCGCTGCTCTGCGCGGTCAAAACTTCGTTGCACTCCTTTCCGCATTGACGGGCGGCGCGGCCACAGGATTCCTCTTCTGGAACGCACCTCCCGCACGCATCTTCATGGGAGACGGCGGCAGCCATTTCCTCGGTTACCTTCTCTCCTGCTGTTGCATCCTCACCACTTACTACATCCCTCACGAAAATCCAACTCCCGCCCCCATCCTCATCCCGCTCTTCGCCCTGGGCGTCCCGCTGTTTGACGCAGTTGCGGTCGTCATCATCCGCCTCCGCCTCGGCGTCCCCATCTACATCGGAGACAACCGCCACATCTCCCACCGCTTCGTCAACCTGGGCCTCACGCGTCCCCAGGCAGTCCTGGCGGTGCTGTTGCTCTGTTTCATCGTGGGCGTCACAGGTCTGACGCTCCTCTGGTTGCCGCCTGCCGGCTCGCTACTGGCCATCGCGCTGGTCGCCGCGGTCTTCGCGGTCATTTCCATCATCCAATTCTACGTTGTGGAGAACAAGCATGAGTCTCAATGAACAAATGCTGACAAACCTGTGCCAGGCAGCCCTGGCGGAAGATGTCGGTTCCGGCGACGCCACCACCCTCGCCATCGTCCCCGAGGACATGACCGCCACCGCCACGTTTACCACGCGCCAAGACTGCGTCTGCTGCGGTCTCCCCGTCTTGCAAAAACTCTTCGCCATGCTCGACCCGCGCGTCACGTTGCATTGTCTCGTGCACGACGGCGACTTCTGCCCGAAGGGAACCCAGATGGCAACCATCAGCGGTCCCGCACGCGCCATCCTCACGGGAGAACGCCTCGCTCTGAACTTCCTCCAGCGCCTCAGCGGGGTCGCCACCATCACCCGTAAATACGTCCAGGCTCTCGGCCCCTCCCAGACCAAAATCCTCGATACCCGAAAGACCACGCCTGGCCTCCGCGAACTCGAAAAATACGCCGTCAAAATGGGCGGGGGCACCAATCACCGCATCGGTCTCTACGATATGGTCATGATTAAGGACAACCACCGCGAACTCGCCAAGTTCGCCGGTCCCGATTCCATCGCTCGTGCCGTCCAAGCCTGCCGGGCAAAATACCCGCACCTCCGCGTCGAAGTCGAAGCCGACACCCTTGACGAGGTCAAGGCCGCCGTCGATGCCGGCGCCGACATCGTCATGTTCGACAATATGTCCAACGAGATGATGCTCCAAGGTCTCGCCATCACCCAGGGACGTTGCAAAACCGAAGCGTCAGGCGGCATCACCATCGAACGACTGCCTTCCATGGCAAATCTGGGACTGGATTTCATTAGCGTCGGTGCCCTCACCCATAGTGCACCTGCCATCGATATTGGTCTCGACATGTAGGAGAAAACCACAATGACAAAACTTGACCCAACCCAAATGGCTGACTGGCAAATCGCGGAAGCCGCAGAAGCCAATATGAAACCCCTCTCGCAACTCGCCGCAGACTTCGGTATTCTCCCCGAAGAACTCATTCCATACGGCACCCAACTCGCAAAAATCGACCAGTCGCACGTCCGCGCCCGCATCGCCTCCCGGCCACAGGGGAAATATATTGACGTTGCGGCCATCACCCCCACCCCGCTCGGCGAGGGGAAAACCACCACAACCATCGGCCTCGTCGACAGTCTGGCAAAGCGAGGGTTCCACGTTTCAGGAGCCATTCGCCAGCCATCGGGTGGACCGACCTTCAACATCAAAGGGTCCGCAGCAGGCGGCGGTCTCGCGCAGTGCATCCCCCTCGCACCCTTCTCCCTCGGCCTCACGGGAGACATTGACCGCATCACCAACGCCCACAACCTCGGCATGGTCGCCCTCACCGCACGCATGCAACATGAACGCAACTACGACGACGCCACTCTCGCCAAACGTCATCTCACGCGACTGGACATCGACCCGGAACGCGTCCAATGCAAGTGGGTCCTCGACTTCTGCGCACAGGCCCTTCGCAACATCACCATCGGCAAAGGCGGCAAGATGGACGGCTACGAGATGGAATCCGGCTTCGCCATCTCCGTCTCCAGCGAACTGATGGCCATCCTCGCCGTGGCGGATGACCTCGCGGACCTCCGGGCACGCATCGGCAAGATGGTGCTGGCGTACTCCCGTTCGGGCAAGCCCGTCACCACGGAAGATTTGGAAGTCGCCGGGGCAATGACCGCCTGGCTCGTCTCCGCCCTGAATCCAACGCTCTGCCAGACCATAGAAGCCAACCCCGTCCTCGTCCACGCAGGACCATTCGCAAACATCGCCATCGGCCAGAGTTCCATCCTAGCAGACAAAATCGGAACCCGCCTCTCCGACTTCCACGTCACCGAAAGCGGCTTCGGTGCGGACATCGGATTCGAGAAGTTCGCCGACCTAAAGTGCCGCATGTCCGGCCTCACGCCCAGCACCGTCGTCCTCGTCGCCACCATCCGTGCGCTCAAGATGCATGGTGGCGGCCCCGCCGTCAAGCCCGGCATGAAACTGGACGATGCCTACACGCACGAAAATCTGCCTCTGCTCGAAAAGGGCTGCGAAAATCTGCTTGCGCACATCGAAACCGTCAAAAAGACGGGCATTCGCCCCGTAGTGTGCATCAACAGTTTCTACACGGACACACCGGCCGAGGTCGCACTCGTCCGCAAGGTCGCCGAACAGGCAGGCGCGTACTGCGCACTCTCCCAGCACTGGCTCAAAGGCGGCGAAGGTGCGCTCGAACTTGCGGACGCAGTCGCAACCGCAGCCAACGAACCCAACCAGTTCCACTACCTCTATCCAGACGGCCTCTCCTTCCGCCAACGAATCGAAACCATCGCCAAGGATGTCTACGGTGCGGACGGCGTTGAATACGCCCCCCTCGCCGAGGAAAAACTGGAACGCCTGGAAGCGGACGCAGCCAACGCGCACCTCAATGTCTGCATGGTCAAGACCCAGTACTCGCTTTCCCACAACCCCGACCTCAAAGGACGCCCACGCAGCTGGACGCTCCCCGTTCGGGACATCCTGCTCTACAACGGGGCCGGCTTCATCGTCCCCGTCGCCGGCGACATCAAACTCATGCCAGGCACTGGCTCCGACCCCGCTTTCCGCCGCATAGACGTGGATACCAACACAGGCAAAATCCACGGCCTGTTCTAGAACCTCTAGAACCTCTATCATCTAGCCTGTGAAAGGAGTATTTGAATGTCCTCAAAAGCCCTTACCAAGGAAGAACTTGAGGCCGAACGCCTGGAGTTCTATAAAAAGGAGTTCCACCGCACGCGCGGGGAAGAGTGGGCGAACGCCATCACGCATATCGTCGGTGCGGTGTTCGGTCTTGTCGCCCTGATATTGATGGTGGTGTTCGCCTCCATCAAAGGGACCGTGTGGCATGTGGTCTCGTGCGCCATCTACGGCACGACCCTCGTGCTTCTCTTCAATTGTTCCGCGCTCTACCACGCACTCACCAACTTCAAGGCAAAGCGGGTCTTCCAGATTTTCGACCACTGCACCATCTACCTGCTCATCGCAGGCTCCTACACCCCGTTCTGCCTGGTCACCCTGCGACATCACTGGCGCGGCTGGACCATCTTCGGCATCGTCTGGGGACTGACTATATTCGGCATCCTCTTGGAAACCTGCCTGCCCAAACTGGTCAACTACCTCTCCCTCCCCATCTATCTCATCATGGGCTGGCTCATTCTTCTGGACATCAAAAACATCCTCACCAACCTGAGCCGCACAGGGCTCGTCATGCTCGTCACCGGTGGTGTCGTCTACACGCTCGGCGTCATCTTCTATGTCATGGACAAAGTGAAGTGGATGCACACCATCTGGCATCTGTTCGTGCTCGGCGGAGCCGTCTGCCAATGAGTCTGCGTCTGCTTCTGTCTAATCCCCCCGCTAAACGGATGAACTTCCTGGCAATCCTGGAAAAGGTGGCGAACCGCCACTGGCGCAAAAAGAACGGCATCTGCATTGCCGAAGGGCTTCGTGTTGCCCGCGAGGCCGTGACACGCCGCCCAGAGGCCATTCTCGCTCTTTTCTGCAATGAAACCTTCCATGCCTCTCCAGATGGAGCAGTGTTTGCAAATCTGGCAAGGCAACACGCATTAAAGCTAGAAGTCGTTCCAAACAAGCAATTTGCAGACACGGCAGAAACGGAGACGCCCCAAGGCATTGCCGCCATTTTTCGCATTCCCGAAACCACGGAACCAACGGCGGCGGGCACGCCTTTCACACTGATTCTGGACCACGTCTCCGACCCGGGCAACCTTGGAACCATCTTGCGGACCGCATGGGCTGTCGGTCTCTCCTCCTGCTGGCTGGTCAAAGGCTCCGCAGACCCGTTCTCTCCCAAGGCCATCCGCGCAGGGATGGGAGCACAATTTGCACTCCAGACACACCTTCTTGAAGATTTGGAAACCGCTGTCTCCCAAGCCCGCGCTTTTGGTGCGCGCGAAGTCTGGTGCACCATGCCAGCCGCAGGCATCAGCATCTTTGACCCGGTCTTCCAAGTGCAAGGCAGCGCCTTGATTATCGGCAACGAAGCCAACGGCATCACCCGCCCGGAACTGGGCCGCGCCGTCACCATCCCCATGCCTGGACATGCCGAATCCCTCAATGCCGCACAGGCCGCCACCGTCTTCCTCATAGAATCCCTGCGGCCATAACCAAAGAAAACCATTGCAAACTCTCGTGAAGTCCACAGAACACACAGAATACACAGGCACTTGATATCAAACAAAATACAAAGCGCAAGCCGCCGCAAGGCGGCAGATTGCCTTCTGTTTATTCTGTGTATTCTGCGGACTTCATAAATATGTTTTCCAATAGCCTCAAAGGAACCTCATCATGGATTTACCACGAGCATTGACCATCGCCGGCTCCGATTCGGGCGGCGGTGCCGGCATCCAGGCCGACCTCAAAACCTTCTCCGCATTCGGCGTCTATGGTGCCAGCGCCATCACCTCCGTCACGGTCCAAAATACCCAGACCGTTTCGGATGTTCACGACATCCCGCCAGAAATCGTCGCCAAGCAAATTGATGCCGTCATGTCCGACATCCGAATCGACGCCGTGAAAATCGGAATGCTCTCCTCCCCCGAAATCATCCGCGTCGTCGCCGCCTGTCTTCGACACTGGGCTCCCCCATTCATCGTCCTGGATCCCGTCATGGTCTCTAAATCCGGGTGCAAGCTTCTGCACGACAACGCAATCGATGCACTCCGCGCCGAACTCCTCCCCCTCGCAACCGTCATCACGCCAAACATCCCCGAAGCCGAAGTGCTTGCCTCTACCAACATCACCGACGCAGCCTCCGCAGAGGCGGCCGCCCGCACCCTCCTCGCATTCGGTCCCCACGCTGTCCTTCTCAAAGGAGGCCATGCCCAGTCCCACGCCAACGACCTCCTCGCCACCCCGGACTCCGTCACCTGGCTCCCCGCCGAACGCATCCCCGTCCGCAACACCCATGGCACTGGTTGCACCCTCTCCTCCGCCATCACCGCACTCCTCGCAAAAGGCACCCCACTTCCCCAGGCCTGCCGCGACGCCAAGGCTTACGTCCGACGCGCCATGGCTGCCAACCTCAACATCGGACATGGATGCGGTCCCCTCCACCACTTCGTCGACTGGACCTAACCACAACCTCCCGCCCCAAAATCCTTCTTTTACTCTTTTTTCTTATCTCTGCTCTTGATTTTTCCACAAAAATATCGTATAATATGTAAATAATGAATCGTCTCTAACGTAATACTTCCATCCTTGCCTCCAAAAGGAAAACCGCCCTATGAAAACGAAGGTCCATTTCACCCTCATTGAATTGCTGGTTGTGATTGCAATCATTGCGATACTGGCAGCTATGCTGCTTCCCGCCCTTTCGAAAGCGCGGGACAAGGCGCGTTCCATCGCCTGCACCTCGAACCTGAAGCAGATCGGCATGTGCGCCGCGCTGTACACGCACGAATACAACGCCTGGTTCTTAAACTATGGCTGGGCGGGTGACAAACAGATTCTTCCTTATTTAGGCATCAAGGGAACGACCCAACCCCACAACACTTGCCTGACCTGCCCCGCCGGTCCGAGATCCAACATCATTGACAACGTAGAGACCCGCATTAACATCAACTACGGCATCCAGGGGGTCTATTATTTGGCAGACAAACCCTGCCAGAACTTCGGCGACTACAAGGCCAATCCAGACCGCGTCAAGGAAAACAAAGTCAAAACACCCTCCCGCAAGGTCTATATCACCGACTTAGCCAACGCTACCAACATTAACTATAAATGGGTCACGGCCGGTACCGCCACGGACGGCTACCTCCCCAGACGTCACACCCTGGGCGCAAACATCCTCTTCGCAGACTATCACGTCGCCTACAATTCCTGCAAAGTCGGCGGAACCGTGGCAAACAAGATCGAAACCGCCATTCAATACTCTTTGTCGGACGGTCTCACCTCCGATGACTGGCGCGCCTTCAAATAGACGATTCTCCATTGCCCCCTACTTGCCGCCGCCATCTTCGGATGGCGGCGATTTTGTGTCACCCTCCTCCTTGGAACTTTGCTGTATTTCCTCACATATGGCTCGAATTTCCTATCTTTCGACACGCCATTATGTTCCGTTCAGATTTTATCTGAACTTTTTTCCCAAAAGGGTCTTGTTTTTATCAAAATTGTATATATAATATTATCAATGCTTCTTTTTTCACAGAATACAACAAAACAAGGAGACCAAAAATGAAGAGAGCCACTTTTACCCTGATTGAACTGCTGGTTGTGATTGCGATCATTGCGATTTTGGCGGCGATGCTACTGCCCGCGCTGTCGAAGGCACGAGACAAGGCGCGCTCGATTGCCTGCACATCCAACCTGAAACAGATTGGCTTTGGCAGTGCACTCTACACCCAAGAGAATACAAGTTGGTATTTGAATTATAGTTGGGCAAGCACCAATGTCCCGCAGATTATTCCCTATCTGGGAATCAGCACGACGAAGGCCAGGAACACTTGCCTGAAGTGCCCTGCCGGTCCGAGAACCAACACCGGTACCGGCAAGGAACTCCCCGTCAACAACCACTATGCCATCCAAGGCGTCTGGTATCTGACTGACAAGCCTGCGCAGAACTTCGGCGACTACAAGGCATTGGCACCCGCCCGCGCCAAGGAGAGCCAGGTGAAGACCCCGTCCTCCAAGGTATACATCACGGATGCGCGCATCAAGAATACTACCAACTATGAATATATCAGCGGCGCAACTGCTTCGGACGGATTCATCCCAAAACGACACGCCGGCGGCGGAAACATTCTCTTTGCCGATATGCACGTCGCGCGCAATTCCCTCACCATCGGCTCCACCATTGCCGCGGCAGATGATACTTGGCTTGAACCCGGTGTCCAGTACAGCAAGTCGGACGGTCTCACCAGTGACGACTGGCGCTGCTTTAAATAACCCCTGCTTTCCTCTCTGCACCCCCTACCCAAGGAGTCTCCTTCATGCGTTGTCTGAAACGTATCCTTCTGCCGTCCCTGCCTCTGCTCGCTGCCGCATTCCTCGCGGTCTCGCCGTCTGTTCTTTCCGAGGAGGCGAACCTCTATCCCGATCCGGGCTTTGAAACCACGCTCCCGCTTCGGGACAAGCCGTCAAAGGGATACTGGCGCATCCAGGGCGAGTTCACGAAACTCGAGCATAGCACGGAGGTCGTCCATTCTGGCAAGCAGTCCCTACATCTCGTGGACCAGGACGCCGGCAGCACCAACCAGACACTCCACTACGTGCTAGACTATGCGAACACCGTCCCCCTGCGCGGGCGCAAGGTGACTTTCTCCGTCTGGGTCAAGCAGGTCTTCGCCTCCAAGCCCGACAAGGTCGGCATCTGCATCTGGGGAATCAACAAGGACCGTAAACCCTACGACACCCGAATCGCCACCGCTACCACCGCCGCCACGGACTGGATTCAACTCACCCGTTCCTTCGAAATCCCCCAGGACGCCATAACCATCCAGTTCGGATTCTACTGCGCAAACCATTTCGGGGGAACCGCAGAAGCCTATTTTGACGACGCGTCCATCACCGTCTCCGGCGAACCACCCAAGCCCGCGTCCGCTACTGCTACGCCTCCCAAAACCGACCCGGCGGCGATCTTCTCGCAGGAACTCGTCCAGCACTACAGCAAACCCATCACCTTCCGCGACGACCCGCGCCCACGACCCACCATCCAAAACGGAACGTTCTACCTCAACGGCAAACCCTTCTACGCACTCGGCGGCTGGACCTACTGTACCAATTACAAGAACTGGTCCGACAAGAATCCCGACTCCCAGGGCGTCGGCCACTTCGCGTATCGCGAGCGTCCCTCCAAGGCGTTGTTCCGCAAGATGGGGATGAGTTCCACGCAGATTTCCGCTGCCATCTCCTACCCTGGCTCGGCACTCTACGGAGTCAAGGTGGACCCGAAAGCGAAAGTCGACCTGGAAGACCATGCACGCTTCATCCACGACCTGGAAGATATGCCCATTGCGGTCGACTTCGCGTTTGGATTCAAGGGTGCCCTGGCTTCGCAACAACCCGAATTGAACCGCGCCATCAACCAGTACAATTCCGGTTGGCATGCATTCATCCCCTACTGCCCCGAGCATCCTCTCGGCGACCAGTACTACAAAGACTACATGAGGGGCGGCACCATCGCCGCCCTCGAAAACGGCGCAAACGTCTACCTCTGGGAAATCTTCAACGAATCCAGTTACCAATGCACCTGCTCGTTCAACATCCAGGAGTTCGCACGGCGCATGCAGGCAAAATACCACACCATCGCCCTGGCAAATCAACTCTGGGGAACCCAATTCCCCTCCTTCTTCGCCCTCTCCCGTGAAACCGACCTCCATCTCTACAAGGGACTCTGGAGCGACTTCATGAAATTCCTTTCCGACCGCTACGGAGAAATCCTCAAGGAATACGCCGACTACGTCCGCACCATCGACAAGCGAACCAACGTCTTCTTCACCGAACAATGTTCCATCAGCAGCATCCCCAAGGAACGATACTCTGGAATGGACTACACCCGCTTCGAATACGCCCTGGACGTCCTCGCACACGAGGGCGGCATCGGATTCGGTCTCTCCAATCCCACCGCTTCCAGAAATGAAATGGAAGAGGTCGTCGTCTCCAAGGCCGACCAGCACTGGTGCATGATGGATTTCTACCAGGCAGTCGCCAAGGGCAAGAAGCCCATCTACAACAACGAACACTACCAGACTCGTATAGAAAACGGCCTCCGCGTCCCCAGCCGCCGCGAAGACGTCATTACCTCCCATTGGAGCGAAATCATGCACGGCGTCTCTGGCAACTACACCTACTGCTATGACAAGCGCTCTTGGGAATGGAAAACCCAAGAAGACGCCCGCAAAATCGTTGAGCAACCCTCCTACAAATCCTCCTCCATCCTGAATCCGTTCAACTACCCGCCAGACCAATTGGACGCCTGGAAAATCCTGGAAGCCGAACTGGAACCGCTGCTGGATAAAGTCATGCCCTTCCCGCGCACGCGTCCCGCCACCGTCGCCATCCTCTTCTCATACCCGACCGTCCGCATGCTCTCCTTCCACCGCCTGAAATACCACGACCGACTCTACGCCTGGTACTCCCTCGCCCACCATGGACACTACCCCGTCCGCATCGTCTTCGAACAGGACCTTCCCAACCTCGCCAAGGACGTGAAAGTCCTTCTCATCCCCTCCGCACTCTACGCATCCCCCGAGGCGAAACAAGCCGCAGAAAAGTTCGTCGCCGCAGGCGGAACCATCCTCGCCGACAAAGACGCATTCTCCTTCGATGAATACGCACGCAAACTCCCGGCTTTCCAGGGCACCATCCAAAAGTTCGACAGCGATTCCCCCAACGGCATCGCCGACATCCGCAAGGCACTCGACAAACTTGCACCCGCTCGTCATGGACGCCTCCTCCTCGCCAACGGAACCGAACCTACCTGTAGCGAAATCCTCGACATCGACCGCGGCTCCTTCAAACTCCTCTACTTCCTCAACCACGGTGACCTCGAAACCAAGATGGGACACGTCCAGTGGTTCATCGCCGATGACAACGGCCCCTACCACCTCGTCGACTACATCCGAAAACGCCTCGTCCTCAACGGCAAATCCCGCACCTGGAGCAAAGCCGACCTCGCACGCGGGTTCGACGCCATCCTCCCAGGGCAGGAACGCTCCGTCTTCCTCCTACTCAAAGACGCCCCAGGCCCAGAATACACCGCGCTTGACAAGGCGGGACTCAAATCCCTCTTCGACCAAAAACTCGCCGCCGAAAAACCGCATATCGACGCATTCCACAAGCAAGCCAACGAACTCGCACAAAAAGCAAAAAGCGACCGCGTCTTCAACGATGTGGCAGGCAAGAGATTCGCATCGGTCGACCTCTCCAAGTTCGCCAACATGGGCTTCGCAGACCCCGTCGCCGGCGACAAGAAGGGTGGCTGGTTCGACCAGGGCAGCAACGACTTCGCATTCATGCCCACGGGCAACGTCACCTGCGCAGGTGTCCCATTCACCATCCTCGATCCTGCAAAGAACGACGGCAAAGGCGCCATCATCCTCTACAGTCCCAACCGCGACTTCTTCCCGAAGGAGGCATTGGGCATTCCCGTCGGAAAAAAGGCGGAACGGCTCTATTTCCTGCACACCCTCGGCTGGAATCCCAGGAATGGCGACCGTGTCGTCACCTACCGCGTCCACTATGAGGACGGTTCCCAGGTGGATTTTCCCTGCCGAGCCGGCTACGAAATCAACGGCTGGTGGGGAAATGTTCCTCTCGAAAATGCAAAAATCGCCCTGGAATCCTCTAATGTCATGCAAAACATTATCAATCTCCAGTGCTGCCGCTTCTCCAACCCGAACCCCGAAAAGACAATCCAGACCATCGACCTCATCTCTGCCTGCGGTGAAGGCGTCCCCGCCATCATCGCAATCTCCCTCGAACTGTAAACGTCCCGAAACCGAGGGGACTGAAATCACTCCATAACTCCCAGACTGCTCCCAAACATCCAGTGCACCATAGAGGTAATTGCGAAACTACTGTCCAACAGCCAAAACGCCGCAAGCGAGGACGAAGAGCGAAGACGTGGTGTGGTGACCACACCGGGTTTGAGCGATGAAGCCATCGTACCGCGCCATGAAGGCGGTTGGGATGAGAGTTTTGCAATTCCCTCCTTACTCTAGGATTACTCCAATGCGTCACCCAGAACGTCTTCTTCTGAATGCCCTGCCCCTGTTCATGGCCACCGTCATTGCTGCGTCGCCAGTCGCGTCTGGAGCGGAGAACCTCTTCCCCGATCCCGGATTCGAAAAATCCCTTCCAATGCGCGACAAGTCGCCGAAAGGAACCTGGCGCATCCAGGGCGAGTTTACAAAACTGGAACACAGCACCGAGATCGTCCATTCGGGCAGGAAATCCCTGCATCTCGTGGATCAAGACGCGGGAAATAGCAACCATACCCTCAACTATGTCCTCTCCCCTGCCGAACTCAAGAAGGTGCGCGGTCACAGCCTGACCTTCTCGGCCTGGGTCAAGCAGGTCACCGCCTCCTCCCCCAATGTAGTTGACATCCACATCTTGGTACGCGTCCCCAACGAAAAGCCCATCGAATCGCGAATCACCACCGCCACCACGGAACCCACCGGCTGGTTCCACCTTTCGCGCACGATTGACATCCCCAAGGACGCGGCCATCGTCCAGGTCGGCTTCTCCTGCGCAAACCGTTTCAAGAGCACTGCCGAAGCGTACTTCGACGATGTCTCACTCACCCTCGACGACAAACCTACCACCCCCCAAGCCGCGCCTGCGCCACTCGCAAAAACACCTGCCACGCCAGAAAACGCGCCTGCGCCCCAATCCGCCTTAGCGCGCGAACTCGTCGAGCACTTCTCAAAACCTGCCGTGTTCCGCGACGACAACCGTCCGCGCCCCGTAATCAAGAACGGTACGTTCTATCTCAACGGCAAGCCCTTCTATGCGCTGGGCGGCTTTACCTCCCGCACACAATACAAGAGCTGGCCCGATAAGAATCCCGACCCGCAGGGCATCGGGCACTTCGCCTACGTCGAACGCCCATCCAAGGAGCACTTCCGCAAGATGGGAATGAATTCCACGCAGGTCTCCGCCGCAATCATGTTGCCTGGCCAGGCGCTCTTCGGTCTGGATGTGGACGAAAAACTGAGAATCGACTTGGAGGACAACAAGCGCTTTATCCAAGACCTGCAGGACATGCCCATCGTGATGGACTTCGCGTTCGGATACCGACGCGCCCTTCACGACCAGCAACCCGACAAGGATCGCGCGCTGAATCAGCACAATGCGCACTGGCACCAATTCATCCCCTACTGCCCCGAACATCCCCTCGGCAACCGGTACTACAAGAACTATCTGCGCGGAGGCACCATCTCCGCGCTCGAAAACGGCGCGAACGTCTATCTCTGGGAAATCTTCAACGAATCCAGTTACCAGTGCGCCTGCCCGTACAACATCAAGGAGTTCGCTAGAAGGATGCAGGCAAAGTACCATACCATCGAACAGGCAAACCAACTCTGGGGCACCAAGTTCCCGTCCTTCCTCGCGCTCTCTCGCGAAACCGACCTCCACCTCTACCAGGGCCTTTGGAGCGACTTTATGAAGTTCCTCTCCGACCGATACCGCGAAATCCTCAAGGAGTTCGCAGATTATATCCGAACCATCGATCAGCGCACCAACGTCTACTTCACCGAGCAGAGTGCCATCGCCGGCATCCCGAAGGAACGTCAGTCGGGAATGGACTATACGCGCTTCGCTGATGTGCTCGACGTCCTCGCGCACGAGGGCGGCATCGGATTCGGACTCTCCAATCCCACTGCCGCGAAGAACGAAATGGAAGAGGTCACGGTCACGAAGGCCGACGAGCATTGGTTCCTGATGGACTTCTACCAGGCTCTCGCCAAAGGGAAAAAGCCCATCTACAACAACGAGCACTACCAGACGCGCATCGAGAACGGCCTACGCGTCCCCAGTAAGCGCGAGGACGTCATCACTTCACACTGGAGCGAAATTATGCACGGTGTCTCCGCCTCCTTCACCTACTCCTACGACAAGCGCTCCTGGGAATGGAAGACGCTTGCGGACGCACGCAAGATCGTCGAGCAACCCTCGTATAAATCCTCGTGCATCCTCAACCCCTACAACTACCCACCCGACCAACTCGACGCCTGGAAGGTCCTTGAGGCTGAACTGGAGCCCCTGCTGGACAAGGTGATGCCTTTCCCGCGCACGCGCCCCGCTACCGTCGCCATCCTCTTCTCATACCCGACCGTCCGCATGCTCTCCTACCATCGTTTCAAGTACCACGACCGACTCTACGCCTGGTACGCGCTCGCACACCACGGACACTACCCCGTCCGCGTCGTCTTCGAGCAGGACATCCCAAACCTCGCCAAGGATAACATCAAGGTTCTCCTCGTCCCCTCCGCACTCTACGCCTCCCCTGAAGGAATGCGTGCCGCAGAGCAGTTCGTCGCCAACGGCGGCACCATTCTCGCCGACATGGACGCCTTCTCCTTCGACGAATATGCACGCAAACTCCCCCCATTCCAGGAACACATCCAGAAATTCGCCAGCGACACCCCCGCCGGAATCGCTGCCGTTCGAAAGGCTCTTGACAAACTCGCACCCCCACGCCACGGACGCATCCTCCTCGCCAACGGAACCGAACCTTCCCGTAGCGAAATCCTCGACATCGACCGGGGCTCCTTCAAACTCCTCTACTTCCTCAACCATGGAGACCTCGACTCCAAGATGGGACGCGTCCAGTGGTTCATCGCCGACGACAATGGCCCCTACCACCTCGTCGACTACATCCGAAAACGCCTCGTCCTCAACGGCAAATCCTCCACCTGGAACAAAGCCGACCTCGCACGCGGATTTGACGCCATCCTCCCAGGACAGGAACGCTCCATCTTCCTCCTCCTCAAAGACGCGCCGGGCCCCGAATACACCCCGCTTGACAAGGCAGGTCTCCAAACTCTCTTCTCCCAAAAACTCGCTGCTGAAAAACCTCACATGGAGGAGTTTACAAAGCGCACACGAGAACTCGCAGACAAAAACAATCACGACCGCCTCTTCGACGACGTGGCAGGAAAGAAGTTCTCCTTCGTAGACCTCTCCAAGTTCGCCAACATGGGTTTCGCCGACCCTGTCGCCGGCGATAAGAAGGGCGGCTGGTTTGACCAGGGCAGCAACGACTTTGCATTCATGCCCACGGGCAACGTCAAATGTGCAGGCGTTCCCTTCAAAATCATCACCCCATCAAGAAATGACGGCAAAGGTGCCATCATCCTCTACAGTCCCAACCGCGATTTCTTCCCGAAGGAAGCCGCAGGCATCCCCGTCGGCCAAAAGGCAAAACGACTCTATTTTCTGCACACGCTCGGCTGGAATCCAAAGAAAGGCGAACCTGTTGTCACCTACCGCATCCACTACACGGACGGTTCCCAAATGGAGTTCCCCTGCCGTGCAGGCTATGAAATCGGCGGCTGGTGGGGCAATGCCCCCCTTGCAAACGCAAAAATCGCACTGGAATCCTCCAACGTAACGCATGGCGTCATCAATCTCCAGTGCTGCCGCTTCGCCAATCCGCACCCCGAAAAAGCCATCCGTACCCTCGACATCGTTTCCGCCTGTGGCAACGGCGTTCCCGCCGTCATCGCCATCTCCCTCGAACTTTAACGGACAAGGCGACCGTTTTTACAGGCCGCGCTCCGCGCGGCCGGAAAGGCGCGCGCCCACGGCAGGCGGGGCGTGCCGCCTCGCCGGTTTTGCAGGCCGCGCTCCGCGCGGCCGG
>JAFRLI010000311.1 GCA_017431255.1 Victivallales bacterium
GACAATCGCATCAGACACTACTCTGAAAATTGGTGTGCACGGCGGCACAATACCTTACGCCCTGGTGGCCTCCTTTGCAAGTCGCTCGCCCCACAAAAAAACGCGGAGACCGAAATTTTGCAGATTGATTCTTTGTTATTGACGGCGTCCCGCCGTTGCCAAGCCCCCGGCTTCCATTGCGAAAGCTAGAAAGAGGACTATATTATTTATGTTTATGCGTCATTCCTTTTCTAAATCCCCCTCATTCCTTTTCCAAGTTTCCCCCTGAACGATAAGGAGCAATCATGTCTGCCAAAGTTGGTTTGTTAATGGGAAGCAGTTCGGATCTTCCCAAGATTCAGAAGTGCATTGACACATTGAAGGACCTGGGCATAGAGACCGAGGTTCGTGTCATGTCGGCGCATCGCACGCCGGACCAGGTAGCGGAGTATGCGTCGGGAGCGGCGGCTCGTGGCATTCAAGTGCTGATAGCGGCAGCCGGCGGTGCTGCGCACCTGGCTGGTGCAGTTGCGGCGCGTACGCTGCTGCCAGTCATTGGCATCCCTGTGGAAGGCGGGGCGCTGAACGGTCTGGACGCCTTGCTGGCCACGGTGCAAATGCCTGGCGGGATTCCCGTTGCAACGGTGGGAATCGGTTCTGGCGGTGCAACGAACGCAGGGCTATTGGCCGCTCAGATTGTCGCGCTCTCTGACGCAGATGTGCGCGAACGCCTTCAGGCGGACCGTGACAAGCGCCGTCGCAAAGTAGAAGAGGACGACCGCAAATTGCAGGAGTGACGCCGATGATTCGCAAACCAGCCGCCGCAGGCAGATTTTATCCAGGGAATCCCGCCACGCTTCGCACGCTCGTGGAAAGTTACCTTTCCCAAGCGGAGAAGCCGTGCCCGCAGGGGGAGGTTTTGGCGGTGATGGCACCGCATGCGGGATATGTCTACTCGGCGGCGGTAGCCGCGCCAGCCTATCTGGCGCTGGCGCAAGCGGACTTTGAGACAGCCGTCATCATCGGGCACGACTTCGGTGCCGCCGCAGGAGAGATTGTCGCCATCTTCGAAGATGCAGACGCCTGGGAGACGCCACTGGGCACCACGCAAGTCGATACCGCCTTGCGGCATGCCCTCTTGCAGGAACTCGGCCATGCAGCGGCGGTGCATTCTGGCGTGCATGCACAAGAGCACACCATCGAGGTACATCTGCCATTCTTGCAGACCCTCAAACCCGAGGCAAAAATCCTCCCGATTTTATTTGGAGAAGCGACACCCGTCCACTGCCAACTTCTGGCAGACGCCCTGGCGCGTGCCGCCGGCAACAAAAAACTCCTCCTCTTCGCCAGCACCGACCTCTCCCACTACCCTTCCCAGAACGACGCCAGGCAACTCGACCGCAAAACCGTCGATTCCATCGCGCTGATGGATTTGCCTGGACTGTGTGCGCGGCAGCACGAAGTCATCCCGTTGCCGCATGTGGAGACGACCATCTGCTCGGCGGGCGGCGTCGGAACGGCAATCGCATGGTGCCGCAAGCGTGGCGTGACCTCGGCAGACGTGCTGGCGCGTGCGAACAGCGGAGACGTCCGTGACGGCGAGTCGCGTGAAGTCGTCGGATATGCGTCGGCGATGTTTGTGAAGAAGGCTTCTGCGCGTCCCGAGTTTTCGATTGCTCCCGAAGCGCAGCGAGAACTTCTGAAGATGGCACGGGAGCGCATCAAGACCTCGGCCGCAGGGTTGGATTACCACTACGAACCGCCCGAAGGCATGCCTGATTTGCACCTGCGAGCACCAGCATTTGTCACTTTGCACAAAAATGGACGTCTGCGCGGTTGCATTGGCTACACCGTCGCGCAAGGCGAACTTTGGGAGGCTGTCTACGACATGGCCCATGCCGCCTCCCAGGAAGACCCACGCTTCCAACCAGTCACGACCGGCGAACTCAGGGAACTCGAACTTGAGATCTCAGTCCTATCCCCCATGCGAAAGGTCGCGTCTGCCGATGAAATCCAACCAGGCGTCCACGGCGTTCTTGTTCGGCGTGGCGGTCGCAGCGGTCTCTTCCTGCCCCAGGTCTGGGAACAACTTCCCGACAAGGTGCAATTCCTCTCCTGCCTCTGCGAGGAAAAAGCAGGTCTGCCGCCACTCTCCTGGCAGGCGCCTGACACCACACTCCTCGTATTCACCGTGTTCGCCTTCTCTTCCTAGTGGCTAGTGGTCAGTGGCTAGTGGCTAGTGGCTAGTAGCTAACCGCTGACCACTAGCCACTAACCACTTAAAAACTTAAAAAAATGCACATCATCACTGTCGGAGAAATGAAGCGTCTGGAGGCGGCTGCCATTGAGCAGCGTGTCTCCTCCCTGCAACTTATGGAAAACGCGGGCGTCGGTGCCGCGCGGGAACTTCTGCGTTTTGCGGAGAAGCCATTCTTTCGCCGACGTTGTTTCTTCGTGCTTGCCGGCAAAGGGAACAACGGTGGCGACGCTTTCGTCGTCGCCCGTGAACTCGCCAACGCCGGGGAGCGTGTCTTGCTTTTCCAGACATCTCAGCCATCTGAGTACCTCTACCCGGCAGCCGACGTCCTCGCGACCGTTCCGCCCACCGTGCAACGTGTCGAGTTCCTGCCGCCCGCACCGCCACCCGACGCCATCCTCGTAGACGGTCTTCTCGGGACAGGCCTACGTGGCAACGCCACCGGCATGTGTGCGGCAGCCATCCACTGGGTGAACAATAGCGGCTGTCCCGTAGTCTCCCTGGACATTCCCAGCGGCCTCAACGGCGACACCGGCGAAGGCGACCCTGCCATCCATGCCGACCTGACCCTCACCATGAGCCGCCCAAAAATCGGCCTCTTCCAGGAGAATGGTCCCGCCAATACAGGCATCATCCGCGTCATTCCCATCGGGCTTCCGCACGAGGTCGCGGCAAGCGCGGTCCCCGTCGCCGAGGCCTTTGCCATCCGCGACGCACGCCTCGCCCTGACGCGACGCCCCGCCGACAGCCACAAGAACACCTTCGGGCACGTCCTCTGCATCGCGGGTTCCCGCAACTACCCGGGGGCCCCCTGCCTCGCTGCCGAGGCCGCCCTTCGCAGCGGCGCGGGTCTTGTCACTCTGGCACGTCCTGCCGCTGGCGCAACGCGAGCCGTCCCCGCTGCCATCATCACCCTTTCCGTTGGCGAGTCCGACGCCACCCATTTTCAGGAATCCCATCTCCCAGAACTCGAACCCACCCTCGCGCGTGCAAATACTATTCTGATTGGGCCAGGCATCGGTCCCGATGTCCCCCCAGCCTTCCTCCAGGCACTCCTTCCCCGTACCCAGGGCCTCGTTCTGGACGCCGACGCACTGCGCCTCCTCGCACGCGTTCCGGAACTCGCAACACCCTTGATACAACGCTCCATCCCCGCCGTCCTGACACCGCATCCAGGCGAAATGCAAACGCTCCTGCAGGCATTCGCACCGGAAGCCATCAAGGCCTCACGTGCAGAGCAGGCGCGGGTCCTGGCGGCCGCCCTTCGCGCCGTCATCGTTCTCAAGGGGCACCATACTGTCGTAGCGTCCCCCAACGGCGAGACTTCTCTCAACCTCACAGGGAATCCTGCGCTTGCCACCGCTGGCACGGGAGACGTTCTGGCCGGCATCCTCGCCGGGCTTCTTGCGCAGCAACTCCCCCCCTATCTGGCCGCACGCCTTGCCGTCTGCGTTCACGGCACTGCCGCAGACCTCTTCCCGGGCGCAGCACGCTCCCTCATCGCCGACGACCTCCTCTCCCTCCTCCCTGCCGCCTTCGCACACATTTCCCCACTGGCGTAATACTGCAGGAAACAAACCATTGCCTTGCTAGCAGTTTTGCAGGGCCGTGCTCCGTGCTGGCACCACGCCCTTTCTGGCCGCGCGGAGCACGGCCTGCAGAACCCAAAAAGCGGCATGCCCAGCGCACCGCGCGGCCCAGGAAGGGAGTGCAAGCGCGCGAAGCGCGGTCTGCAGAACCGACAGGGTGGCACGCCCTGCAGCCCCGCCAGGGCGGCACGCCCCGCGTTCAGCGGGGCCAAGTCTTTTCCCATCAAATCCTATGGGAAATCACATTTTTTTCGCATTTTCCAAGAAAAATTGCACTTACCCTATTGACATTTGGAGGAAAGCGGATAAAATTACTAGAGGAATCTTTGTAACTTTCGCCTTTCATCCTTTCAGACCCCAGCCAGGTGAACTATGCTGAAACACATTCTCCGCTACAGTTCGATATTTCTGACCGCCACGTTCCTTGCCGCGCAGGCACAGGAAACCTCGGAGCCCGTTGCACCGCAAGCTCCCTCGTGGAAACCCGTGGTGCTGCAGGGCGGCCGTGTCGTCAACATCGGGGACTACTCTGTCGAGAACCTCGTTCTTCCGAACAAACTAGGGATTTCTCCCATCAACAAGGACAACCGTTCCACCCTGTGGAACACTTTCATGCACGGCATTGCCGACAGCCATTCCACCATCGTTCCGTGGCAGGTGCTGGATGGCGCGCAAAAAGCCGTCCTGGTTGACGACGCAATTCACTCCTCCCTCAAGAACTCCACGTTGCCCGCCATCAAACTCGAAGGCGGCAAGCGCCTCGTCCTGATCAAGCCCATTCTTTCCCCGCTGGAACTCTATTCCATGCGCGGTGACACCATCCGCCTCTTCGTCTGGCTCAAGGCCCAGGACGCAGGACGCGATACCGACCTCTGGTCTGGCGCCCCAAGACTCACCGCCACCATCAACGATGGCAACGGCAACACCGCCGCCGTATTCGAGTCTCCGTTCAAGACCCGCGGCTCCTTCCCCTGGCACTGCTATTATATGGAAATAAAAGTTCCGATGACCCTTGCCGCGCCCGCCGCCAAACCCGCCCAAACCACCGAAACTCCCCTTGTGACTGCCGAAGTCCCCGCCGAGGGCGAAAATACCGCGCAACCCGTCGAGGGCGAAGCCCCTGCCGCCAATGCCGAGGATGAAGCCGGTCTCGCCGACCTCGCAAGCTCCTTCGTCGGAAAAGAGAATACCCCTGTCGTGGAAACCGTCCCCGAGGAAGGCGGTCTCTTCCTCACCCTCGAAAACCCCTTCTCCGGAACCGTCTGGTTCTCCACCCTCTCCTGGCAACGCATCAGCGACGCCGATAGTTTCGACAACCTCGAAAAGCGACAGAACTTCCTCGACCCCACTCTCGGCACCTTCGCCCCCAATCCTCAGTTCGACGAACTGCCCATGCACCTCTTCTTCGACCTCCCCAAGAGCACCCCGTGGAAGTTCCTGAAGGGCAACCGCGTCATGGAAGACATCACCACCATCAACGGACTGGACACCTATTTCAACTCCGCGCTCAACGACTGGTTCCACCTCGTCCACGCCGTCCCCTTCCTCGCCTCCGTCTACAACAACGGCAC
>JAFRLI010000002.1 GCA_017431255.1 Victivallales bacterium
AAACTGGTAGAGAATACGAAGACCTTGCCTCTTGATTTTTCCCAAAGGCAAGGCATATTTTGTGCAACATCGGTAAAACCAAACATACAGAACCCATGCAATTCACAATGAAACGAACTCTTCTGTTTTTGTTGTTCTCCGTCAGTTTGTACGCTGTCACGCTGAATCCCCCGCCGCCCAATGGCGCATTCCGCGACTGGGATCTGAAAAACGCATGGAAAACCCAATCGGCAACCGAGGTGGAGTACTGTATCAATGGCCTTTGGGACTTCCGTAGCGAACCGGAAGCAAGGCCCGCAGACAATGCGGTGCTCTACCAGTACGATGTCGAATCCCTCGATCCTAAAATCTGGGATATCAGAACCAATCGCAGGGTCAAAATCAAGACCACCGTGGATGAATCGGAGCACACTGCAGGCAAGGCCTCTCTTCGCTTTGACGTGGACATCGAAAGGGGTGTCGACCTGTACCAGATCTTCTTCCTCATCAGGGATGTCCCCAGGAACATTCCCGCATTTCTCTGCTTTGACGTAAAGACCGACCTGAAGGGAGACCCCTTTGCCGCCGAACTCCAAGACCACAGAGACTGGAAGTTGTTCCAGGCTTTCTCCGGCTCCATTCCCCTGAAGAGCGGCTGGCGGACCATCATGACTCCCATCCTCATCTCCAAGGACTGCTATGCGCTCAAGGTTCTCGTCCCGCGCAACCGCAATGGCAACCTGCACGGCAAACTCTGGATTGACAACATCCGCGTCTTCAAGCAAACCTATCCGGGCGCAGTGCAGTCGACCGTCCCGAAGGACGAGAATTGGGGCAGCGCGTTCATCCCAGGCAACTGGTTCGATTCCATGACCTTCTGGCATCCACAGGACCAAGGAAAAGACAACTTATGCCCGTTTGGATGGTTCCGCCGCACCGTTGACATTCCCGCAAACTGGCAGGGCAAGCGCCTCTCCGTCCGCTTCGAGCGCGTTGCAACCACCGCCACCCTCTACTGCGACGGGAAGATGGCGGGCGTCGTCCAGTTCAACGGCGGTGAAATCGACATCACGAAGTTTGTGCAACCTGGCAGGAAACTGGAACTGGCAGTGCTGGTCGAGGCACGCCGTCCGCAGGACGCGCAGCCCAGTTACACGGGCAGACTGAAATCCAAACTGCAGGACGCAGGCATTTTCGGTGACGTGTTCCTGCGCGTCAGCGACGACAGCCCCTGCCGCGTCGCGCGTCCGCGCATCGTCGCCAAGGCAGACAAGACCCTCGCTCTCCGTGCACCGCTCTCCTCTCCAGCACCCGCAAATGCCACCTGGCGCATTGACGTCACGCGCGGCGGCAAGCAGACCGCGCAGTTCACTGGCGCCGTCCCCGTCGGCGCGAAGGAAATCGACGCGAAGGTCGCCTGGGCGGACGCGCAACTTTGGGACGTGGACAGCCCCACCCTCTACGAACTCAAACTCTCCATCCTCCAGGACGGGAAACTCCTCTCCCAAACGCTTCCCGAACGCTTCGGCTTCCGCGACTTCACCATCAAGGGACGGTTCTTCTATTTGAACGGCGTGAAAATCAAGTTGTTCCCCTGCTGCTATTGGCCTTTGAACGACGGCTGGAGCGCACCCGCCGCAATGCGACACTGGCTGAACAAGATTCAGAAGGCTGGATACAACTTCGTCTATATGGAGGACAACGAACTTCCCGGCTGCCCGATGGCGACCAAGCAACTTCTCGAGTTTTGCGACGAAATGGGCATTATGGCGGCCATCTCCGTTCCCAAACTTCCACAGATTCTCCCATCTTCCCTGGACACGCCTGCGACCGAGATTTGGCGCGACGTCGCGACCCTCCTAGTAGACAAGTACGCCAACAGCCCGTCCCTCGTCCTCTGGCGTATGAATATGAATGCCAGATACTATCACCAGGACCAGAACCCGCTTCTTCTGAACGGCAAGCGCAGATTCCCCAAGGGAACCTCGGGCAATCTCGTCGAAGAGCGTCTGCTCTGGTCCAACGCATTCATACGCAAACTGGATCCGACTCGCCACTCCTACAATCACGCCTGCGGCAACGCGGGCGAGATCTACACCGTCAATATGTACCTCGGCTGGCCTGAGCAGCAGGACCTCCGCGAATGGCTGGCCGGCTGGTCGCAGGACGGCGTTATGCCTCTTATGATGGTCGAACACTCCATTCCCTATCCGGGAGATTTCCAGATGCGCGACCCACGCAGCTGGTGGATGAATGAGCCGCTTCAGTCCGAGTACGCCGCCATCCTGCTCGGCGAACGAGCCTACCGCATCGAGGAACCCCGCTACGTGGACGTCATCCAGTCTCTCTGGAATGCAAAACGACGCGCTTGGGAATCCTCCTACTCCTATTTCAGCAACACCTACCCGCGCGTGGTGGACGAATGCGCCGTCATTACCTACCGCAATATGTTCCAGTACTGGCGCACGTGGGGGCTCTCGGGCGGGATGAACGCCTGGGAGAACAACACGCACCGTCCGCTGAAGTTCAAGGCGAACGGCTACTCGTATATCACCCCGCCGCCCGTCAAATGCGATGTGGACTGGACCAAGACGCAGTATCCGGGACGCTTGATCACCTCTTGGACGCGTTCCACCGGAGGCGGCGGCGAAATTCGCTCGTTCTTCGACACAGATACCCCCGACGAAAGGGAGTGGTACGAGCCGACTCTGCGCCGCGCTGCCTTCAAACGCTACATGTCCCGCACCTATGCATACCTCGGCGGTCCGAAGGAGCGCTGGTATACGGTCGAACACGCGTTCCGTTCGGGGGAAAAGGTCGAGAAGACCATCGTCCTCTTGAACGACCTGCGCAAGCCGATGGATTTCGAGGCAACCGTCTCGCTGGTGGTAGGAGGCAAGGCCACTGAACTCGCGAGGCAGCATATCACCATTCAGCCAGCAGAGTCCGCCATTCTCCCGTTTGCGTTTACAGTTCCTGTAGTCGCGATGGAGACGGACGCCGAACTTCGCGCAACGGTGCGAGCGGGCAATACCGAGGTTCCCGTCGAGTCCTTCGCGATGCAGTTCTTCCCTGTCGCGACGGTGCCGAGGCCGCCATCTGGCTGGGTCCTTCTCGACCCCGCCGGCAAGACCACCGCGGGCCTCGCGCGAATCGGCTGGAAACTCCCCGTAGCACAGGCGGCCGCCGCGCTACCGCAGGGAACGCGCGTCCTTGTCATCGGTGCGAACGCGCTGGACACCATTGCCGGCTGCGTTGCACTCCAGGACGTTGCGAAGCACTTGGAAAACGGACTGCGCGTCCTCGTCTGCGAACACTCCGACCAGACGTTCCATCGCGTGTTCGGACTGCGCGCGTTTACGCCCGGCTCTAGGCAGTCCTGGCTCCGCGACTCCGCGCACCCCGTCCTCAAGGGACTGCGTGACGTCAGTTTCACCGACTGGCGCGGCAAAACCTCCTTCGGTCCGATTGACGGCGAACCCGAGACGATGGAAACCAACCAGCGCGCGAAGCGCACCTGGCGTTGCTCGCAGGAAGGCGTTGTCGCCTCCACCATCGTCGAGAAGCCGCACGCCAACGTCGTCCGGCCGTTGCTGGACACTGGCTTCGCGCTACGCTATACCACGCTCTGGGAAGTCCCTTGCGGCAAGGGAACTATCCTCTTCTGCAACCTCGACATCTCTGATCGCCTCGGTCGCGAACCCGCTGCCGACATCCTCTTCGCCAACCTCGCCAGGTATCTGAACGAAGCGAACGCCTCCGTTGAGGCCTCCGTTGCCTACGTCGGCGGCAAGATGACCGAACCCGACACCAGCGCCTTTCCGCAGGGGACCGTGAATGGTTCCATGGGCATCCAGGTTCTTGGACGCAGCTGCCAGTCGTGGCTCTCCTCCAATGGCACGAAACTCGCGCAGTTTGCGAAGGACGGTGGCACCGTCGTCGCCCTCGGGTTGACCGCAGACGAGGCGAAACTGCTCCAGAACGCGCTTGGCGGGTTCACCGTCGAGAGCAAGGTCAACTGGCTCAATCCGCTGGAAGGACCGCTTCCCGCCGCGTTCCGCGGTCTCTCCATCGCGGACATTCGCTGGCGCAAGAAGATGGACCTCCCCGTCATCGCGAGCAAGATGGCGGGCTGGACTTCGCCAACTGGCGTGCTGGCGGAACTCCCCGTTGGCAAGGGTCGCCTCGTCTGGGTCAGTGCAATTCCCGGGGATTTCGAGCCGAGGGAGCGCCAGGACCTCATCTTCACGCGCGTCCAGACCATCCGACTCATCAATCTCGTTCTCCAGAACCTCGGCGCATGCCGCTCCACCAAACCGAACTACTGGGCGCAACGCCTCGCCTCCAACTCCCCCGCGAACGAAGCCGACCTCTACAACGACAAACGCACCGCCCGCGACGATCCCTACGCCGAAATGCGCTGGTAGCCCATTCCTCCATTCTCAAGAGGGAATTGCAAAACTTTCATCCCAACCGCCCTCACGGTGCGGCGCGATGGCTTATCGCTCAAACTCGGTGTGGTCAATCATCGCATTTGTCAAATCCATTCCCATATTTTCCGTATTTTACTGTCTCCTGCATTGTGTTTAGAACCCTTCCTCATGATGGAACGGAATGTTACTTTTTTTTGAAAAACTTAGCCGAAGTGCCTTGCAGGTGTAAAAAGATGTTTTATATTAAATATTACCGAATGCGGGCGTAGCATAGTGGTAATGCTCCAGCCTTCCAAGCTGGCTAGGAGGGTTCGATTCCCTTCGCCCGCTCCAGATTTGACCCCTGCGCTTTTTGCGAAGGGGTTTTTTGTTTGTCCAGATTTGACCCCTGCGCTATTTTGCGAAGGTTTTTTTGTTTGTAGAGGAAATCGCAGTTGGCCTGGTCCCAACATCGGTCAGCGCTCCGAGTTCCTCGTCAATGCCGTTCTCTATCATCACAGAGGAGGCACCAACAACAATGTGCTGTATGCAGACGGTCACGTTACGAGTGTTAAGATTGCGACCCTTGCCTCTAGTGTCTGGTCGACCGAAGGAAGTTATTTCTGGAGCAAATGGGATGAGTTTGTTCCCAAGGGGAACAGAACCAGCCCGTAATACGCTTTGTTCCACTTGCCGAGGAAAAATCTGTGGCTTCTTCTGTTTGATTTTGAAGGCTTCCAGAGTAAATTAGAGGGAACAGCTCTCTTTTCCCAATTCTCTTTCCAAAACCATCTACCTGGAAGAAGCCGTGATTGAAGACATTGCTCCCTATGCACCCTGCTATTGCGGCAGTGGCAAGAAATATTGTTTTCGCTGCATGAAAAGGGGTACCTCCCTGGATTTCTAGGAAGGAACTCCTTTGGGGGAGATTTGTCTCTTCCTTCAAATGAAAAAGGCCTCTTCCTGCTACAATAGCATTGTCAAAGCCTTGATGTCACGCCAAAATTCGAAAAATCACGAGCCACTCGGTACTGCGAACATCAAAACCATCAACTAAGAACCAAGGACCAAGATGAAAACATCTCTAATCGCCAGCTTGGTGCTCTGCACTTCCTTCCTGGTTGCATACGAAACCACCTTCCGCACTGCTCAAGAGCGGGAAGGCTGGCGTCTGTCCAATCAAGTCACGTTTGAGGGGGATACGCTTGTGCTCAAGGGCGACAATCCAGACAAGGCCCCCCAGGCAGACAGAGCGTTGGACGTGAAGGAGTTTGCGGGACATTTTGTGCGTCTGAGTTTTGAGGCGTGCTCCAAGAATGTCGCCCAAGGCAAAGAGGCATACCACCGTGCCAAGGTCGAAATCAGCGTTGCTGCGCCGAGCGGTGCGCAGTATCCCAGCATTATGCTCCCGCTGGGAAGCACCAAATGGCAGTCCCACGAACGGTACGTCTTCCTGCCTGCGGACGCAACGAAGATTCGCCTCAACGTCATGGTGCAGCGTACCTCAGGAGAATTGCAAGTTCGCAACCTCAAAGCCATTCCCGTTGGCGTACCGCTCCAGATCAGCAAGGTCGCGAATGTGCCTTTGGAGGACGACCAGGCCGGCGATGGCAAGGGCGGCTGGACCGACCAGGGACACAACCAGGACGGAAGACAGTTCGCTCCCTTTCTCAACCAGATGGACTACGCAGGAATCCCCTTCCAGACCACCTCGAAAGGCAAATGCGTCATTGCGTTGAAATCCTCGCAGCATTTCCCTCAAGGTCTCCAGAAGGCGGACCTGCCTTTCACCATTCCCGAACCGACAAAGTTCCGCTGCCTCTATTTGCTCCACACGATGGCTTGGACGTATCCCGAGGTCGGGAGCATCCGCTTCACGGACGTTCAGGGAAAGACGCACACCATCTCCTTGAAGAGCGGCCAGGATGTCGGCGACTGGTACCAGGGCAAGAATCAACTCCCGAATGCCTTCCCCGCCGTCCTCGCCGTGCCGCAGTCCCGCCAGGAGACCGCGCTCTTTGTCAGCCGCTTCCCCATTCCCGTAAGCCTGGGCCCCATTGCCAACGTTCGTTTGGAAAGTGCTGACAAATGCGTCTGGCTCGTGCTGGGAGCCACCCTTTGCGAAGTCGACCTCCCACTTCCCGTGTTGAAACCTCTGGTCATCCAGGAGAACGACGAGTGGCGCGTCGCCCCATTTACCCCGGATGTCCGCACCGAATTGGGTTCCGTTCTGGACCGCACGCCGTATGATTTCGGGAAGACCGTGGACGAATTGGGGCACGTCATCATTCGCGATGGCCATTTCTGGTATGAGAAGGATCCGAAACGGCGAGCGCTGTTCCAGGTGAACGTCTTCAGTCCCAGACCTTTCCTCAAAATGTCGCACGAAGACGTGGATGTCTGGCTGGATGAACTCGCCCACAACGGCTACAATATGATTCGCCCCCATTTCCTCGATTCCGCACTCCTCAGTTCCGCAAAGGAGCCTCTGGATTTTAACGAGAAAATCTGGGACAATTTTGAATATGCCATCGCAGGCTGCAAGAAGCGTGGCATTTACGTGATGTTCGACGCAATGACCAGTTGGCGTGGGTACACCCCAGGCAATCTCTGGACCGACGAGGGGCGCGACCCGATCAAGTCCTTCAAATGGCGCATCGCCGTGGAACCTGCCGTACGCGAAAACTGGTCCAAAGGCGTTGAAAAACTCCTCCTTCACACAAACAAGTACACCAATACGCAACTCGCCACGGACCCCGTACTGGCAATGGTCATCGGCTTCAACGAACAGGAGTTCGGCTTCCTGCGTCCGTTCGCGCCCGAAGGAGTCGCCCCGCACTGGCAGGCATTCCTGAAAAAGAAATATGGCTCCATCCAGAAACTGAACCAGGCCTGGGGTGCCAAGGCGAAATATGCCTCGTTCACGGAAATCCCCGTCTGGACGAAATTGGGCCAATACGATAATGCCGACGGCAATGACGCCGCACAGTTCATCTACGAGACCGAGAAGAAACTGCTGCGCTGGTACAGGTCTGAACTGCGCCGCTTCGGGTTCCAAGGCCCCGTGACAGGCTTCAACCTCAG